>NZ_SRIC01000165.1 GCF_004684775.1 Streptomyces sp. MZ04
CCTCCCACCCGCCCTCGCAGCAACGCTCAAGACCGCCACAGAAGCCGGCACCCGCATCGCCTCCATCTGCACCGGCGCCTTCGTCCTCGCGGCAGCCGGCCTCCTGGACGGCCGCAGAGCGACGACGCACTGGCTCTCCACGGACCTCTTCGCCCGCACGTTCCCGACGGTGACGGTCGACCCGGACGTCCTGTACGTGGACGAGGGCGAGGTCCTCACCTCCGCAGGCGAGGCGGCAGGCATCGACCTCTGCCTGCACATGATCCGCCGCGACCACGGAGCGGCGGTGGCGGCGGACGTGGCCCGCCGCACCGTCGTACCCCCGCATCGCGAAGGCGGCCAGGCCCAGTACATCCGCCGCCCGGTGGCGGAACCCCGCACGGCCTCGACGGGCCGCGCCCGCTCCTGGGCCCTGACGCGCCTCGAAGAGCCCCTCACCCTGAACGAGTTGGCGGCACGCGAGTCGATGAGCGTACGCACCTTCAGCCGCCGCTTCCGCGAGGAGACGGGCCTGACGCCGATGCAGTGGCTGACCCAGCGCCGGATCGACAGGGCGAGAGCGCTGCTCGAGGAGACGGACCACACGGTCGACCGCATCGCGGCGGACGCGGGCTTCGGCACGGCGGCGTCGCTGAGACAGCACTTCCAGGCGGGGCTCGGGGTGTCGCCGGGGACGTATCGGATGACGTTCAGGGGATCGCGAAGCGTGTAACGCAGACCTACGCCCCTGCCCTCGATCTGAGTACGCGTACTCTGTCGGCCCCACCGCCCAGCCCGGCAGCCTCGTACCCATGACGGCAAACGCGATGCACATGAGCGCGAGCGCGAGCTCGAGCGAGATACCGCACGGTGCGGCGAAGCTGCTGAGCCCGCTGCCGAAGCGCCCCCTGCTGGAACGCTGGGCGACCCGCGCGGCGGGCACCGGCCTCGCGGCCGCGGCGTACCTGCTCTGCCTCCCCTGGGACCTGCGCAACCGCCCCGAGACGCCGGGCGCGATCAACGAGACGTCACCGGTGTCGGCGCTGGGCATAACGTTCCTGGCCGTCTCGATGCTGACCCTGGCGGCCTACTTCGGCTTCAGGGACCGCCTCGTCTTGGCGCTGCTCCTCGTCGCAGGACCACCGGCGACCCTGATGTACGTCTCCTTCGACAGCCACCCGGAGCCGGACGCGGCGGTGTGGCCGGTGGCGTGGGCGTTCTTCACGCTGGTGATGGGGACGGGGGTCCTGATGGCGGCGGGCTTCGCGCGCCTGTTCAGGGACAGCGAGTCCTGAGCCCCCCGCCCCTAGGGGCATTTAGCCCCGCCGGTCCACAAGCACCCAACTAGCAAGTCCCACACCCCCCGCGACCCCGAAGACCGCGGGCCACGCCCCGACCTTCTTGGCCAGCGGATGCGACGCCGCGAAGGCGGCGACGTACGCGGTACTGAGCACGGCGGCGGTCTTCCCACCCGCACTCTGCCGCCACTGCTGCGCGGCCACGGCCCCCGCGGCGGCGAGCACGACACCACCGAGCGGCCGCTTCTTCGTGAACCTGGCGACGGCGTACCCCCCAACAAGCCCCGTTGCGGCCACTGCTGCTGCCGGTACCTTCGCCATGCCTGCCCTCGCTTCCGTGCTGCTTCCAGCCGATACGTCCTCAATGGATCTGCGGCTGAGGCTAACGCGCCGCCCGGAAAGCCTTGCGGCGAGGGCCCCTGCCCCACATAGGTTTGGTGGAACACCGCACCCGACGAGGGACCGACACCAAAGATGACCGTGCGAAACCCTGCCCGCGTCCGTACCGCCCTGGTCATCGGGGGTGGCATCGCGGGCCCGGTGGCGGCGATGGCGCTGCGCAAGGCGGGCATCGAGGCAACGGTGTACGAGGCGTACGACCCATCCAACGACGCATCCAAAAGACAAGCGGGCCCGAGTACGGGCCTGACGATCGCCCCCAACGGCCAACAGGCCCTGTCCGCGATCGACGCGGCGGACGTGGTGAACACGATCGGCACCCCACTGACCGCAACGACCCTGCACAGCTGGACGGGCAAGGACCTGGCCAGCCTTGACGCACCGACAGACCTCCCGCCAGACCTCCCGCCCACCCGCTTCGTCTGGCGCACGGACCTGCACGAGGCGATGGCCGAGGAGGCGACCCGACGCGAGATCCCCATCCACCGGGGCAAGCGCCTCCTAGACGCCACGGACACGGGAACGGGCATCTCGGCCCGCTTCGCGGACGGCTCACTGGCGAAGGCGGACATCCTGATCGGCGCGGACGGCCTGCGCTCGACGGTCCGCCGCCTGATCGACGCATCGGCCCCGACACCCCACTACGCGGGCACTCTCACCTTCACAGCGAGGACGGAGAAGGCAGCTGCCGAACTCCCTCCCACACCAGGCGTGTTGCACCACTGCCTGGGCAAGCGCGCGTACCTGACGTACCAAACGTTCGAGGACGGCTCGGCGGTCTGGTCCGCGACGCTCCCGCACCGCGAACCGATGACGAAGACGGAAGCCCAATCGGTGGGCTCCGCAACGTGGTTGACCCGCCTGAGGGAGGCCTTCGCCGACGACCGCACCCCGGCGACCGAACTCCTCCGAGCCACACACCCGTCGGCCCTCCTCATCACGGGCCCGACGGAAAACATGCCGTCGGTACCGACGTGGACCCGAGGCCGCATGGCACTGATAGGCGACGCGGCACACGCGACACCCCCCACGTCGGGCCAAGGCGCGTCGCTCGCATCGGAGAGCGCGGTGGAACTGGCCCGCTGCCTAAGGGACTTGCCCCACTCCAAGGCTTTCAGGGCGTACGAGTCCCTGCGCCGCCCCCGAGTGGACCGCATCCTCAAACACGCCACGACAACCCCGACGGCCACCTCGGCAGCGGCCCGCACGGCGTCCCCCAAGCCGGCGGGCCCGCTGACCCGCGCGCTGCGGGACGCGGTGCTGCCGGTGGCGATGAAGGTGGGCGGCGGAGGTTCGATGTGGGGAACGTGGCAGTACGAGCACCGGATCGACTGGGAAGCACGGGTCGACTATTAGAAGGCTCATGAAGATCTCGGGTCCAAGATCTTCATCGGCCTTCTAGCCGCTCGGCGGACTTGTCCGGCCGATCATGTGACGGCAGTGCCAGCCCGTCCCGACGTTGTCAGGGCGGCTTACCGCCCGACTCGGCATCCCCCGAGCCGAACTGCCCCCAGCTTCAGCCGGGTTGCTGCGGCAACCCGGCGGTGAAGGTCTCTCACCTCACTCGATTCCAGTGAGGTCGACCCGGAGCGCGGTACTGGCCTCTCGACCAGCCCGTTTCTCCGGGTCGCCTCCCGAACCCGGCGTGCGCCGCTAAGCGCACCGGGCTCTCCACAAGTCCCGTGAGCCGGTGTTCACTTCATGCCGTGCTCGGCCATGGTGTCGGGATGCGTGTTCCCCGGTAGTAGTAGCGCTTGGCGCTCACCCTTGCCGGATCGAACAGTTCCATCCCGCCCTCGGCGGGCCAGATGCCGTAGCGTCGGCGCAGTACCTTCCAAGGCACGCGCTTGTGCTTGCGCTCCTGCCATCTGATGATCTCCTTCCAGAGGTAGGCCCTCAGATAGCTGAAAGTCGCGTTCGAGCATCCGTACTTGAAGTACGCGGTCCAGCCCCGCAGCATCCGGTTGAGCTGACGCAGCAGGTCTTCGAGCGACAGGTTCATGCTCCGCCGGCAGATCGTCTTCACCTTGGCCATGACGGCCGCCAGGGCCTTCTTGGCCGGATAGACGTAGACGTACCGTTTGCCGGTGCCTCGCTTCTGGTGGCGCTGGATGCACCAGCCGAGGAAGACGAGGCCCTCGTCGATATGGGTGATCAGGGTCTTCTCCGGAGACAGGCGCAGGCCCATCGTGGACAGGACCCTGGCGAGTTCTTCCCGCAGGGCTTCGGCGTGCGCTTTGGTGCCCGAGACGAGCAAGCACCAGTCGTCTGCGTACCGCACGAGGCGGTAGTTGGGCAGACCTTGGCGGCGTCGCTTGGCCCTTCCATACGGGCTGGCTTCGGGGCCGCCCGGCCCTTGGGCGATATGCTCGTCCAGGACCGAGAGAGCCACATTGCTCAGCAACGGGGAAAGAATCGACCCTTGCGGAGTCCCGGCGTTGGTATCCACCAGCGTGCCGTCCTCATCGAGGATGCCCGCCTTCAGGAATGCCTTCACCAGTTCCAAGACGCGTTTGTCTCCGACCCGTTTCCGCACCCGGTCCATGAGAGCGGAGTGCGAGATTTCGTCGAAGCAGGCTTTGATGTCACCCTCGACAATCCACTCATACGAGCGGGATGCGAAATGGTGCACCTCGGCCACCGCGTCGTGAGCCCGGCGGTTCGGACGGAACCCGTAGGAGCACGGGAGGAAATCCGCCTCGAAAATCGGCTCCAACACCAGTTTCAAGGACGCTTGGACAACCCGGTCACGGATGGTCGCGATCCCCAGATAGCGGACCTTGCCGCCAGCCTTGGGAATCGCACGTCGCCGAGCCGGGAGGGGCCGGAAGGTGCGGGCTTTAAGATCTTCCCGCAGTTCCAAAAGGAACCCTTCCAGCCCGCGCACGGACTCAATGTAGTAGGCGGTCTCGCCGTCCACTCCCGCCGTGCGCGCGCCCTTGTTGTTCCGCACCCGGTCCCAGGCCACCAGCAGGAAGCCCGGGTCCGTGGCGAGGTTGTACAGATCATCGAACCTGCGATGAGGGTCATCACTGGCCCAACGATGCAGCTTGGTTTGGATTTCCAGTACCCGGCGTTCCGCCTTGAGTAAGACGTATTCCAGTTCGTCGGTATTCACCAACGGCCTCCCGGCATTCCAGCGTCCTTACTGCCGACTTGCTGGCCCCCTTCGCCATGCACGGACCTCTCGTCCGCTCGGACTACTACGGGGCCTCCGCCCCGTCCCGCGCCTTCAACAGACGACGTATCTATCCCACTGGCCCGGATGGATTCCGGGCCCGGGGAACGACGTGGGACGGTTCCCGTGTTCACGGTGAATCGATCGATCAGTCCGGCGCCCAGCTTTGCCCCGGCAGCATCGCCACGGTTACGCCGCAGGCTTTCACCGTGGCCTCCCCACCGACACGCCAAGTCGGTTACGGAGTCAGTCCGCTCCGCGAACGGACTGTGCACTGCAACCCGGCCCATATCCACCAGATTTGAGCCGGTGCCACGCTTACGGAGCTTTACCACTGGTTCCTCTCGTACGCCCTCTGATCTCGCTCGCCGGACCCGGCCCGTCTGGTAGTTCCGAGCAGTCCCGGCTTTGTCAGCGCTGCTTCCCGCCCTCCCCGGCGCCTCCCGGGTCGGACTGCGCTCAGCTCCCACCAAGCTGCTGCGACAGCCTGGCGAGGAGGTCTTGCACCTCCTTCGATTCACCGCGCCTCACGGCGCACTGGCGCCTCGTGGCGCACCCACCCGATACGACAAGCGCCGCTACGTCTACCTCGGCACCGCCACTGCCGCGGCACTGGTGATCTGGCTCGGCTCGTGAGCGCCATGATTAGCCCTTATCCGTCTTCCGGCAGATGGAAGTAGACGGTGCCCGACCGCCAGGGGCCGTGCTCGGTCATCTCTGACTCGATCACCACGTCCTGGATCTCAACAGGTCCCAACGCCTCAATGGCATCGGCCAGCCGTCGCAAGAGGGCCGGAACACTATCGCAGCCTGGGCCAGCGGGGTTGGCCTGCGAGAAATGGCGCACGGTCCAATGCTTCGGGGTGTCAATCATGGGCAGATCGTAAGACCTGCCGTCACCTGGTCAGCAGGCCGACCGCTGGGGCCAGGCGACTCAGGTCACGAGGCAGTCGAGACCGTGATCGGCCGGACAAGTCCTACTAGCCGCTCGGCACTGCAGAGGAGTGCTTAGCTGCGGCCCAGCAGCGTCGTCACGTACGGCACAAGCCCTTGCCGGGTGTAGAAGCGCACGGCGTCCGTGTTGCCGGCGATGACGTCAAGCTGGAACTCCCGCGCTCCCCGCTTCACGAACTCGGCACGGACCGCCTCGAACAGGCGAGTCCCGACCCCACCGCCCCGCTGGTCGGCCCGTACGGAAAGGCTTTCCAGGACACCGGTCTTCGCTGCTCGGTCCCAGGACCCCGGCCGCTGTTCCTGAACGCGGGCCATGGCATAGCCGACGATTTCGTGATCGGCATCGGCATCGGCATCGGCTTCGGCGGCAAGCAGGAAGGCATCCGGGGAAGCAAGCCATGTCTCGTACTTGGCCCGGCGATTGATCCACGATGCCTCGGGGGACAGCGAGGGCGAGAGCGCTTCCAGATGCCCGGCGACGGCCAGATGGTGGCTGTGCAGCGCTTTCCACAGGGGTTCGAGATCGTCAAGACGGTCAGCAGATATGTGCCTGATCAAGAAGGGCTGGTCCATCCGGACACCGTACGAGACCAAACACCCTTCCGTCGGCGCGCCGTTGATCGGACTGACTGAAATGAAGAAGCTCAAGGCAATAGGCGTGTCGCTCTTCACCCCCGCGGTGGTGATGACCGGTTCGGGTTTCGCGCATACCTCGTCGGGCTGGGACTACATCGGCCTGAGCGAGTTCAAGCACCGTGACATGGACCTCCACCTCTGGTTCACGAACTACGTCCACTCCGGCGGCGGCAGCTTCATGGCATGCGTCGACCCCACGTCGGGCACGTACACGTACGCCCTGTGGGAGTACGACACGACCGAGTCCCGCAAGGTCGCGTCGAAGAGGAGCAACGGCGGCTGCCTGACCTTCAAGAACATCGGCGACTACGTGGACGGCTCGAACAACAAGGCAGAGTTCATGCTCTCGACGGCGAACCCCGAGGGCGGGGACGGGGTCACGTACTGGGACTAGTGCCGCATAAGAGAACCTTTGCCCCCGTGGCAGTGATATGGCCCTCCGGAATGCGCTGCTTGAGCTTATTCACCTCTGTTTGCGCCTCTTTACGCCCTGTCGCCGAACTGGCCGATCCGGTTAAGTATCGGGATGGACAAGGGGTGTGTGGTCGTACGTGGTGGGAGTTACGACGGGAGCCAAGTCGGCACTTTCGCGGCTGGGATCTCAGCACAGTCCGCGGGAGCGGAGAGACTGTGCCTGCACCGACTGAGGCTGCCGCCGATGACACGAGGGCGCCCGCATGTGCATTCCGGGCATGAGTCAGCGATCTTCATCGCGTCGGGTGAGGTGGAGGTGTGGCACGGTCCCGACCTGACGGAGCGGGTGGTGCTGACAGCGGGTGACTACATCTACATCTCCCCGGACACACCGCACCTGCCGGTGAACCGCAGCGACCAGGACATGATCGCTCTCGTCGCCCGTACCGATCCCGACGAGCAGGAGGGAGTGCGGTTGCTCGACATGCCGGAACATCTGCGGGGCAGCGTCGGAACAGTCCCGGTGGCGGCGCCGAGCTGACGCTCAGGCAACGCTCGCCCTGTCGACGACGGCGCGTAGGCGCCGGTCGTCGGCGTGGCGGTTTCGCCAGATAATGTAGCGGCGGATCATGCTGCTCTGTTCTTTGTGGTCGGCGTGGTCGGTTCCGTCGAGGCATCGGCGCAGCCGACGCGTAGCGCAGCGGAGCGCCCTTGATACCCGGCCCGGAACCGCCAGCCTCGTAACAGCGGGCGGCCCCGGCAACCAACGCAACGCCGGTCGACCGAAGGTCCACCCAGGCCAAGTTGCCTCAGCCAGACGAGACTTGCCGCAGAGAGGCAATGAATCCGGCCCAGGCGTCTGCCCGAACCGCAACGAGCGCGGAGTCTTTCCGCTTCGAATCCCGTATCAGCACATCGTCACGGGCGACTGCTATCTCCACGCACTCGGTCGTGTTGGCGCCGCTGTACGACGACTTGAACCAGGCGATATCAGGCACGAACTGGGGATCACGAGAATCATCAAGCACTACATCTCCCTGCGGACGCGTTGGATCAGAGCAGAGGAAGTCTCCATGTCCAACGCTTGTGCGCGCAGGTAGTCGAACGCAAGTCGGTACCGCTCCAGTTCCTCGTCCTTCTCCAGGAAGAGCGAGCCGGTGTGGTAGTCGACGTACACGACGTCGAGGGACTGCTCGACGCTGCCGATGATGACGAAGCTTCCGAGGGCGGCGCCGTGCGCTCCCTGTGAGAACGGCAGTATCTGGAGCGTGATGTGGGGTAGCTCGGTCACTTCCAGCAGCCGGCCGAGCTGCTCCTTCATGATCTCGGGTGAGCCGACGACGCGACGGATCACGGACTCGTCGAGGATTGCCCAGAGCCGAGGCGGCTTGGCGCGGGTGAGGATCTCCTGCCGCTTCATGCGGATGTCCACAAGCCGTTCGATCTCCGCGGGAGCAAGGCGCACCTCATTGGCCTGCTGCAACGCCGTGCTGTAGTTACGGGTCTGCAGAAGCCCCGGTACGTAGACGCAGGCGAAGTGGTCCTCATGGACGGCTTCGTCCTCCAGCGTGAGCAGGATGTTCATGCTCTCCGGGATCGAGCCGGAGATAGAGCTCCACCAGCCCTGCTGCTTGGCCCCCTTGGCCAGACCGACAACAGCCTTACGCTCAACCTCGGTTGCGCCGTACTCACGGCAAAGCGCGTCAACTACAAGCCACTTGACGGGCCCGGCTTGCGTCTCGTACCGGCTCACGGTCGCCCTGGAAACGCCGACCAGACTCCCCGCTTCTTCGAGGGTCAGCCCCTTGCGAGCGCGCAGCTTGCGCATCATCGCCCCCAGCTGGCGTCGGCGCGTAGTAGTCCGTACGGACATCAGGCCACCCTCCCTGCGCGTGCCGGGCGTATGCCCAGGTGATCCCAATCAGGCTATGCAGCAAGGAAGTTGGCGGACCACCAGATTCACTCGATGGATTCTCGTGAGAATTCACATAGTGAGAGCTCTCCGTGTCATGCTCGCTTGCAGTTGGCTACGCAGTGCAGCCGTGTGGATACGGCGGGCGCAGCACGTGCGTGGCATGGGAGGGAGTCTCACCATGACTGGCTACGAGTCCACCGGCCCCCGGCTCCGCTGCGTACTGCCCTTCGAAGCGCAACCGTCTGAGGTGCGTTTGCTACGGAAAGCCGTCTCCGAGCAGATCGCCCTGTGGGGGATCCCAGTCGCCGTCGACGAGGTGGAGCTGGCGGTCACAGAACTGGCGACGAACGTGATCAAGCATGTCGGCGAGGGGGCGGCCGCGACGCTCGTCCTGGCGTCACAGGACGACCGCGTTCGTGTGGAGCTCCACGACAAGAGTCACCGCGTCCCCGCTGCCGGGCGCGGAGGCAGCGACGAAGAGTGTGGCCGTGGACTGAACCTGCTCGCGGCCGTGTGCCTGGACTGGGGCACCCTGCTCACGGCTACCGGTAAGGCCGTGTGGTGCGAGATTTCACTGGAACCTGCGCGTCACTGTGTACGCGTTCAACGCGCGGCTGCCGTGCTGGACGAGTACCAGCGGCTTTCCGGCGCCGGCTCGGCAGCCGTACCGGCCTATGCCGTGCTGGAGACCTCAGTCACCGAGGTCATCGCTGACCTCCTGCACTGGCTCGCGGTCCAGGGCGGTGACCCGGACGACGTGCTCGACAGGGCGCAGACCCGTTACGAGGCGGAGGCTGAGGCGGCGTGATCGGCGTCCGATTCGGGTGCGCGGATTATCGCCCTCAGGTCGTCGGGAGTGCGCCAGGATTCTCCATCGAAGCTCTTGTGGCACATGCGGTGGCAATTGGCGCACAGGAAGGCGAGGTCGTCGAGCCTGGTCTCGGTTGGCCCGGAGATGTGGAGAGGCAGGGTGTGGTGAACCTCGATGTAGCCGTCTCCCAGGGCGCCGTAGAAACGCTTGAAGTCAAAGGAGCAGACTTCGCACTGGACGGCCTGGCCTCGCCTGCGGGCTTGCTGGATCTTGCGGTCGCGGAGCCCGCGGTCGCGCTCCCGGTACAGAGCCCACCGCGCAAGCAGCTGCCCTTCCGGCGCGGTCGTCTCCCCGTCATCGCCGGCTTCGTCTGGCTGGGGCGGTATTCGGTGGAGCTCACCGGATCCGATTCCCAGACGGATCGCATCGGCAGCCGCCAGCATCTCGGCTGGGTGGGCCAGGAAGTCGCGGACGACCGCCTTTGTCGGACGTCCGCCCCTCGTGGCAGCGCCGGGATAGCTGGGATGAGCGGTCGCAACGTCCGTGGTCTTTCGGCTGACGCTGTTGGGGGAGCGGAAGCGGGGATCGCTGGCGGCGTTGTCCCGGTTGGTCGGGAGCGACCGGAGAAGGTCGGACAGTTCGAGCACGCTCTCGTCGCCCTGGCGCAGTTCGTGCCAGTCGTTCTGCGCGACGAGCGCACAGGCCAGCAGCAGCTCGTCCCGGGTCCAGTCGATTCTCGCCATGGGCAATATCGTATGAGTGTTCGGCGTGGCGGAGGGGGCGTTCAACGAACTGAGGGAAGTGCTGCACACTTGGATCCGTCTCGTTGTCAGTGGGGTCTGTCACCCTCTGTGATGGTGGATTGCAAGAAGTGTCCGCCGCTGCACGACTGTAAGGAGGGGGCATGACCCGCACAAACAAACTCAAGTACACCTCGGTGGAGATCTGCGCCGGTGCCGGGGGGCAGGCGGTCGGCCTGCACAACGCGGGCTTCAAGCACGCAGCTCTGGTTGAGATCGACAAGGACGCATGCCAGACCCTGAGGGACAACACCGAGGAGGATTCGGAGTGGTCCTGCAAGGTCATTGAGGCGGATCTGAGGCAGTTCGATTCCGCTGACTTGGGGCTGAAGCCTGGAGAGCTTGATCTTCTGGCTGGTGGCGTGCCATGCCCGCCGTTCTCGGCAGCGGGCAAGCAGCTCGGCCGGGACGACGAGCGCGACCTCTTCCCGAGGATGCTTGAGCTTGTCGATGAGCTTGAGCCCAAGGCCGTGATGATCGAGAACGTACGAGGTCTGCTTGACCCGAAGTTCGCCGAGTACCGGCAAGAGATCATCAAGCGCTTGGAGTCGATGGGGTACGAGGAGTGCTACTGGGAGGTGCTGGAGGCGAAGAGGTACGGAGTGCCGCAGCTGCGTCCCCGAGCCATCCTGGTGGCGATGAAGCCGGAGTACGCCGAGCACTTCCAGCACGCGAAGCCGGATGTGCGCGATGAGGTCTCTGTCGGCGCGGCACTGCACGATTCGATGCGGGCGCGGTACGACGCGGTCGCTGACGATCCCAGGGCTGAGAAGGTATTCAAGGACTGGCACGACAGGGCGGTTGAAGGCGTAGCACCCACGGTCGTTGGCGGTTCAAAGAAGCACGGAGGCGCGGACCTCGGGCCGACGCGGGCCAAGCGGGCCTGGGCAGGCCTCGGTGTGTGCGGACTGGGCGTTGCCAATGAGGTCGACGTAATGCTGAAGAAGAAGACCTGGGAGCGCGACCTTTTTGCCGTCGTGGGTGAGGAGCCAGGCGAGAAGCCGGGCGAGGAGCCGGAAATGATTCTGGGCCCGAAGCTCACTGTGTCTCAGGCCGCGATCATCCAGGGCTTTCCGGAGAGCTGGAAGTTTTCCGGCCTGAAGACAGCTGCGTACCGCCAGGTTGGAAATGCCTTCCCTCCGCCGGTTGCGCAGGCTGTCGGTGAGCAGATCTATGCGGCGTTCGAGTCTGCAGCGAAGGCGCGGAGAGACTAAGGGTGCCTGAGGAGTCTCTTGGGCAGGGCGCTGCTCTTGTGGCATGGCGGAGTAGCGGCTGATGGTGGCGAGGCGTTTCGCGTTCTCCTGGTTGGCAGCCGATCGGCAGTCAACCAGGCTTCGGGGCCCTGGTCGGCGGCTCCTTAAGCAACGCCCAACCCGCAGAGGCTTAGGCGCGCTCCCGCCGGATCAGCGAATTTCGTAACGAGCGCCCCGGTGAGGATGCCACGGCGTTGTAGCTGCCCGGAGACGTGGCGAGCGTGGGCATCCTCGGCGGTCAGCGGGTTCAGGGCTCCCCGGCGAGGCTGTTCCACTCCTCGCAATAGGTCTAGATCCAACCGATCCCCCTTCCCCCTTCCGCCGTCTCACCAACTAGAGAACGGTTCGAGGGCTGCCATTTCTGGGGAAGTGCGATCGAGTGCCACCTTGAAGCTGTGAGCCAGTCCGCTGAGCAGGCGTTCCACGTCGTCGCGCAGGGCGAACTCGACGTCCGGCCTTGGCGTCCAGTCCAGGCGCGAGGTGCACCGCACGGCGACCTGCGTCCCTTGCGGCGAGAACTCAATCAGTCGTTCAATTCCTTGCCCGTAGAAGTCGATCTCCGTGTTCTCGCCCTTCCTCAACGCGGCGACAGCCTCGGGAAGTTGCTCCATCACTGCGGAGAGGTCGTAAGCGACGTCTACCGGCCAGTCACTCTGCCCGAAGCCGTTCACGTGAAATCGGGAGTCAGTCTGCGACAAGAGCCCACAGCAGTCCATGACAAGCGAATCGTAATCTTCGGAAGGTTCAAAACCAGGTGTTAGATTCCACTGGCCGGAAGGTGGCGTTACGTGCATCTGGAAATCCATCAACAAGTCTCACTTTAGAATAGGGAATGCAGTTCTATAGGATCCGTCAGGCTTCATGACAAGTCTTGCATGGGTCGCATCAACAATCTCCCCGCGGGGAGTGATGACCTGCCCCATCCCCTTCGGTATCGGGACATCGACAGCCTTCGCCTCCGGGTTGTGGTGCGCCTTGAGGAAGTCCGCCGCCTTGCCGTTGTCCGCCCACTGTCCTTGGTCCTTTCCAGTACTTCTGGCACGGTCAGTCAAGCTCTTCGTATTCCTTGCACCGGCCCCATGCTGACTAAAGGTGTGCCCGAACGTCGGACGGCTGTTCTCAGACCAATTGAGCTCTTCAGCTGTCTTCTTCGTGGACTTCGAGGGTTTGTTCTTTCCGCCGGACCTTCCCCCGGGGCCAGCATTCGACCCACCACGTCCTCCATTGGCGCCTTGTGCCATGAGGGCGATGCCTGCCGTACCCAGGGCAGCAGCCTGGGCGGCTTCTACGGTGGCGGCTCCCGCGAGGACGCCGCCACCGGCAAGTGCGAGGCCGCCGGGCGGGAACACCATGATCAGGGCTACGAGGGAAAGGATCGTGAGGGCGATGCCCGCATAGAGTTCGAGGTTCTCCAGCGCGGCGAGGAGCATCGCCAGAGAGCCGGTGGCTTCGCCGTCAAGGGGAATGCCACGGTAGTGGCTGATGAGCAGCAGGCTGGTGGTGAGGGTGGTGCCGAGTGCGGTGATGACGCGTAGGCGTAGGACGGCTTGGGGTTCGGCCAGAGGTTGCCTGGCGGTGGTGCGCGAGGCACGCAGCAGGAGTGCGAGCTGGATGAGGACCCAGGCGAGCGCAGCGGTGCCGAACCACATCAGGATGCGGGGGCCGTTGCCGGTGGTGAAGTGCTCTTGTAGGTCCTTGGTTGCGGTGAACGAGCCGATGCCCAGGAAGATCAGGGACGGCAGCATCAACAGGAGTGAGATCAGCAGGAGCGGCCAGCGGCGGCGCCAGGGGTGTGTGGGGCGGGCTGCTTTGAGGTGAGCCCGTATTCGGGTGGCGTCCCAGGCGCTGTCATGGCTGGCAGCGCCCATGCGTCCCGCGGTGTCCACAACCGCCTGGTAGAGGGCCTCGAGCCGCTCGGGGCGGGTGCGTCCGGCGGCGTAGAGGAGGGCTCGGCGTAGGCGGGCGAAGCGGAGCGCGATCAGCGCCGTCCAGGGCACGCACCACATACCGAACCCGGTCAGTGCTGTCATACCCGTGCGACCGGCTCGCTCGGCGTCCAGGAGCACTGCCGGCATGGCCTGTTTGCTGCGCCATAGTTGGCGGTAGTCGACTGCCATGGCGATGACCAGACAGATCAGTGGGACATACCCCACCACGTCATCGGCGGTCTTGAGCAGTGAGTCCGCCCAGTCGGAGGGGTGGTCGTCACGCTGTCCGGAGTAGTTGACCAGCGTGTGGTGGCCTATCGCGTAGGCGATGGGCAGGAGGCCCAGCAGGCGACGCCACCCCAGGCCCCGCAGCAGCAGTCCTGCCCCCAGCGCGCCGACAGCACCCCAGGCGAGGTGGAGGCTGGTGCCCAGACTGGCTTCGGTGAAGCTCATGTCCAGGCTGCCCAACGAGGCAGGCAGCCAGGTGGTCAAGACCGTTGACCAGCCGGGAATGTACGTGGCGCCTCCCAGGCCGAGGCCACCGGAGAGCATCCACCCGCCGCCTGGCAGCGGATTGGCCCGCTGGGCGTCCAGGAGGTGGGAGAGCATCACCTCGAACAGCCCGAGTCCAGCGCCCGTTGCCGCTCCGAGAACTACATAGTCGGCGAGCCCCAGCTGGTAGCGGATCTTGAGGTTCAAGCCGACCAGCAGCAGTGGTGCCAGCTTGGCAAGTTCCTCGACGACCGGCACCACGGTGTAGGCGCCCTCACCCATGGCTTCACGCAGCGGCTGCCCGGCCTGCGAGACAGCGGCGTGCGCGTAGCCGAGCTCGATGAGAGTGGCGACCACTCCGCTGCCGTATGCACCGACCGCGACGGTCAACAGGACCGTCGACAGCCGAAGTGACCGCACCGGAGAGGCCAGCAACGCCAGTTGCAACACCCCATACAAAGCGGCGGCAACCATAACGAACGACACACAAGCCCCCGCTGATCAGGCGTTATTGACAGAACGCACGAGGCTAGAGGGGCTGGTGAGACATGAGCAAGTGCCCCATCGAAGGCGCAGCCCTGCTATTTCCTGGCTGCCCTGAGCCGACTGGCCGCAGCCGCGATCTTGACGGCACAGTCCTCGGCTGGCTCGTGCTCCCAGAACCGGAGCACGGTCCACCCGGCACTCCGGAGTTGCTCATCAGTGTCGCGGTCGCGGGCCACGTTCCGCGCGACTTTGTCTGACCAGTAGCCGGGGTTGGTCTTAGGCGGGACGTAGTGCTCGGGGCAGCCGTGCCAATAGCAGCCATCGATGAACACAGCGAGCTTCGACGGACGGAAGACGATGTCAGCTGTGCGCCGGAGGTCGGGTAGGGGCTTGGCGGCCACCCGGTAGCGCAGCCCTTGTGCGTGGAGCAGGCTACGGATCAGCCGCTCGGGCTTGGTGTCGCGGCTGCGGATGGCTTGCATGTTGCGACGCCGGGCGGCAGAGGAGGCCCAAGAGCCTTCCGGAGGAACCCAAGTCCCGTTTCCTGCTTCTGAATTCTTTTCCTGCATGGCCTCTTCCAGCCGGACAGGTCAGTCCGGGGTGCTCGCTTTCTTCTTTGTCTCAGGGAGAAGCGGAGCCCGCTCCACCGGGTCGTCAAGGCCAGCAGCGACCCAGTAGCGGCCCTCAAGCTGTACGCGAGGCTGACCGTGATGGTGCGGTTTGGCCTCGACAACTCGGATGCTGACGCTCTCACCCTCTTGCGGTACGGGCAGTCCCAGCTGGCCGGCGACTACCTGGTGGTTGGGATAGTCGCCGCAGATGAGGATCCCTTCGTCGCGAAGCTTGTCACGTGACCCCCCGTTGTAGCGCACTCGCTTCATGTAGTCCTTTTGCTGAGCGAGGGTGCGCACCACCGTACGGCTCACCCGGCGTCCTTGAACCCGGCGGAACAGTTCATTGAGCTTTGCTTGTCCCGGACTGCGCCGCGATCCCGATCCGGCGTTCAGGATCGCCTCCTGGGTTGCCTTACCGATGTTCAGCAGCAGGTTTTCCTCCAGCGGCTCTTTGTGCCAGAGCCAGGTGACCAGAGAATGGTTCTCCTTCGTCAGACGAAACTTTCCGTCCCGGTTGCCCTTCTTGGTGACGGTGCCGCTGGTGGTGAGCTTGCCGCGGTCGGCACGCAGAATCCCTGCGCTCCACACTCCCTGATGATCGTCCGCCCAGACCACGAGGCAGAGCTCGTCGAGGGCCTCCGGCGGAATCATCCATCCGTATAGCTTCTGTGAGAACTTGCAGTCGACCTCGATCCCTTCGATCAGGTAGTCAAGGTCGATTCCGCTGGCGAGCCTGAACTCCCGCAGCAGATTGATTTCGACCAGTGTGCCTGCATGGGTCTTTTCGGTCTTGTGCAGGTCGTTCCAGTCGAACCGGCCGGTGTGCTCCCCGTCGAGAAGCTGGTCGATGGTGTCGCGCAGGACACCTGCGAAGCGCTTGCCGTCGGGGTCGAGAGCGAGCAGGCGCTGACGCACGAGCATCAGCTCGGGGTCGTCGTAAACGCCAGGTGCCGGACCGGGGTGTTCGAAGCGGGACACGGGCAGACTCCTGATTCAGAAAGACGACATACGCCTCACTAGTATCACTCATCACGCGAAGAGCCTGTGCGTGGTGGCCCCGCCCAACTAGCGTTCGAGGACGGTGACTTGGTGTCTTCAGCTGGGGTGGATGAGTGTTAGAGACGACGGCCGATGATGTGTTGGAACTGTTCTGCACCTCGGCAAGCACCGCAGAACGGCTTGAAGTCTGGAAACGTGACGCCCGGAGGGAAGCGGTGGTGCCAGTGGTGTTGGCGCACCGGACGCGAGTGCTCTACTGCTCCACTGAGGAGGATGTGCAAGCGGTGTGCCAGCGCACGGAGCATGCCTTGGGGCAGGTGCGGCGGGATGTAGGGGAAAGCCTCGCGCAAATCGTGGACTGGCACCCCGACTTTGCGTTCACGCACACGTTCCATACGTGCGTAGAGCGCATCGGAGCCATTCCCACGTACCAGCAGTTCAGGGAGTTCGCCCTTGACGACGCTGACGGGCAGAAGATGCTCGGTCACCCTTCCAAGGCGTTGATCCGCGGTCTTGTCGATGACGGATGTCCACAGTGGCGTGCCCAGGCGGCGATGCGCTGGCGCATTGGGAATGCCTATTACGGCTTCCTGCGGGAGGCGTACACCCTCGTGCAACTCAGGCAGCGGGGATTAGATCTCCGTGTTCATCCGCTAGCGGATGCGCTGTTCCGTGTGGATGCTTGGGTTGGCCGACGGGCCTTGAGTCTGCGTGTGGGCAACAAGAAGTTCCGGCAAGGGGCGAGCGCTGGGCGGAAGGCGCCTGCTGAGCAGTTACTTGCTGATGTGCTGCCGCCGCTGCAGTTCGACACGATAGAAATCGCAGCAGCTACTGAGTTCGGTGCGGTGCATGTGCCGACGGCGCTGCATCTCGACCGTGCAGCAGCCCGGCTCAAAGGCCTGTGACGGTCTCCCGCTAGCGCGACAGACCCTCCTCCGCGGCGGGGTGAGTCGGTGAGTCCGGGTCAGGTTTGGTCCGTGCCATGGCATTCGCTGTATGTCGTGCCCGACCCACACCAACACCCCTCATCCCCCCGAGGCGGCCACCCCACAGCCCGCCCCCGCGCAGCCAACGTCGTCGCGTACTGCGGCAGCAGCGACACATCCGCCGGCGTAGACCCCTCCGACGCTGCGAACGCCTCGTACGACGGCACCGTCCCGGTCACGATTCCCAGGTTCGGGGTGCCGGACGCGGCCAGTTCCCTCAGCGACGACTCTATGGTCGACAAGTGCGCCTCGTGGGACGGGTATTCGGACTCCAGGGACGGGTACGCCGTCAGGAGTTCTTCCAACTCCGTTGAGGGCCAGTGGAGGATCGCCACCGGGAACGGGCGTGACAGGGCCTCCCTGTAGGAGCCCAACTCCGCCTGGATTCGGGAGATTTCCGCGCGGAGTTCCGCGGGGTCCTGTGAGCCCAGGGACCAGATGCGCTTGGGGTCGTGGAGTTCGTCCAGGGGGACCGGGGCCGTGGAGACCCGGTCGGCCAGAGCGTCCCAGGAGTCGTGCTCCGCGCCCAGGAGGCGGCGTACGCGGTGGCGGCCGAAGAGGAGGGGGCGCTTCTCGTACGACGGGTCGTTGATGTCCGTCTCCGTCAGGAGCCGTTCCACCGCCTCGGTGAATGTCTCCTGCGCCTGGGTCAGTTCGTCGTGGGATTCGAGGGACTCCGCCACGATTACCCACGGGGCCGGGTCCCGGGGGGCCGCCGCCCGGACTCCGTCGATGATCGCCCGTGCCTCCGCCTCGTGACCGTACTCCCAGAGGTTCGAGGCCTTCAGCGCTCGGATCAGGATCGGGGCTGACGCCGGATGCGGGGCCTCCGGGGACAGGAGGCGGTCGTAGAGCGTCGTTGCTCGGTCGCGTTCGCCGGCCAGCTCCAGGTGGGCCGCGGCCTGGAGCAGGAGCTGCTCGGCGTCCTCGGGGTACAGGCCGGCCGTGCGCTCAAGGCGCTCGGCTTCGGCGATGTGGTCGGCAGGCGTGTCGGGGCGCATACGGGACACCGTACTGCCGAGGGGGTGGATTGCAGGAGGGTTGCCGTGGCGATCAGGGGCCGGTCGTAGGCATGGCTCGTAGGCATGGCTTGTTCGATGGGTTGGCCTTATCGTGCGGGCGGCCTTGGGGGTCTCAGGTGAGGAGGGGGACGTGCGGGTTCCTGTCGTGGAGCACGGGAGGCGGAGGCCGGCCCTCACCCGGTTGCTCTGGAGCGGTGCCGAAGTCGCCGTCACTCTCGGTCTCGTACTCCTCCTTCTCGTCGCCCATCAGCTCTGGTGGACCAATCGGCAGGCCCGTGAAGGCGCCGAGCGCAAGGTTCACGCCCTTGAGGAGGAGTGGGGGAAGGACTCTCAGGACTCCCGCGATTCCGTCGTGGAGGAGTCTGCTCCCACCGCAGGCAGCGTGGAGGATGCGCCTGCCCCCGACCC
>NZ_SRIC01000166.1 GCF_004684775.1 Streptomyces sp. MZ04
TAGTCAACCGCCGGACGGGCTGGATATTTCCAGCCCGGCCGGCGTTTGAGGCCATCTTGTACGGGGTCTGGGGCGGAGCCCCAGTTTCGGGAAGGGGCGGGGTTGGGGAAAGGAACCCCGCTCTGACCCCGCTAAATCACCAGCGACAGCAGCAGCACGAACCCACCCGCGACCACGGAGATGATCGTCTCCATGACCGACCAGGTCTTGATCGTCTGCCCCACGTCGAGGCCGAAGTACTCCTTCACCAGCCAGAACCCCGCATCATTCACATGCGAGAAGAACAGCGACCCCGCACCAATGGCCAGCACCAGCAGCGCCGTGTGCGAATCGGACATGTCCGCCGCCAGCGGAGCCACAAGACCCGCCGCCGAGATCGTGGCCACCGTCGCCGACCCCGTGGCAAGCCGGATCACCACGGCGATCAGCCACGCAAGCAACAGCGCCGGAATCGACCAGTCCTTGGAGATGTCCAGGACCATCTGACCGACACCCGAGTCGATCAGCGTCTGCTTGAAGCCGCCACCCGCACCGACGATCATCAGCACACCGGCGATCGGCGCGAGCGACTTCTCGACCGTCGTCGAGAGACGCTCCTTGGTGAAGCCGGCCGCACGGCCCAGCGTGAACATGCCCACTATCACCGCCGTGAGCAGCGCGATCAGCGGCGACCCGATGACGTCGAAGACGCGCTGCACGGTGTGCTCGGGGTTGTCGACGATGATGTCGACCAGCGCCTTGGCCAGCATCATGACCACGGGAAGAAGGATGGTCACGACGGAGGCGCCGAAGCTGGGGCGCTTGTCCAGGTTGTCCGAGGTGCGCTCGGGGATCATGCGGTCGGGCACCGGGACGTCGACCCAGCGGGCGGCGTACTTCGAGAACACCGGACCCGCGATGATCACCGTCGGGATGGCGACGAGAACGCCGAGCGCCAGCGTGATCCCCAGATTCGCGCCCACCGCGTCGATCGCGACGAGCGGACCGGGGTGCGGCGGGATGAGCCCGTGCATCACGGACAGGCCGGCGAGGGCCGGGATGCCGATCCGCATCAGGGAGTAGTTGCCGCGCTTGGCGACCATCAGGACGACCGGGATCAGCAGCACGATGCCGACCTCGAAGAAGAGCGGAAGGCCGATCACCGAGGCGATGAGGACCATCGCCCAGGGCATCGCGCGCCCGCCGGAACGCCCGGCCTTGGCCAGGATCGTGTCGACGATCTGGTCCGCGCCGCCGGAGTCGGCGAGCAGCTTGCCGAGGATCGCGCCGAGGGCGATCAGCACACCCACGCCCGCGACCGTGGTACCGAGCCCCGTCGTGAAGCTGACGATCGCCTTGTCGAGCGGGGCACCCGCGAAGGCGCCGAGGGCGAGCGACCCGATGGTCAGGGCCAGGAACGCGTGCAGCTTGAACTTCGTGATGAGCAGGACGATGACGGCGATGCCCGCGAGGACGGCGATTCCCAGCTGGGCATGGCCAGCGGAGGTGATCGGCTCGACGGCGTCCGCTGCCAGCATCTCAACGCTGAGACTGGTCACGGTGTCTTCCTTGTATGTCAGGGGAGATGGGGACGGTGGTGCGGGTGAGGGGGGTTGCACGCCGGCGGAGCCACCCGCCGGGCGGGTCTACTTGTCGAGGGCGAGCAGGGCCTCGTACGCCCGCTCGCTGATCTCTTGGGGAGTGCCGGTGACATCGACGGCGACGCCCGCCTCGTCCGCGCCGAGCGGCTGGAGCGTGGCGAACTGCGAGTCGAGGAGGGCCGTCGGCATGAAGTGGCCCTGCCGGTGGGACATCCGGTCCTCGATGAGCTCGCGGGTGCCGGTGAGGTGGACGAAGACGAGGCCGGGGGCCTCGGCCCGCAGCCGGTCGCGATAGCCGCGCTTGAGCGCCGAGCTGCTGACCACACCGCCGAGACCGGCGCGGCCGTGCGCCCAGGCGCCGATGGCGTCGAGCCAGGGCCAGCGGTCGTCGTCGGTCAGCGGGGTCCCGGCCGACATCTTGGCGATGTTCGCCGGGGGGTGGAAGTCGTCGCCCTCGGCGTAGGGAACGCCGAGCTGATCCGCGAGCAGGGGGCCGATCGTGGTTTTGCCGGTTCCTGCCACGCCCATCACCACGACGACGTGGGGGGTGCTCATCGCTGTGCTGCCTCGCTGTCTTCATCGACATCACCGACGTCATCGACATCGGTTGGTCACGGACCGCCGGTCGGGGGAGAGCCGACGGTCCGTTCACGTCACTGAAACCCATTAGGTCTGACGAATTCAAGAGTCTGTGACGCAAAAGTCTGACTTTTTGTTCCCGCGGGTCCCCACATACCCTGACGTCATGACCGAACCTGCCCGTGGGCTGCACGCTCGTGTACTGGAAAGCCTCGGGCCCGCCATCACCGGCGGTGAGTACCCGCCGGGCAGCGTGTTGCGTACGGATGAACTGGCGCAGCGCTTCGAGGTGTCACGTTCCGTCATCAGGGAAGCCGTGCGGGTGCTCGAGTCCATGCACCTCGTCGAGTCCCGGCGCCGGGTGGGCGTGACCGTACGGCCCACCGAGGAGTGGAACGTCTACGACCCGCAGGTCATCCGGTGGCGGCTCGCGGGCGCCGACCGGCCGCGCCAGCTGCGTTCCCTCACGGTCCTGCGCTCGGCGGTCGAACCGGTCGCGGCGGGGCTCGCCGCCCGGCACGCCACGCCCGAGCAGTGCGCGGCCCTCACCGAGTGCGCCCTCGGCATGGTCGCCACCTCACGGGGCCAGCAGCTGGAGGGCTACCTCTTCCACGACATCAACTTCCACCGCATCGTCCTGAACGCCTCCGGCAACGAGATGTTCGCCCGCCTCGGCGATGTCGTCGCCGAGGTCCTCGCGGGCCGCACGCATCACCAGGTGATGTTCGAGGACCCGGATCCGGCCGCCGTCACGTTGCACGTGCGGGTCGCGGAGGCGGTGCGGGAGGGCGACGCGGCCCGTGCGGAGGCGCTGACACGGGAGATTGCGGTGGGTGCGCTGCACGAGCTGGACATTCTTGCCCCGTAGTGGGCTTCCCCTGCGGGGCGCCGTGTGTGTCTGCGGGTGCTTTGTGGCTTGTCGCGCAGTTCCCCGCGCCCCTTCAGGGCGCTCCCCCTGCCCCGCGGTTCTTGGAGCGCCGCGTCAGGGACAATGGTCCGCATGTCCCGACGCCCCAAGACCTGCCCCTGCGGGCACCCCGAGCCGTACGAGTCGTGCTGCGGCCGGCTGCACCGGGGCGAGGCGAAGGCCGCCGCGCCCGAGGAGCTGATGCGCTCCCGCTACAGCGCCTTCGTGAAGCGGGACGAGGAGTACCTCCTGCGCACCTGGCACCCGAGGACCCGGCCGCGCCGCGTCGAGTTCGACCCCGGCATGCGCTGGGTGGGCCTGGAGATCCTGGCTACCGCCGAAGGCACGGCGTTCCACAGCAAGGGCACGGTCGAGTTCCGGGCCCGGTACACCGACGAGGGCCGCCAGGGCGCGCTGCACGAGCGCAGCAGGTTCGAGCGGGTCCACGGGGCCTGGATGTACGTCGACGGCGCCTTCATCGAGTAGCGGCCGCCCCGCGAGGGGGCGCGCGCCGACCCGTATAGGACCGGCCATCAGCGCCCTCTCGCTCCTGGGGTTGCTGTGAGTGGAGACCCCAGAGGGACTCGCGGACGATCACCCGCACCGCACCGCAAGCCCGCCACGGCCCGCCGACGGGCCCAAATACCGCCGCCCGCCTGCCTGTTCGAGCTGCTTGACGTGCCCCGCACATAGGCGAGAACCCGCGCTGCGGCTGTCCCGTACCGCCACTAGCCTCCATGCCCCCCGTCCCGTACGCCTGCGTGCGAAGGAAGCGCCTGATGGCCGACACCGGACAGTACGAGCAGAGTTACGAGCGCTACGTGGGCGGCAGCCCGCAGGCGGAGCGGCGGCTCTTCGAGCGCCTGGCGCATGAGCTGATGAAGGTCCAGGTCAAGAACCGGCGGGCGGGCGGCGCCGGTTCTCTCGCACGCACCCAGCACGCGAAGTCCGTGCTCGGCGTGGAGAACGCACGCCTCTCCTTCCGCGATGACCTGCCCGAGGCGCTGCGCACCGGCTTCGCCCAGCCCGGCGCCGAGTATCCGGCGACCGTGCGGCTCTCCAACGCGGGCGGCATCCGGCAGGCCGACGGGGTGGCCGATCTGCGCGGTGTCGCCGTGCGCGTGACGGTGTCGGCCGAGGAGAGCCACGATCTGCTCGCCACCAACCATCCGGTGTCGCACGCCCGTGACGCCCGCGAGTTCGTCGCTTTCGCCAAGGCCATGGCGGGCGCGACCAGCCCGCTGCGGAAGGCCTTCGGGCTCTTCGTCAAACTCCCGCTCGCCGTCGGTCTGTCCACCGCCACCCGGATGCGGCGCAATATCCAGGCCGCCACCCGGCACAAGGTCAACAGCCTTGCCAGGGAGACCTATTGGAGCCGCGGCGCGATCCTGTGGGGCGACGCGGGCCCGGTCCGCTTTTCGCTGCGCCCCGTCGTGGGCAGCGCCCCCGAGCCCAAGCCCGAGCGGCGCGACCCCCGCTTCCTGCACCGCGAACTCGCCCACCGCCTCGTCACCTCGGACGTCTCCTTCGAGCTGTGCGTGCAGAGTTACGTCGACGAACAGCGCACGCCCGTCGAGGACGGCTCCGTGGACTGGAAGGACGCCATCAGTCCGGCCGTGCCCATCGGGCGCCTCACCGTGCCACGCCAGGACATCAGCACCGCCGAGGCGCAGGCCGCCGCCGGACGCGTCGAAGAGCTCGCCTTCAACCCCTGGTACACCACCGACGCGTTCCGCCCCCTGGGCAATCTCAACCGCGCCCGCAAGGCCGCGTACGAAGCGAGCGCCGCCCACCGCCAAGGGCTGCGCTTCACCACCGAGGAGCCGCTGCGCAACAAGGTGCTGGGCATCCCGGTCGGCGGGTTCTTCAGCGTACTCAACCGCTATGTCCCGTGGTACAGGCTGCCGTTGGAGCCGAGCCTGCTGAACCTGGTCTTCCTGCGCAAGGCGCTCAGGCGCCGCAACCTCATCGACACCGACGTGCACGAGGCGCCCCCGAAGGCCGTCCCCGTGCCGGCGCCCGTCGACGAGCGGCTGCGCACGGCACGCTCGTACGACGGGACGTACAACGATCTCTCCGCGCCGTCCATGGGAGCCGTCGGCGCGGCCTTCGGACGCAACCTCAAGCCGGACTACCGGCCCGACCTCTTCGACACCCCGAACCCGGTCACCGTCAGCCGCGAACTCCTGCGGCGCGACACCTTCGTACCGGCGACCACGCTCAATATCCTGGCCGCCGCCTGGATCCAGTTCCAGGTCCACGACTGGGTCAACCACCGCCGCTACCCGGCCGGCGGCAAGACCGTCGAGGTCCCGCTGCCGCCCGGCACCAGCTGGCACAACACCCCCGGCGGGCCGCCCGAGAAGGTGATGCGCTTCGCCGAGAACGAGGGCATCCAGCTCCCCGGCGACCAGCCCCCGATCCTCTTCGCCAACACCGCATCGCACTGGTGGGACGGCTCCGAGGTGTACGGCGCTGACGAGCGGACCGCGAAGTTCCTGCGCGTCCCGGACGGCGGCGCCGAGCTGCGCCTGGAGGACGGGCATCTGCCCATCGGCCAGAACGGCATCCCGCTCACCGGCTTCCAGGACAGCTGGTGGCTGGGCCTCAGCGTGATGCACACCCTCTTCGCCCGCGAGCACAACGCGGTCTGCGCGGCGCTGCGCCAGGAGTACCCCGCGATGAGCGAGGACAGCGTCTACCACACGGCGCGCCTGGTCGTCTCCGCCCTCATCGCCAAGATCCACACGGTGGAGTGGACCCCGGCGATCCTCGCCACCAAGGCCATCGACCTCGGCCTGCACACCAACTGGGAGGGCCCGCCGGACAGTTGGCTCAACAAGCTGGGCCTGTGGCTCCTGGAGTCCCACTCGCTGACCGGCATCCCCAAGACCTTGCCGGACCACCATGCGGCGCCGTACTCCCTCACCGAGGACTTCGTCACCGTCTACCGGATGCATCCGCTGATCCCCGACGACTACGAGATGCGTGAACACCACTTCGGACAGCGCCTGGAGAGCCTCGGCTTCAACGACATCCAGGGCGCGGCCGCCGAGGCCGCCATCCGCAAGACGGGCCTGACCGACACCCTCTACTCCTTCGGCATCGCCCACCCCGGCGCGATCACCCTGAACAACTTCCCGCGCGCGCTGCAGCGCTTCGAGCGCGACGGGGAGATCATCGACCTGTCCGTCGTCGACCTCGTGCGCACCCGCAGGCGGGGCGTGCCGCGCTACAACGACTTCCGCGCGGGCCTGCACAAGCCGCGCATCAGCCGCTTCGAGGACCTGACCCAGGACCCCGAGACCCTCGCGCGCCTCAAGGACGTCTACGACTCGGTCGACGAGATCGACACCGTGGTCGGCCTGTTCGCCGAGAACCCGCCGACCGGCTTCGGCTTCAGCGACACCGCCTTCCGCATCTTCATCCTGATGGCCACGCGCCGCCTGCAGAGCGACCGCTTCCTGACCGTCGACTACCGCCCCGAGATCTACACGCCGCTCGGCATGGACTGGGTCGAGAAGGGCGGCATGAAGTCCGTCATCCTGCGGCACGCCCCGGACCTCGCGGGGCTGCTGCCGCGCGACGCGAGCGCGTTCGCACCGTGGCGGCACGTGCAGCCGATGCGGGACGGCGGCAGCGATGCCACCGGCTGACGGGCACCACCCGGGGCTCGACGACCTCTTCGTACGTCCCCTCCTGGAGACGGTCTGGCGCCGCCGCACCCACCGGGTGAGCCGCGGCGCCAACGTCCCCGCGGGATCGATGAGTCACACCTCCGAGCAGGCCCCGCAGCCGCTCACCGAACTGGAGGAGGCGGTCCTGATCGCCCTGACCGGCTGCACCGGTCTGACGATGCCGGACCGCCCCTTCGACGACCCCCGCAACGGCAAACCGATCATGGCGAAGCCGAACCTGACGATGGCGGGGCGCACGGCAGGCAGCCCCGACAACGCGCAGGGCACGCACTTCTTCCTGATCAACGACACGGGGACGTACTACCTGCGCAAGCTGCCCCCGGCGCCGGAGGAACCCTTCGACGCCCTGACCCTGACCGACCGCGCACGGCAGTCCAAGGTCCAGGTCCTCGACCACCGCCTCGACGTGGCAGAGGGCCTGCGGGACTTCCCCGCCTACCTGGACTCGAACCGTTTCCTGTCCAACCTGCCCGGTACGACCCTGCTGTTCCCGGTGGTCGACCTCTCCCACCAGTACATCAACGCCCTGATGTACCTGCTGACCCAGCCGGACGGCGCTCGCCCCACACTGGTGGACGACCGCAACTTCTACCGCCCGGCGGGCGTGAAGAAGTGGATCCGCAACGGCTTCCTGAACGAGAAGCTGAAGCTGCCGCTGGGGGCGCTCGGCCCCCTCCGCACCCAGATCGAGGCGGACCTGCTCCTCCAGAACCTCATGCTGGTCGCCGACGCGATGGGCCTCGGCGCCTGGATCCACGCCTCCATCAACCCCCAAATAGCCCTGGGCGACCCGAAGTTCAGCCGCACCTACGGCAGGATGCTGGGCTTCACCTTCGTCACCCCGCGCTGGCGCATCGCCGACCTGTGGCGCTGGCACATCCCCCTTCCCAAGTACGCCGACGTCCGCTCGCACCCGGTGGGCCTCAAGGCACCGGACGGCGAGCAACTGATCTCCGCCATGTGCCCGCCCGCGTTCGCGTCGATGTCCGACGCGGTGGACACGGTGATCCGCGAGAAGTTCGGCCCCGGGGGCGTCTACGGCGACAAGGACGTCTTCTCCCGCATCTACCGCGAGGACTACGGCCGGCGCTATCTGGCGGAGGCGAGCGAGTACGAGGACCGGGTCGTCGCATGCGCCCGTGACATCTGCGCGTACATCCTGCGCACGCACCGCCGATTCCCCGCGCACACGGACGCGATCCACGTTCCCGGCGTCTGGCTGCAGGCGCACCACGTGGAGCGGCCCTACTACGAGCGGTACTTCACGAACGGCCTGACGGACGCGCATCGCCGGCACGGGGAGTTGTGGGACGACTAGCTGTCGTTCCGTACCACCCGCACGCCCCCGGCCGGAGATCACCCACGGCCCCCGGGCAGTAACCCACAGGGTTGATCGACACCACCGGCTACCAGATAAGCTCTGTACCAGTGACGCGAGTTGACGCGATATCAGTCCGTCGCGCGCCGCCATCCCAGGGGGTACCGAGGTGCGATGGGTGCGACCCCTTGGTCGGGTTGTCCACTCTTCGATCGCGTTGGTTTGAGAACCGTCTACCGCCCGGCGGGCGTGAAGAACCGCGCGGCCGACGAGTCCCGCACCGCCCAGCTGAACCACTCCCAGCAGTGGCAGCAGCATGTCGCCGCCCTCGAGCGGCGGTACGAGAACGGACGCGCCGCCCACGAAGCCCACCGGGTCGACGAGGCCAAGGCAGGGCAGTGGAGGCTCGACCGGCAGCAGGCCCTGGTTGGCCCGCCTGGCGGAGGAGTTCCTGCCCGAGGCCTTCGAGGGCCTGCGCGGCGGCGAGGCGATCGACGACGTCCTGCCCCGCGCGCTCGATCAAGAGACCGATGCCACACCGGAGTTCAGGCTCGAACTCCGCAAGGTCCTGCGGACCGCTCTGATCGCCGTCGAGGAGGAGTGCAACCGCAGCACCTCCGCCGAACAGGCCGTCATCAGCATCGGCAGCCGGATCCACGTACTGACCGGGAAGATCCGCGGCCGCCTGCACGAGATGCAGGGCGAGCACGGCAGGACCCCGGCCGTCGCCCAGGGCCTGATGGAGCTCGACCAGGCGATCGGCCCCGCCGACTGCCTGGCCGCGAGCATCGGCGTGCTCGGCGTGCTCGGCGGCACGGACCGGCCAGGACGCCAGTGGCAGGAGCCGCAGCGCCTGCTCGGTGTCGTACGCGGTGGCGTCGGGCGCATCAAGGACTTCGACCGGATCCAGCTGCGCCAACTGCCCGAACTCGGCGTCGACGGCGGCCTGGTGGACCACCTCACGCTGATCTTCGCCCACCTCCCGGACAACGCCACGCGCTACTCGCCGTCCACCGAGGCGGTAGTCGTCTCGGGCAAGGAAGTGCCCAAGGGGCGGGCCCCGGCCTCGGCGGCTTCTCGGAGGACGCACACCTGGGCCTGCGCGTCGTCGGCACGCCGGCCCGCAAGTACGGCATCAGGGTCACCTTCGCCGACTCGCCCTGGCTCGGCACCTCGGCGGTCGTCGTCGTACCGCACAAGTACTTCAGCCCGCTGCCGGCCGCCTCCGTGACGGAGCCGGCCGCGGCCCAGGCGACACCGCAGGCGACCGCCCGTCAGGATGAGCCCGTCGTCGCACCGGCCCGGCCGGGATCGGCAGCTGCCGAGCCCGGCCGGGAATCGGCAGCTGCCGAGGACACCGCCGATGTCACGCCGGGCGGCCTGCCCAGGCGCAGGAGCAGGCGCACCGATTCCCTGAGGGCGGCCGAAAAGAGGCCGGAAGTCACGGCGGCCACTTCCGCGCAGCCCGTAGCGCCGCCGGACTCGTCCTTCACCGGCCTGGCGGCCTTCGCCACCGCTGGACGAGAGACCGACGAGCCCCACACCGAAGAGAGCGACTAGCCACATGACGCAACACGAAACCGACGTGAGCTGGGCGCTCCGCGTTCTGACCGAGAGCATCCAGGGGATCCGCTTCGCCCTGGTCGCGTCGAGCGACGGCAAGGCCATCGCGTCGTACGGAGCGGACGACCCGGACGACGTGGACCGTTTCGCAGCCGTGGTCGCCGGCCTGCAGGCGCTCGCGCAACCGGTGGCGGATCAATTCCCGACATTCGGCGGCCGGCTGCGCCTGGCGATGATCGAGGTCGACGGCGGGCACCTGTTCGTGGTGCGGGCCGGAGTGGAGGCGTACCTCGGAGTCCTCGCCAGGGAAGGGCTCGACCAGGGGCTGCTCGGGCACCAGATGAGGGACCTGTCCCGCAGGATGGGTGAGCTCCTCGGCACCACTCCGCGCCAGGAGGAGCACCCTGGATGAGCGGCCCCCACGGGTCCGGCCCCCCAGGGCCCACGGAACCGTCCGGTCTCGAGCGCTACTACGTGCTCACCGGCGGTCGCAGTGGTCCCGGCGGGCCGGCCGCCGGCCCGCCGACGTGGCGACCCTCATCATCTCCCGCTCCGACCCCACCCCCGGCATGCAGCACGAGCACGAGGAATCGTGCGCTGGTGCCGGGATCCCCTGTCGGTCGCCGAGCTGGGCGCCCATCGGCGTCGCCGACAAGACCGAGACCACGGTCAGCCTGGACTTCGGGCGGATCGGCCTCAACGAACAGCTGGTGCTCCACCTGTTCGGCACACCGGGCCAGGAGCGCTTCTGGTTCCTGTGGAACGGCCTGTTCAAGGGGGCACTCGGCGCGCGACGCACTGGACATCTCCGAGCACATCCCGGTCGTCGCCTGCGACGCCAGGGACCGGCGATCCAGCCGCGATGTGCTCGTCGCCCTGATCCGCCATCTCAAGGAACGCTCCGCCGCCGCCCTGGAAGCCGCCCGGTGATCTCCGGTTGAAACGCGAGGAGCGGGCCAGGTTTCCCTGGCCCGCTCCTCGCGGTGTAACTCTGTGTCCGAGGGGGGACTTGAACCCCCACGCCCGATAAAGGGCACTAGCACCTCAAGCTAGCGCGTCTGCCATTCCGCCACCCGGACCAGGTGGTGTCTGTCGCGGTTTCCCGCGGCGACGTGGAAAACCATAGCAAACATTCGAGGCCCTCTGATCACACAGGTCACGGGCGTGAACGGCGTATGTCGGCCGATGCCAGGCCTTGGGCCTCGGGGGGTGGGCGCGGGAGGATGAGGGGGACCACCAGCAGCGACAGCGGGAGGAACAGCGTGAGCGAGTCGAGCAGGGCCGACAGGGCAGGCAAGGCGGACCGGTCGCAGCCCGTCACCGGCGAGGACGAGGTCGTCGATCTCTGCCGCGATCTCATCCGCATCGACACGAGCAACTACGGCGACCACTCGGGCCCCGGCGAGCGCAAGGCCGCCGAGTACGTCGCGGAGAAGCTCGCCGAGGTGGGCCTCGAACCGCAGATCATCGAATCGCACCCCGGACGGGCCTCCACGGTGGCGCGCATCGAGGGCGAGGACCGCTCCAGGCCCGCGCTGCTCATCCACGGCCACACCGACGTCGTACCGGCGAACGCCCAGGACTGGACGCACCACCCCTTCTCGGGAGAGATCGCGGACGGCTGTGTGTGGGGCCGTGGCGCCGTCGACATGAAGGACATGGACGCGATGACCCTCGCGGTCGTGCGCGAGCGCATGCGCACCGGCCGCAAGCCCCCGCGCGACATCGTGCTGTCCTTCATGGCCGACGAGGAGGCGGGCGGCACGTACGGCGCCCGGTACCTGGTCGACAACCACCGGGACCTCTTCGAGGGCGTCACGGAGGCGATCAGCGAGGTCGGCGGCTTCTCCTTCACCGTCAACGAGCAGCTGCGGCTCTACCTCGTCGAGACGGCCCAGAAGGGCATGCACTGGATGAAGCTGACCGTGGACGGCACCGCGGGACACGGCTCGATGATCCACAAGGACAACGCCATCACCGAACTGTCCGAGGCCGTGGGCCGGTTGGGGCGGCACAAGTTCCCGGTGCGGGTCACCAAGACGCTGCGGCACTTCCTCGACGAGCTCGGCGACGCCCTCGGCACCGAGCTCGACCCCGAGAACATGGACGAGACGCTCGCCAAGCTCGGCGGCATCGCCAAGCTCATCGGCGCCTCCCTGCAGAACACGGCCAACCCGACCCAGCTGGGCGCGGGCTACAAGGTCAACGTCATTCCGGGACAGGCGACGGCGCACGTCGACGGCCGCTTCCTGCCGGGGTACGAGGAGGAGTTCCTCGCCGACCTGGACCGGATCCTCGGCCCGAACGTGAAGCGTGAGGACGTGCACGCGGACAAGGCCCTGGAGACCACCTTCGACGGCGCGCTCGTCGACGCCATGCAGACCGCGCTGCAGGCCGAGGACCCGATCGCCCGCGCCGTCCCGTACATGCTCTCCGCGGGCACCGACGCCAAGTCCTTCGACGACCTCGGCATCCGCGGCTTCGGCTTCGCGCCGCTGAAGCTGCCGCCGGAGCTGGACTTCGCCGGCATGTTCCACGGTGTGGACGAGCGAGTGCCCGTGGACGGCCTGAAGTTCGGGGTGCGCGTGCTCGACCGGTTCATCGACGCGTCCTGAACGCCGGTGCGTACGCCCCTTGATGCCTCCGGATGACCGCAATGCGCGCTGAAACGAAACACCAGTAATCGTCAGCGCGTACGTACTTGACTGAAAAGAGTGAAAGGGACCATAAGCTCGTAGCCCCATTACTTCCTCCTCGTTACAGGTGGTGCGGTCCGCGGCTGGGATCGCATTTGCCTACAAGGAGGAATAATGATCAAGAAGGTCGTCGCTGCTGCGGTTGCCACCGGTGGTCTGGTGCTCGCTGGTGCGGGTATGGCTGCTGCCGACGCCGGTGCCCAGGGTGCCGCCGTGAAGTCTCCCGGTGTGGTCTCGGGCAATGTCGTTCAGGTGCCGGTGCACGTTCCGGTGAACGCCTGTGGCAACACGGTCTCCGTGGTCGGGCTGCTGAACCCCACCTTCGGCAACACCTGCATCAACAAGTGACGTTGTTGTGCCTCACCCCATGAGGGTCTGAGTCCGAAGGCCCCGGAGTGCGTGCCATGCGCTCCGGGGCCTTCGGGCATTCCGCGCACGTGTTCAAAAAGGCGCGTGCGTCTTCCGGAAGGTCATAAGGCAGGTAGAACCTATGCGACAGGTCACTCGAAAAGGCCTGATCACAGTGGCGGCCGCGACCGGCGTGCTCGCCATCAGCGGTGGCTACGCGCACGCCGACTCGGGTGCCGCCGGTAGCAGTTCGGATTCGCCGGGTGTGCTCTCCGGCAATTCCGTATCGCTCCCCGTGAACGTCCCGGTCAATGTGTGCGGCAACAGCGTCAATGTCGTCGGCGTGCTCAATCCGGCGGCGGGCAACAACTGCGCCAACACCGGCGCCGACGACGACGGGGGCTACGGCGATTCTCGGCCCTCGGGCGGCGGTGCGCAGGCCGACGGGCACACCGGCGACTCGCCGGGCGTCGGCTCCGGCAACAGCGTCCAGGTGCCGGTCGACGTGCCCGTGAACGTCTGCGGCAACAGCGTCACCATCGGCGGTCTCGGCAACGCGACCACCGGCAACGAATGTGCCAACGACTCGGGCGACGCGCTTCCGCCGGGCGACGCGCTTCCGCCGGGCGGCGAGAAGCCGCCGACGGAGCCGCCGGGCAAGCCCCGGCCGCCCGAGAAGCCGCAGGAACCGGGAAACCCGGAGCACCCCAGCACGCCGGGGGAGAAGCCGCCGGGTGACCGGGTCGAGGAGCCGAACCGGCCGGGGACGCAGCTCGTCACCCCGCCCAAGGGCTCCGACCAGCTCGCTCGGACCGGCGGCTCGCTGCCGGTGGGTGTCGCGCTGCCGGTGGGCGCGGGCATGCTGCTCGCGGGCACGGTGCTGTACCGCAGGGCGCGGTCCGCGGCCTGATCGCGGGCGGACGAGGCTGCGGCGCCTGACCGCAAGCACGAACGGAGTGGGCCCCGCCGAGGCGGGGCCCACTCCGTTCCGTCCGTATCAGGTCACTCTCAGGTCACGCTCACATCACCAAGTGGCCCGCAGCTGGCGGATGATCCGCCGCCTCAGCCGCACCCTGCGGCTGCCGTCCGAGTGCAGGCTCAGGCGGTCCAACTCCCAGTGTCCGTACTCTGCGTGGTCTGTCAGCAGACGCGTGGTTTCCTTGCGGGTGAGCCCGCGCGGCACATACACGTCGACAAATTCGTATTCCGGCATCGCATCTATTGTGCAAGTACAGGCCCGGTACGGATAGCGTCTGCACTATGTCTGATGCTGCGCAGCCCACCGCTGCCGAGGTACGTGCCGCCGCCGAGGCGGTCAAGACCGCGCTCGACCGCCACCTTGCCGCGGTCGAACGCAGGTCGGGGGAGGACGACCCGGCCGTGTACGAGGCGTTCAACGAGCTGGCCGCCGCGGCCGAGACCTACGACGAGCTGCTCTACGACCGCTACGACGAGGTCACGCCCTTCGAGATCCCCGGCGCGGACGGCGACGTGCCGCCGTACCAGGGTCCCGAGGAGCCGAACGCGCTCAGCGTGCTGATCCGCAGGGACTACACCGTGGCGGAGCCGCATCGGCTGCTCGCCCAGGCCCAGCGGGTCGCGGACCTCGACGCGGACACGGTGGCGGGCGAGAGCCCGGCCGCCGCGGCGGCCGGCAGCAGCGTGCACGCCGCGCTCGGCGTGCTCTTCGGCGAGTTCGAACCGGACGAGATCGCCTCCCGGCACAAGGAGTTCGGCCTGGAGGAGGGCGACTCCACGCTCTGGGTGACCGCCCTCGACGAGCCCGCGGAGCCGGGGGAGTGGCTGGAGCTCCCCTTCGACCAGGCGGACCCGCATCGGATCGTGTGCCGCTTCGACGTCAGCACGGTCTTCGACGACGAACTGGACGACGAGGACCTCGACGCGGAGGTGGCCGCCGCGGCGGCGCTGGCGCTGGAGGCGGCGGAGGAGCTCGACGAGACCGACGAGCTCGACGAGACCGACGAGCTCGAGGACGCGGACGGGGCGGACGACGCGGACGAGGCGGACGAGGTCGACGTGGACGACGACCGCAGTCCGCTGGATGCCGATCGCTGAGCCTTGCGGGCCGGGGCCCGGGGGAGGCGGGCTGCCCCCGCCTCCCCCGCCCGCCCCGCTGCAAGGTCAGAGCGCTGCCGGGACCTGAGGGCGCAGGAGGGTCTGGAGGCGGGTGGTGCGGTCCTTGGGGAGGACTTCCGCCACGGCGCGCGGAAGTGCTTGTTCCGCGCCCTGGACCACCGACAGGTGGCGCTCTCCGCGGCTGAACGCGGTGTAGACCCAGGCCCGGGTCAGCGCGGCCGTCGCGTCGCCCGGGAGCACCACGACCACCGCGGGCCAGGTCAGGCCCACGGCCTGGTGCGCGGTGAGCGCCCAGGCGTGCCGGACCGTCTGCTCCACCCGCTCCTTCGGTACGACGACGGGGGCGCCGTCACACTCCAGGTGCAGCCCCTCCGCGTCGGCCCGGATCACCCGGCCCGGGGCCGTGCGGCCCGGCGCCGGGACGTGGGCGACGCGGTCGCCCGGGTCGAAGCCGCCGAACCGGCCGGGGCCGGGGTTCAGCCGCTCCTTGAGCGCCGCGTTCAACGCGCGCGTGCCCGCCGCCCCGCCGTGCCCGGGGGTGATGACCTGAGTGTCCTGCGGGGGCACCCCGATCGCCCGCGGCACCGAGTCGGCCACGAGCTGCACCGTGCGGTGCACCGCCTCGCCCGCGTCCCGCACGGGGACGATCACGACTTCCTTGCCCGGCGCATCGACCTGGTTCAGCTCGCCGATACCGACACCGGAGACCAGTTCCCCGATGGGTCCCGGATCCGGCGTACGGGAGACGACCTGCGGGCAGCAGCGCGCCGCGACGAGATCCGCGAAGACCCGTCCGGGGCCCGCCGACCACAGCACCCCGGGGTCACCGCTGAGCACCAGACGGGCGCCGTCCGGAAGGGACTCCACCAGCATCGCGCCGGTCTCCACGTCCAGCTGCGGCGCGTCGAGGACCACCAGGAGGTCGAGGGCGAGCGCACCGTCCCTGTCACGGCCAGGCCCCTCCGCCCCGGAGAGCAGCCCCGCCACGGTCACGGAGGCCCCCTCGTCGGAGCCGACGAGCCCGGCCAGGCGGCGGCGCCCCCCGGCGCTGTGCGTGGCGGCGCACACCCGCAGGCCGAGCGCCCCGGCGGCGGCCACCAGGGCGGCGGGCTCGGCGCGGGCCGTCTCGCCGCCGGTGTGCAGGACGAGCCCGTGCCCGGCCACCGCGCGGATCAGCTCGGCGGTGGAACCGGACGCCTCGCCCGCGGCGGACTCCCAGTCGGCCGCCGAAGGGCCCGAACCGTCTTCCTTGGGGAGGGAGTTGATCACCCGGGCGAGCCCGTCGGCGAGGCTCTCCTCGGCCAGTGCGTACTGCTCGAGGCCCACCAGGACGCGGACCGGGCGCCCGGTCTCCTCGCCCTCACCCTCGTCCTCGTCGTCGGCCGGTGCCGGGGCAGGCGCTCCGGGTGTCTCGATCGCGTCTTGGAAGACCAGGATGTCGCCCTCCGCGATGGCGCTCTGCACCGCGGCGTCCGGGTCCGGCACGGCACGCTGCCCGAGCGCGGCGGTGAGCGCCGACGCGTCCAGGGCCGTGTGCCCGGCGACGGCCGCCTGCTCCAGGAGCCATACGGTGATCGCGCGTCCCCTGCGCTCGTCGTCGGGCCCGCACTCCGCGCCGAGCAGCGCCCGCGCGAACCCGTCGGCCTGCTCCGTACGTACGCCGGTGACCCGGAGCAACTGCCAGGGGTCCTCCCGCAGTTGAGCGTCGGCGCCCTCGCCGAGCGCCGCCGCCGTGCGCGCGGCGAGCGCGGCGGGCGCCCCGCCTTCGGCGAGCACGGCACGGACCGCTTCGACGGCCTCGTCATCGGGTCCCGCGGCGGCCGCCACGGGCTGCGGCCGGCGTACCGGCTCGGGCTCGGGCGCCCTGCGCGGCGTCGGCTCGGGCTCACGGAAGGCACTGGCCACCGGCTGCTCGCCGCTCTCCACCGCCCGGACGGCCGCGAGCAGATCGGCGGCCTTGCCGCTGAGCTTCGCCCCCGCGTCGACGGGCCCCTGCTTGGCGGCCTTGCGCTCCTCGATCCGCTCCCGCAACTCGCGCTGCGCGGCGATCTCGGCCTCGGCTTCGGAGAGTTCCTTGGCTTCGGTGGCGGAGGCTTCGGTGGTGGCGGCGTCCCCCGCGTCGCTCTCGCCCGCACTCTCCGGCGTCACCGCGTCCGGCTCGCGCTGGGCGGCGATGTCGGCCTCGGGGCTGGTGGCGTCCCCCGCCTCGGCCGCGTCGCTCTCGCCCGCACTCTCCGGCGTCACCGCGTCCGGCACGTGCTGGGCGGCGATGTCGGCCTCGGTGGTGGCAGCGTCCCCCGCGTCGGCCGCGTCGCTCTCGCCCGCACTCTCCGGCGTCACCGCGTCCGGCTCGCGCTGGGCGGCGATGTCGGCCTCGGTGGTGGTGGCGTCCCCCGCGTCGGCCGCGTCGCTCTCGCCCGCACTCTCCGGCGTCACCGCGTCCGGCACGTGCTGTGCGGCGATCTCGGCCTCTGTCTCGGAGAGCTCCTTGGCCTCCGTGGTTTCCGGTGCCGCGGTGTCCCCCGCGTCGACCTCGCCCGCCGTCTCGGGCGCGTCCGCGTCCGGCTCGCTCGGGGGCTCCGGCTCGGTGCCCTCGGGGGCGGCGGGCTCCTCCGCGGCAGCGGTCGGCGGCTCCGTACTCACAGCGTGCTCCAGTCCTGATCGGGGTAGCGGTGCACGGGCGCCGACACATCGTCGAGCGCCTGGCAGATCTCGTCAGGAAGACTAAGGGTCTCCACTGACAAAGCGGCCGTGAGCTGCTGCGCGTTGCGCGCGCCGACGATCGGCGCGGTCACTCCGGGGCGGTCGCGCACCCAGGCGAGGGCGACTTGGAGGGGCGTCGCGGCGAGGCCGTCCGCCGCCGTGGCGACCGCGTCGACGATGCGGCTCGCGGCGTCGTCGAGGTACGGCGCGACGAACGGCGCGAGATGCTCGGAGCCACCCCGCGAGTCGGCGGGGGTGGAGTGCCGGTACTTCCCGGTGAGCACCCCGCGCCCCAGCGGCGACGACGGCAGCAGACCCACCCCCAGATCCTGCGCGGCGGGCAGTACTTCGCGCTCGATGCCGCGCTGCAGCAGGGAGTACTCCATCTGCGTACTGGCCAGGCGGGTACGTGTGCCAGGGGCCGCAAGCTGCCACGTCGCCGCCTTGGCGAGCTGCCAGCCGGAGAAGTTCGAGATGCCCGCATAGCGCGCGCGGCCGCTGCTGACGGCGATGTCCAGGGCCTGCAGCGTCTCGTCGAGCGGAGTGGCGGGGTCGAAGGCGTGCACCTGCCACAGGTCGACGTGGTCCGTGCCGAGCCGGGCGAGCGACGCGTCGAGCGCGGAGAGCAGATGGCCCCGCGAGCCGTCGAAGCGCCGCTCCGGGTCGGGGACGCCGCCCGCCTTGGTGGCGATGACCAGGTCACGCCGCGGCACGAGCCGTTCTATGAGCCTGCCGAGCAGATACTCGGCCTCCCCGTCGCCGTACACATCCGCCGTGTCGACGAGGCTGCCGCCCGCTTCCCAGAACACCTTCAACAGGCCGGCGGCGTCGCTCTCGTCGGTATGCCCCCAGGTGAGGGTGCCGAGTCCGATCCGGGACACGCGAAGGCCGGTACGGCCGAGATGCCTCTGCTCCATGGGCGCTGAGGTTACTGGCCGGGCCCCCGCGGCGGGCGGGGCTGTGGGCCTGTCTCTCATACACATCTCCGAGCCCACGAGACGCTCAT
>NZ_SRIC01000167.1 GCF_004684775.1 Streptomyces sp. MZ04
GTGATGAGCAGCCCGAGCCCGCCGCCCTCAACGCCGCCCGGAGGGAAACCGGGGCCGATCGTGCGGCCGAACGGGCAGCGCTATCACCCCAGAGCACTGGCGAGCCTGCCCGATGTCGAGGCGCTCGGTCGATTGCGAGCGGCGGGGGTTCCGGTCCTCCTCTACGGACCGCCGGGCACGGGCAAGACCTCACTGATCGAGGCGGCCTTCGGCGACCTGATCACGGTGGCCGGGGACGGCGACACCACGGTCGGCGACCTGATCGGGGAGTACACCCAGGACGAGCAGGGCGGGTACGAGTTCATCTACGGACCGTTGGTCACGGCCATGCAGGAGGGGCGGGCCCTGCTCCTGGACGACGCGACCCTGATCTCCCCGAAGGTCCTGGCCGCCCTGTACCCGGCCATGGACGGGCGCAGGCAGATCCAGGTCAAGGCGCACAAGGGGGAGACCATCACCGCCGAAGACAGCTTCTACGTGATCGCAGGTCACAACCCGGGCGTGCACGGCGCCGTGCTCACCGAGGCCCTCGCATCCCGGTTCAGCGTGCAGATCCAGGTGGGCTCCGACTACGACCTGGCCGCCGCCCTGAAGATCAACCGGACGGCGGTGCGCGTGGCCCGCCACCTCGCCGCCCGACAGGAGACCGGGGAGGTCGGCTGGGCCCCGCAACTGCGGGAACTGATCGCCTTCTCGAAGATCGCCGATGCCCTCGGCACCGAGGCGGCCTTCGCCAACCTGGTCGGCATCGCCCCGCTCGAAGACCGCGACACCGTCGCCGAGGTCGTCACCAAGGCGATCGGCCGCCCGGTGAGCGCACTCGCCCTGGGCCGCCAACTTTGACCGCCCTGCGCCCCAACCCCTCAACACCCGGAAGGGATTGACCCGACATGCCCGCACAGGCCCACATCAGCTATGCCGCCACCGTCCAGTACGAAGAGGAGCAGGCCGCCTGCCGATGGGAGGACGACGGCGGGCACGTCGGCCACCTGCCCCCGGCCGCACCCGCCGGGCACTGGCTGCGCATCTCGGCCGCGTTGACCGAGCGGCTGCCCGAGATCGCGGGCCGCGACGACGTGATCGTCACCTGCGAGGTGGGCGGCACCCGCGCCGGAGCCCCGGCCGCCTTCTACCCGACCCAGGCGGTCATCGAGATCGACACCAGCGTCTTCGCCCCGCACCGCCCTGCCGCCCTCCAACCCGCTCGGCACGGAGATGAGGAGCGCTACCCGGTGGCCTGGGGCGCACTGGTCCATGAAGCCTCACACTCCGCCCACAGCAAGTGGACCACCCCAGCGGCCCTACGGGGCACCGCAGTTGACGGTGCGGCGCAGATGCTGGAGGAATCCCGGGTCGAGTACACCCATCTGGCCCGCCGCCCCGGTGACCGGCCCTTCCTGCGGGCCTGCGTCGGCCGCCTGGTCCTGGCCGACTTCACCGCCCACACACCCAACGACCCCTGGCAGGCCGCCTATGCGGCCGGGCTGATCCTGGCCCGCCGGGACGCCGGAATCCTCGACGCGGACGAAACCGACCCCCTCGAAGAGACGGTCACCGCCGTACTCGGCACGGACCTCCTGGCCACCCTGGCCGGAATCTGGAAGGCCGCCCAGGTCACCCGGGACGAGGACGGGCCCCAGATGCTCGCGCATGCCCGCGCCTGGTGCCAGGCGCTCGGCGCCGATCCGCACCAGCCGCCACCCGCGCCCGGTCCGGACGCCCAGGGGCAGGGCGAGCTGGCCGAGGCGATCGGCGAGACCATCGGCAACATCACCGCCGCCGAGGCCGCGACGGCAGCGATCGCCGCCGCCCGCGCCACCCGGGCGAGGGAGAAGTCCGAACGGGCCGCCCAGGAGAAACAGGCCGCCCTCACCGCAACCAAAGTGTTCGCACCCAGCACACGGCGCCCCCACGCGCCCGGCACAACGAAGCACCGGGGCAAGCCGCCCAAGTCACCAATCACAGGCACCCGAAACCCCACCGGAGCGGAGAAGGCAGCCGCCGGGCAACTAGCTAGAGCCCTCCGCACGGCGGCGTACCGCGAACGCACCGCGACCGTTACGGCATCGGCCGCCCCGCCCGGACGCCTCAATATGCGCGGAGCCCTGGCCCGGGACGCGCAGAAGGCGGCAGGCGCCACCCCGACCGCGATGCCCTGGATCCACACCCAGCGACGCCAGGCCCCCAGCCCGCCCCTGCGGGTCGGGATCGCCGTCGACATCTCCGGCTCGATGCACGAGGCAGCCGCCCCGATCGCCTCCGCCGCCTGGATCCTCGCCCGCGCCACGGCCCTGACCGACCCCGATTCCTCGGCCGCGACAGTGGCCTACGACCACTTCCTCACCGCGATCACCGCCCCCGGACGCACCCCGGACCGGGTAGCCGAGTTCACCGCCGACGGCTTCGGCCACAGCCTCGCCGAGACAACCGACGCCCTGTCCGCCGGGCTCGGCCTCACCCAACCGGGCCGAGGACGCCTGCTGGTGATCGCCTCCGACGGCTACTACGCCCCCGACGAGGCGGCCCGCGCGGCCGACCGCATCAAGACCTTGACTCGCACCGGATGCGCGGTCCTGTGGCTCGCCTTCGCCCCCGACCCGCGCCCCCTGCCCGGCACCACTCTCCTCGAACTGGCCGACCTGGCCCGGGCCACCGCCGCGATCGCCCAGGCGGCGACTGCCGCAATCGCCACCACCCGCTGACCCGACCCGCCGCACGGTGCCGCCCATCCCGGGCGGCACCCCATCCACCGAGCAGCTAAGAAGGGTGATCCGAATGACCTCGATCGCTGAACGCGCCCACGCCGCCGCCGTCTTCATCCGGCACACCATGGCCGTCAGCCCGCACGGCCGCTGGCGGGGCGAGGAGCACGCCCGCACCGCCGTACGCCTGGCCGCCACCCTCGGCCTCGGCCTGGACCAGATCACCACCGAACCCGACTGGCTCAGGCGGCGCACCACCCCGGGCGAGCCGGTCCTGGCCACCGCCACCTGCCCGCAGACCGCCGAGAAGTACGTCTTCCTGGCCCGCTTTCCGGTCTACGACGACGAAGCCTTCGAACTCCTCGGCCCCTGCCCCGAATGCGCGGCCCTGGTCCCCATCGCCACCATCCGGAACCTGGCAGACCTGGGAGACCGCCTGGCCCAAGGCCCCCTCAGGCATGAGGAATGCGACAGCGAGACCGGCGCCCCCGACACCTTCCACACCGACCAAGCACACACCGACACCTGCCGCTACGGCGAAGCCCTCTGACCGACTCGCCCCACCGCAGGGAAGGACCTCCGACGATGCCCCAACCGGACAGCCGCGTTCGCGGCACCGCCAAGTCCCCGCCAACAAACACGAGTTCAGCGTCCACCGCTCCGACGGGCCCGGGCGGACAGGCCGTACGCGAGGCGCTCGGCGACGACGCCTACGACCAACTACGCGCCCAGGCCGCCCGTGACGGGGCCATGGCCCTGCTGGCCGAACTGACCCTGTACACGGCTCTGGAGGCGGACCGGCTCTACGGCCGACTGCGCCTGCAAGCCGCACAGGCCCGCGACCACCTCACCGATGCACTGGACGACCGCCGCACGGCGGGCTTCCTCCCGGCCAGCGGTGTGCTGGGGACCTGCGGCCACAGCGCCGACATGCTCGCGGCCCGCACCACCCAGCAGCTCAACCAGCTCGCCCTCGTCCTCGACACCTACCAAGCCGCATCCCGCCCGACGACGTGACACACCCCGGGCCGCCCCGCCCCGCCCCGGGTTGGGCGGCCCCCGCTACCAGCACAACGACCCCGCATTGCCACGAACAGGGAGAAGGATCCGCCATGCGCCTGACCGACCACGCCATCCTCATCGGCCTGCTGCCCGCCGACACTTCCCTCTGGTGGCAGGTCATCGGCGACCACGCCTATGCCAGCCCGACCCCCGACTCCCCGGTACGCATCACCCTCGCCGTCCACCGAAGCCCCACCACCCGCACCCCGCTCGGCCTCACCCTCCGCGCTGTCCACCTCGAACGTGGCGAACTCGACGCCACCGTTCTGCCCTTCGACCAGGACGGATACCCCTGGCAGGTCGCAGACATCAACTTCACCAGCGCCACGGTCCGCCCCGGCCCCTGCTTCGACGCGTACTTCCAGCCGGTCCGCGCCTACCGGGACCTGTGGGAGAGGGGACGGGCCCAATCGAGCGCGATGGGCACATCGTCTGTCACGAGTTGATCGGAATCTAGGCCCCAGCGATCTGCCGCGGCTATGCCGACGGGCGCAGGCCGAGGCTGCAGCCTCGGCCTGCGCTTCGCGCGTGCGCTCGGCACGCTGAGGGAGGTGTCTCCACCCTGACCACGCAGTAGGTGTCTGCACCGGCCGAACCAGTACCCGCAGGAGCTGCGGAGAGATGGATCGGCATGGCTCAAGGCGCCGTGGTGGCCGACGTTTCGGGAACCGGTTTCCTCACCTGAGCGATCGGGCGGTAGTGGTGGCGTACGCTGCCCCGTCTGGATCGGTAGGGCGCCCTCGGGGTGGCGCAGGCACGCGGGACCCTGTTCGGGTTCCGGCCGGACGTCGTTCTTGCCGACGGGAGGGTACGTCGCCGTCCCGCGGCCTGGCTGCCCGCATGTCCCGTCGCCCTCTCGTGCTGCACGAGCAACGGTCCGCCTGCTCCCAATTCGCCCCAGACGCGGTCCGTGACGTATGACGCCAAGCTCTGACCTCGTTCGGTTGATGGAGGCCGTGGGTGACTCGGTGGGGCTGCTGCTCTGTTGAAGTCACCTTCGGTGCCGGAGCGTTATGGAGTTGGCACCCTATGGAGTACAACCGTGATCGACATCACGAAGGGGTCAGGTCTTATAGGTCATTCGCCCTGAATGATGCATCTGGATCTTTACTTGGCCGCTACATACAGTCCCAGCTTGGTTCCTTGTTTAGGGAATCTTCATCTTTGCGATGGGCCAGGGTGGGATATGTGGAGGCGCGTGTGGTCGCGCGGCGGGGCCGGGGCGCTGGCGGGTCTGATCAGCGTGGCGATCGTGGCGGGCTTGACCCCAGCGGCGACCGCCGCAGGGGCCTCGCCGACCATGCCCACGGCAGCGAAGTCCGCAGACGAGGGTGCAGCTGCTGAAGAGGCAAGCACCGAGGCGGCCTTGGCGGAGGCCAAGCGGACTGGCAAGCCGGTCGAGGTGACGTCGCTGCGCAGCGCGAGCAGCGACGTGTACGCGACTGCCGACGGGAACCTCGAGGCGCGGGAGTACCTGCGCCCGGTCCGGGCCCGCGTGGATGACCAGTGGAAGCCGGTCGACACCGATCTGGCGAAGTCCGCCGATGGCGGCGTCGCGCCGAAAGTGACCACGGTGGGGCTGGAGTTCTCCGGCGGCGGGGATGCGCCGCTGGTGCGGATGACGAAGTCCGGTCGTGAGCTGGCGCTGTCCTGGCCGGGCAAGCTGCCCTCGCCGCAACTGGACGGGGCCACCGCCACCTATGCCGATGTGCTCCCGGATGTGGACCTGCGCATGGGGGCGCAGGAGGACGGCTTCACTCAGCTTCTGGTGGTGAAGTCGGCCAAGGCCGCAGAGAGTTCGGATCTCGCGGAGCTGCGGTTGAAGCTGGCTGCTGATGGCGTAGAGGTGAAGGAGACCGCCCAGGGCGAGCTCCAGGCCATCGACAAGGGCGCCAAGGGTGCGGTGTTCGAGGCGCCGAAGCCGATGATGTGGGACTCCAGCCCCGGCACCAACACTGCGCCGGCCGCGAAGTCCGCGCCGTCCGCGCCGTCCGGGGCCCTCGCGTCGCAAGGCGGAGAAGCTCAGTCGCAGGCTGGGGAGGAGCCTGCGGCGGGGGAGTCCGGCAAGCTCGCGCCGGTGGAGGTGGATGTTCCCGCCGGGGGCCAGGAGTTGGTGCTGACGCCGGACGCGGAGGTGCTGAAGGGTAAGGACACCACGTATCCGGTGTTCATCGATCCGCAGTGGTACTCGCCGCGCGCCTCGGCGTGGACGATGGCGTCGAAGTACTGGGACTCCTCGCCGCAGTGGAAGTTCAACGGCGATAGCGACGCGGGCATGGGCTACTGCAACTGGTACTACTGCCAGCCGAACGACACCAAGCGGCTCTTCTACCGCATTCCGGTGTCCAAGTTCGCGGGCAAGTCGATTCTGTCGGCCGAGTTCGTGGTGCGTAACACCTGGTCCGCTTCCTGCTCGGATCGCAGCGTGGAGCTGTGGCAGACCAAGGGCATCTCCTCCTCGACGACGTGGAATTCGCAGAATGCGTCCGGGTTCTGGGAGAAGCAGCTGTCGTCGAAGTCGTTCGCCTACGGCTACTCCGGCTGTGCGGCCAAGGACGCCGAGTTCTCGGTGAAGTCGGCGGTGCAGGATGCGGCGGATGGCCGGGATGCGACGATGACGTTCGGTCTGCGCGCGGGCAGTGAGTCGGATGCGTACGGCTGGAAGCGGTTCTCGGACAAGGCGTTTCTGCGGGTGAAGTACAACCGGGCGCCTTCGCAGCTCAAGATGTCGCAGCTGACGATGGAGTACGGCGGGACCTGCAAGAGGTCCGGCGATGCCGCACGCGTCCGCACCCTGGGGAAGATCCACGCCAACAACGTGAAGGACCCGGACGGCGACAGCGTCTCGGTGCAGTTCCAGGCCAAGTGGGACGGCGGCAGCTGGAGCCCGGCGCGGACAACGTCCAAGAAGTCCGGATCCGACTTCACGATCAGCCTGCCCTCGTCGGTTCCCGCCAACAAACTGGTCAACTGGTACGCCCGCGTCTATGACGGGGCGCAGTACTCTCCCTGGTCGTATGCGGGGGACCCGACGGCTTGCTACTTCGTCTACGACACCAAGGTCCCCAAGGCGCCGACGGTGTCCTCGGGTGAGTACCCGGCCTCCGATTCGGAGGACCCGAACGATCCTTGGTACGACGGGGTGGGCAAGTACGGGTCGTTCGACCTGAAGGCAGCCGACAGTGATGTGGCCTCCTACCGGTACGGCATCAACACCGACCCCAGCTCAAAGAACAAGATCACCACGTCCAGTGGCGCCGCGAAGACTGCGAAGGTGCTGCCCGCCAAACCGGGACTGAACTTCATCACGGCCCAGGCCTTCGACACCGCGGGCAACGGCAGCGAGATCCGCACCTACCAGTACCGGGTCAAGGCCGGCCAACCCGAGCGGGCGACCTGGCAGCTGGACGAGGCCGAAGGCGCCGGTGAGGCGAAGGGATCGACACCGTCGCGCACCGCGCAACTGCACGGCGGGGCAACCCCGGGCACGGCCGGGGTGCAGGGCACCGCCCTGTCGTTCAACGGCAGCGACGGCTATGCCTCCACCGACATCCCGGTGGTCAACACCAGTGGCGGGTTTGCGGTCTCGGCGTGGGTGAAGCTGTCGAGGATGCCCGAGGGCGCGGCGGTCATCGCCACCCAGCCGGGCAACCACAGCCCGGGCTTCGAGCTCTACTACTCCAAGACCTACGACCGCTGGGCGTTCAACCAGTACAAGTCCGATACCGCGGACGCGGGCATCGCCCGCGCGATGGCGGATCAGCCCGGGGGCGTGGCGCCGGACAAGTGGACGCACCTGGCCGGGTCCTATGACTCGGTGCGCGATGTGCTGGAGCTGTTCGTCGACGGCAAGCTCGTCGGCAAGACCGCCTACGACAGCCCGTGGGAGGCCCGTCGGGGCCTGCAGCTGGGAGCCGCCTCCTACAGCGGCGCGCCGGCGGCGTTCTTCCCGGGCGCGGTCGACAACGTGCAGTTGTTCGACAAGCCGCTGGCGCAGGACGAGATCGACAAGCTGCACGCCCAGCAGACGATCGGCGACCCGGGCCGCCCCGCGCTGGCGGTCTTCGACCTGGACGAAGCGGCCGATGCCAAGGAGATCGCCGGGCACGGCGGTGTGCTGCCCGCCAAGTACAACGGCGGCGTCACCACGGGCGTCCCCGGCATCGCGGGCAAGGCCGCCACGTTCAACGGCACCGACGGCTACGCGAAGATCGGCCAGACCAACGGGCCGCACGTGAACACCTCGCGCAGCTTCACCGTGTCCGCCTGGGCCAAGCTCGACAAGAAGCCGGACGGCGCGGCGGTCATCGCCGCGCAGGCAGGCAAGGACCGTCCCGGCTTCGAGCTGTACTACTCCGCCACCTACAACCGGTGGGCGGTCAACCAGTACTCCGCCGACGCCGCTGATGCCACCCCGATCCGCGCCATGCAGCCCGAGGGCGACAGCGCCTATGTGGGGGAGTGGGCACAGCTGGTGGGCGTGCACGACACGGTCGCCAACACCCTCACGCTGTACGTCAACGGGGCCAAGGCCGGATCGGTCCCGCTGGCCGGGGCGTTCTACGCCGACCAGTCCATGTACCTCGGCGCGGGCAACTACAGCGGGCAGGTCAAGAACCACTTCCCGGGCAGCATCGATGATGTGCGCCTGCTGGACCGGCCGGTCTCGGCCGAGGAGGTCCAGCAGATGTTCAAGCAGCGCCCGCTGGTCAAGGGCCGCTGGAACTTCGAGGAGACCAACAGCAGCGGGACCACCACACCGGACTCCTCCGCACACAAGCGCCCGATGAACCTGAACGGCGGCGCCCAGCTCGGCTCGGGAATGATCGACAACAGCGGGCTGCAGCTGAACGGCACGGACGCGTATGCGGGCACCGCCTTGATGCCCGTCGACACGAGCGCCAGCTTCACCGTGACCGCCTGGGCCCAGGCCGCGGCGATCCCAGAGCACGGAATGGCCTTGGTCAGCGGTGAGGGCCTGCATCGCAGTGCCTTCACGGTGCGCTTCCAGCCGGACGCCAAGGACCCTGAAGGCCTGGGGCGTTGGGAGCTCACGCTCGCGGACAAGGACAGCACGGACGCTGCCGTCACGCAGGTGGGCAACACCGAGTTCTACGACGTGCGCGAGTGGAACCACCTGGCGGTGGTCTACGACGGCTTCGCCAAGGAGGCCCGCCTCTACGTCAACGGTGTCCTGCAGGAGGTTGCCTGCGGGGATGCGGACGGCAACGGCGACGCGGACGACACCGCCTGCCAGGACCTCATCGCCTGGGCCGACAACGTCCTGACCTTCAAGGCGCCCTTGTCCCTGCAAGTGGGCAAGGCCAAGGGGGACGCTGCGGGAACCTACTTCGCCGGCGCCGTCGACGACGTGTGGGCCTTCCAGGGCGCACTGAGCGACGCGCAGATCGAGAAGCTGGCCGGTTCCTGGTTCGACATCCCCACCGACGTGCCGGGCGACAGCTGAGCCCCGGGTGTGCCGGGAGCGGCTCCGTCCCCTCCCGGCACACCCGCCATGCGACGTATTCCTTACTGATCTTTCAACGCCGTGCCGCGTAGCCACGTAGCCGCGTGGGCTGGTGTTGTCGTGTGAAGGACTGATTCTTGAAGATGAACGGGAAAACTAGACCGCGCCGGTTCGCCGTGCTGCGGCGAAGAGCGGCCCTGGCGGTGTCCGCCGTGATGGTGGGCACGCTGTTGCAGGCGGTGAGTGCACCGGTCGCGACGGCGGATGGCAGTGGCAGACCGGGCCTTCCTTCGGCGGAGAAGCCGGTCAAGGGCGGGGACGGCGTCAAGGTCGATCCGCGCAGGGTGACCAAGGGGCCGAAGACGCCGCCGAAGGCGCCGAAGGCAGCCTGGCCGAAGGCCGCTTCGGCTGTGGTGGAGATTCCGGAGCCGTCGGCCAAGGAATCAGCGAAGCCCGTCAAGGCCAAGGGGCTGCCGCTGACCGTGGGCGTGCCGAAGGCGGCCGCCTCCAAGCGGGCGGGCCGCAGCGCCAAGTCCGGAGCCACGCCTGCCGCAGGCGGCGTGGAGGCCCGCGTGCTGAGCCGCAAGGCGGCTGAGCGGGCCGGTGTGAACGGTGTCCTGTTCACCCTGGACCCGGGGGACAAGGCGCGTGACAAGCCCGGCAAGGTCCGGGCGGCGCTGGACTACTCCAGCTTTGCCGAGGCTTTCGGCGGCGGCTACGCGTCTCGCCTCACCCTGCTCCAGCTGCCGGCCTGTGCCCTGGACACTCCGGCGAAGCAGCAGTGTCGTACCGCCGAGCCGGTGCAGACCGCCAACGACACGGAGAAGCAGACCCTGACCGCCGACTCGGTGGCCCTCCGAGCCTCAGGGCCGACCGTGCTGGCCGCCGTCGCGGACGAGAAGAGCGCGAGCGGCGACTACAAAGCGACCGCCCTGTCTCCGTCCGCGACCTGGGACACGGACCTGAACACTGGCGACTTCTCCTGGTCGTACGACATGCCCGTGCCCGAGGTACCGGGCGAGCTGAAGCCGGAGGTGGGCCTGTCCTACTCCTCCGGCGCGATCGATGGACGGTCTGGTTCGACGAACAACCAGTCCTCCTGGGTCGGCGACGGGTTCGATCTGTGGCCCGGATACATCGAGCGGCGCTACCAGACGTGCGCCGACGACGGGGAGAAGCACGCGGACGGCAACAAGCCCGGCGATCAGTGCTGGGACTACGACAACGCGTTCATCACCTTCAACGGCAAGGGTGGCGAGCTGGTCCCGGCCGGGGACGGCGAGTTCAAGTTCAAGCAGGACGACGGCAGTCGCATCAAGAAGCTGTCGTCCACTGACCGCGGCAACGGTGACAACGACGGTGAGTACTGGCGTCTGACCGACCCCGAGGGCGTGCGCTACTACTTCGGCTACAACCGGCTGCCCGGCTGGGCGGACGGCAAGGCCACCACGGAATCGACGTGGACGGTACCGGTCTTCGGCAACAACGACGGCGAGCCCTGCCACAAGGCGTCCTTCGCCGACTCCTGGTGCCAGCAGGCCTGGCGCTGGAACCTCGACTACGTCGTCGATCCGCGCGGCAACGCGATCGCGTACTACTACGACCAAGAGAAGAACTCCTATGGCCGCAACCTTGAGGCCAAGGACAACACCCGCTACACCCGCGGCGGTTCGCTCAGCCGCATCGAGTACGGCCTGAAGTCCTCGGCGATGTACGGCGGCAAGCCGCTGGCCAAGGTCGATTTCACCACCGCCGAACGCTGCCTGCCCGACAGCAGCACCGACTGCTCAGACATCGGCAAGGACGCCTTCTACTGGTACGACACGCCCTGGGACATGAACTGCACGGAGACGTCGGACTGCGACCAGGGCCGCCTGTCGCCGACGTTCTTCACCCGCAAGCGTCTGACCGGCGTCACCACCCAGGTCCTCAACGGCGACACCTACAGCAAGGTCGACTCCTGGAAGCTGGGCCACCGCTGGGGACAGGCGGACGTCGACTACCAGCTGCTGCTCGACTCCGTCCAGCGCACCGGCCACACGGCTGAGCCCGCGGTGACGCTCCCCAAGACCACCTTCGCCTACACCCAGCTGGCCAACCGGCTGGACAAGACAGGTGACGGCTACGCACCGTTCATCAAGGCGCGGCTGTCCACGGTCGCCGACGATTCCGGTGGCCAGGTCGACGTCAACTACTCGGCCCCGACATGCAACTGGGACGCACTGCCCGCCCCGGAGTCGAACACCACGCGCTGCTTCCCGCAGTACATCGGCGGCTCCAGCTCGGACGACCCGGAGCGGCAGTGGTTCAACAAGTACGTCGTCACCTCGACGACCACCACCGACCGCACCGGCGGTGCAGCCGACGCGGTGACCGCCTACGAGTACCTGGGCGATGCGGCTTGGCACTACGACGATGACGACGGCCTGACGAAGAAGAAGTTCAAGACCTGGTCCCAGTGGCGCGGTTACGGCCACGTCCGGGTGAAGGCCGGCGGTCAGGGCGGCGGCGACGCGCTCAAGTCGCAGGAGGACTCCTACTTCCTGCGCGGCATGGACGGCGACCGCAAGGACACCACCGGCGGCACCAAGAGCGTCTCGGTCAGCCTGGGAAGCGGTGAGGGCGACCCGATCACCGATCACGAGTCGGCAGCCGGATTTCCCTACAAGACGGTCACTTACTCCGGGCCGGGCGGCAAGATCCTGGACAAGACGGTGAACCGTCCCTGGCGCCACGAGACCGCGAAGAAGGTCCGCGACTGGGGCACGGTGACGGCCAACTTCACCGGCACGGCCCACTCCAAGAGCTGGACCTCGCTGGACGACGGAGCTGGGACCGACTGGCGGATCACCTCGACCGCGACGGACTTCGACACCGTCGCGGGCCGGGTCACTCAGGTCGACGATCTCGGCGACAACGCTACGGCAGCCGACAATCAGTGCACCCGCACCACCTACGCCACCAACACCGCCGACAACATCCTCACCCTGCCCTCCCGGGCAGAGATCGTCGCCGTCAAGTGCGCCGACACCCCCGACCGTGCCAAGCAGGTCATCTCCGATGTCCGTACCGCCTACGACGGCGGAGCCTACGGGGCCGCGCCCACCAAGGGCGATGCCACCGCGACCGCCACACTGAAGAAGCACGACGGCACCAAGGCCACCTACCTAGAATCCGGCGCGACCTTCGACGGCTACGGCCGCCAGCTGACCGCCACCGACCTGACCGCCGACGTCACCGCCACCGGCGGCGACGCCCCGGTGCGCACCGTGCGCTCGGACGGCCGCAAGGCAACCACTGCCTACAGCCCGGCCACCGGCTTCGCCACGACTGTGACCGAGACCACCCCGCCGGTGAAGGCGGCAGATGCGACCTCGGTGCAGACCACGGTCACCGAGCTGGAGCCGCTGCGCGGTCAGCCCAAAGCGACGGTGGACACCAACGCCAAGCGCACCGAGATGACGTACGACGCGCTCGGCCGCGCGGAAAAGGTGTGGCTGGCCGACCGCCGCACCAGCCAGACACCCAGCTACCAGTTCACCTACTTCGTGAACGAGGGCCAGCCGGTCGCGGTCCGCACCCAGACCGTGAACAACGAGGGCGGCCAGGTCGCCTCATACACGCTGTACGACGGATTCCTGCGCGAGCGCCAGACCCAGGCTCCCGGCCCGAATGCCGGCCGCATCCTCAGCGACATCTTCTACGACGAACGCGGCCTGACAACCAAGACGTTCGCCCCCTACTACACCGAGGGCGCACCCAGCCGGACGCTGTTCAAGCCCGCCGACGCGCTGAGCGTGGAGACGCAGACCCGCACCGCTTTCGACGGTCTGGGGCGCGCTGTCGAGGAGCGGCAGATCGCCGGAAACGGCGACGGCGGCACCGTGCTGGGCATCACCAAGACCATCTATGGCGGCGATCGCACCACGGTCATCCCGCCCGAGGGGGCCACCGCCGCTACCACCCTTACCGACGCCCGAGGCAAGACCACCGAGCTGCGCCAGCACCACACCCGCAGCCAGAGCGCGGCCTTCGACACCACGTCGTACGCCTTCACCCCACGAGGCGAGCTGGCGAAGGTCACCGATCCGGCGGGCAACAACTGGAGCTACAGCTACGACCAGCTGGGACGCCAGACCGAGACCACGGACCCGGACAAGGGCACCACGAAGAGCACGTACGACGACCGCGGCCAGCTGACCACCACCACCGACGCCCGCGGCACCACGCTGGCCAGCGTCTACGACAACCTCGGCCGCAAGACCGAGCTACGCAAGGACAGCGCCACCGGCGAACTGCGCGCCAAGTGGGTCTACGACACCATCATCGGCGCCAAGGGCCAGCTCGCCGAATCCACCCGCTACGTGGACGGCGCCGCCTACACCTCCAAGGTCACCAGCTACGACCGGCTGTACCGGCCGATGAAGACCGCGGTGGTCATCCCCGACAAGGAAGGCGCCCTGGCGGGCACCTACCAGACCGGCACCAACTACCTGCCCTCCGGCCTGGTAGGCGGCATCAGCTACTCGGCGGCGGGCTCCCTGCCCGGTGGCGGATACTCCACCACCTACGAGAAGGAGACGCTGCGGCCCATCTCCGTCCTGGGCGACGGCTTCCAGGCCGACACCAGCTACTCACTGACCGGCAAGCCGCTCCAGTACGCCCTGGGCAACACCGGCGGCGGCAAGAAGACCTGGGCCACCAACACCTACGAGTGGGGCACCCAGCGCCTGGCCACCTCCCGCATCGACCGCCAGGACCAGCCCGGCGTCGACCAGCTCGACACCTACCGCTACGACCAAGCCGGCAACATCCTGTCCGTCTCGGACGTCTCCCGCACCGGCACCGACACGCAGTGCTTCACCTACGACTACCTGCGGCGCATGACCGAAGCCTGGACCCAGGGCGACAAGACCTGCGCCACGGCTCCGGCCGCAGACAAGACCGGCGGCCCGGCCCCCTACTGGCACTCCTACACCTACGACAAGGCCGGCAACCGCCTCACCGAAACCTTCCACGACACCGGCGGCGACAGCACCAAGAACACCCAGCGCACCTACGACTACCCGAAGCCGGGGGACCCGCAGCCCCACACCCTCACCTCGGTCACCTCGCAACTGCCCGGCGGAACCGCCACCAAGGACTCCTACGGCTACGACAAGACCGGCAACACCACCACCCGCACCGTGCGCGGCGACACCCAGACCCTGGCCTGGGACGCCGAAGGCCACCTTGCCAAGGTCACCGAACCCGTTGCAGGCGGGGCGGACAAGGTCACCGAGTACCTCTACGACACCGACGGCAACCGCCTGATCGCACGTACCCCGACGGAGACCACCCTCTACCTCGGCCACTCCGAAGTCACCCTGCCCAAGGGAGCAGCCAAAGCCAAGGCCACCCGCTACACACCCCTGGGCGGCGGCCATCAGGCCGTCAAGGAAGACAACGGCACCGTCACCTTCACCACCGCCGACCACCAGGGCACCGGCCAACTCTCCATCGCAGCAACGGATCTGACCCTCACGCAGCGCCGAACACTGCCCTTCGGGGGCCCGCGGGGCGAGGCGCCGAAGTCCTGGCCCGGCACCAAGGGCTTCGTCGGCGGCACCGACGACACCAAATCCACAGGACTCACACACCTCGGCGCCCGCGAATACGACCCCACCACCGGACGCTTCATCTCCGTCGACCCGATCATGGACCTGACGGACCCGCAACAGATGAACGGCTACACCTACGGCAACAACAACCCCCTCACGTTCCCCGACCCCACAGGACAGCTCCCCTGCAAGGACGGCATCAAGCAATCCTGCGGTGGCTCCACCTGCAACTTCATGGTGTGCACGGGCGGCGGCGGTGGCGGCAGCAAGGGTGGTGGCAGCCGCGGTAACAGCAAGGGCAATGGCGGCCACAGCAGTGGCGGAGGGTACCGAGGCGGCGGTAGCGGGAGTTACAGCGGTCCCCTGCCGTCCCCCAGTGCCAACCCGGCCCCTGTCCCTGGCCCCTACCCCGATGCCAACGATCCGGTCTTGAACTTCCTCTCAGTCATCGTGACCGTCGCTGCACCTGACATCGACGCGTGGAAAGGCTGCTGGAACAAGCATGGGGTGGCGGACTGTGGCAGCGCGCTTGCAGACCTGCCCACGCCCGCGAAGGCCCTCAAGCTCCTCAAGCTCAAGAAACTCAAGGAGGGCGAGGAAGTCGCAGAGGCCGCAGGGAAGTCGAAGAAGGGCGCACCATCCGGCTGCAAGTGCTTCCTGGCCGGCACCGGTGTCCTCTTGGCCGACGGCTCGGCCAAGGACATCGAGGATGTCGAAATCGGCGACAAGGTCTTGGCCACCGACCCGAAAACCGGCGAGACAAGCGAACGCGAAGTCACCGCGACCATCGTCACCAATGACGACAAGCAGTTCACCGAACTCACCATCGCCACACCCGACGGCGCCGAGAAGCTGACCGCCACATACGAGCACCCCTTCTGGTCGGTCGACCAGAGGGACTGGGTCGAAGCCGGAGACCTCAAACCCGGCATGACCCTGCGCACGGACGACGGCCGCACCGTCACCGTGACAGCCGCTCGCCAGTACCAGGAGCATGCTCGTACGTACAACCTCACCGTCGAAGGCCTCCATACGTACTATGTGCTCGCTGGTGAGACCCCGATTCTGGTTCACAATTCGAATTGCATAATCACGGCAAAGCAATTCGACCACTCGTGGGATCAGCATATGTACGGCGGGTCATACCATGAGGCGGGCGAAATGGGCAACGTCCTGGCCAAGGGGATCGACAAGCCTAAGTTTAGGAGCATGCTGGACGAGGCCACAGAGAAGGGGGTCAAGGTTCCGCGCGCGGCCGCCGATCCTCGAAGTGGCCACTATATTGATTATGATTTTGGCGACGTGGAGGTTGGAGCGAACGGGCAAAATGGGCTAAGGATCGCCGTAGACGGTGCCGGGAATTTCGTGACGGCCATGCCTAGGTTCATGTATTAGGAGGGGTTTATGTTGATTGGTGTTTCTTTCAGTCCGAGGGGTGATGATCCTTCTTGGGGTTTCGGATGGAAGCCTGAAGGATCTGAACCCGGGTCCCCTCGCACCTTGGTTGAGTTGACTGGGGATGACTTCATTTACCGGTACTTCAGGGTAAATGTTCTACTGCGTAGCGATAACGGTGATTCGAATTTCACCAGTATCGGGCTCCCAGTGGTCGACTTCGTTCTAATGCTCGAACTGGCGAAGCGCGAGTTCGTTGAGAATGGGCAAGGTTACGCGGAAGCCTCACTGTGTGACTGTTCCGTGCGGATTGGTGCGGTCAGCAGTGGGGTCGGAGTGAGTTTCAGCTTTGCTGAGGAGGTGGCGCAAGTTACGCGTGATCAACTCTTCGGATTCATCCATTCTGCCTATAGGGCGTGTCTGGACATGCTCTATAGGGCCCATTCTGGGCTGCGAAGGAACCCGTATCTGGAAACTCTTGAGGACTCTCTGCTGAGGAGTTGAGAATTCCTCGGAGGTGAGTGTCGAAGCGGCAGGAGAGGGAAATCGGTGACTCGTCCTCTTGGATTGGCCACCGACTCTTGTTCGGCTGGTGTAGCTCACCAAGGTGCAATCCGGCACGATCCGGTGGTTGGCCGGGCCGATGGGGAGCCTTGGGGCAGCAGACCATGATGGAGGGTATGACGGGTGCCTCCCCAAACCAGGATCGGGGAGGCACCGCCATCGGTCGGCATTTACTCGGTCTCTGCTGCTCCGGATCCGGCCAGTCGGTAGGTGCGCGGCTGCTCGGTGACCTGCTCGGTGATTCCCTGCTTAGTCAGGGTGACCAGGGCGTTGGCGATGGCACCCGAGCTCTTCTCGATCACGCGGCTGATCTTGGTGGCGGTGAATGCCTCGGCCGGGTGTGCTTCCAGGTGGTCGATGACCAGCTGCCGCAGAGCGCCGGGTGCCAGGCGCACCCTCTGTCCGCCAGGGGTGGTCGTCATGGCCTTGGGCTCATCCGGATCTTCGGACTCGCGAGGGGCGGTGGCCGGAGTCTCGCCATCCCTGCCCTCGCCGCGAGCTTCCGCGGCGCCCGTCGAGTCCGCTCCCGCCACGGCGGTGTCGGTTGCGTCGCCGTGCGCGGCGTCGCCCGCGGTGGTGACGCTGGGGGATGCCGGGGCGGCAGTGCCTGTGTCCGTGTCCCTCGCGCTCGCCTCCGAGGTCTCGGCAGTCGGCGTCTGCTCCTCCTCGTGAGTGGGGGGCGGAGCGGGGCTCCAGCGGTCGGGGGTGCGGCGTGCTCCTTCGTGGCCGCCGGGTGTGCGGACCGCGAGCCCTTGCTCTTCGAGTGCGACCAGTGCCTTTCCGGCGGTGGAGCGGCCGAGGCCTGCGGCGAGGGCGAGTTCGGCGCCGGTGGCACCGGGGGAGGCGACCAGCTCCGTGTAGATCGTGGCGGGTGCGCCTGTGAGGTTGGCCAGGGGCTCGGGTTCGGGCGTGGGGTGCGGGGCGTGGGTGGTGTCGGAGTTGGACATGAGTGGGGCCTCGTTTCCCAGTGAAGGGTGGATGTGGGCCCCGGCCGGGGATCAGCGTCAGGCGCTGTGGTGTCCGAACGGGCGCGTGCGCATCACGGAGTTCCCGTTCGAACGCGGCCTAGGTGAGGGCGAGTTCAGGGATTCTGAATTCGCGGACGTTGGCCGGTACGACCATGGACGCTCTGGAGCGGGCGATAAGTCAAGCAATGTCGATCCATCGATCTGGTCGGGCGCCATGAGGGGATCGGTGCTGGTCACGATGGTGGGGGTGCGGGGTCGGGACGGCGGGTGAGGAGCTGGGCTCGGATCTGTCGGGCTCGGTTCGGGCCGACGCGGAGATCGGTGCGCAGCCGCCAGATGCTGGCCGGGCTTCCGGTCGTTGCGCGCGCGGTGTTGTCGATCGCTATGGCGCGCGCCCACGTGTCGCCGCCTGCCGCCCGATCGGGGCTGCCCTGGCCCGCGGGTGCCGTGGGCGCAGTGGCGGGCGCGTCGTCGGCCGTCGTGGGCCGCACAGGTGCCGAGCCGTTGTGGCCCAAGGGATCCCGTGGCGTGAACGGGGCCGGATCGGAGGGAGGTTGGGGAGATCGAG
>NZ_SRIC01000168.1 GCF_004684775.1 Streptomyces sp. MZ04
CCATCGCCCCCACCCGCCTGGCCCGAGAGCTGGAGCAGCGCGGCTTCGCCGGGCTCTACCTCCCCGAGCATTCCCACATCCCCGTAGCCCGCGAAACCCCCTACCCCGGTGGTGAACTCCCGCCCGAGTGCGCCCGCATGCTCAACCCCTTCGTCGCCCTCGCGCAGGCCGCCGCCGTCACCCGGACCCTCTCCCTCGGCACGAACATCACGCTCGTCGGGCAGCACGACCCCATCGACCTGGCCAAGCAGATCGCCACCCTCGACCATCTCTCCGGCGGCCGGTTCACCCTCGGCATCGGCTACGGCTGGAACCGTGAGGAGGCCGCCGACCACGGGGTCCACTGGCCCACCCGGCGCGCCCTCGTGCGGGACCGGATGGCGGTCATGCGGGCCCTGTGGAACGACCAACCCGCCGCCCACCATGGCGAATTCGCGAGCGTACGCGCCAGCGAGGTCCACCCGAAGCCGAAACTCGCCCCCCGCGCCCGGAAGAACGGGCAGCCCCTGCACGGCCCCCGCACTCTCATCGGCGGAGCCGCAGGGCCGAAGCTCTTCGCGCACATCGCGGAGTACGCCGACGGCTGGCTGCCCATCGGCGGCGCGGGTCTGCGCGAGTCCCTCCCGGCGCTCCGGGAGGCATGGGCGGACGCGGGCCGCCCGCCCGGCGACCTCTACATCGCCCTCTCGGCGGTCGAGCCGACCCCCGGCAAGCTCGCCCACTACGCCGATCTCGGCGTCGACGAGGTCATCGTGCAGCTGCCCGCCCGCGAGGAGGCCGGCGTACTGGAGGTGCTCGACGGATTCCAGCGATACGTGCACCTCACACGGGCTGCCGGTAACCAGCACTGACCTGTAGCTGTTTCTGTCGGCGCCCGCTCGTATGCTCGGAGCCATGACCAACAGCGCGCCGCAGGACCCAGCACCTAAGGACCAAGCACCTCAGGAGCCGGCCCGACCCACCGCCAACGCCATGCGCCGCGCCCTCAAGCGCGCCAGGGGCGGCGTCGCGCTCGACACCGCCGAGGCCGCCGTGCTCCTCCAGGCGCGCGGCGACGACCTCAAGGACCTCGCCGCGTCCGCCGCGCGGGTGCGTGACGCGGGGCTCGCGGCGGCGGGGCGGCCCGGCGTCATCACGTACTCGAAGAAGGTCTTCATCCCGCTGACGCGGCTGTGCCGGGACAAGTGCCACTACTGCACCTTCGTCACCGTCCCCGGCAAGCTGCGGCGCGAGGGACACGGGATGTTCCTCTCTCCGGACGAGGTGATCGACATCGCCCGGCGCGGGGCCGAACTGGGCTGCAAGGAGGCCCTGTTCACGCTCGGCGACCGGCCCGAGGACCGCTGGCCCGAGGCGCGCGAGTGGCTGGAGGCGGAGGGGTACGACGACACCCTCGCCTACGTACGCGCGATGGCGATCCGCGTGCTCGAGGAGACGGGGCTGCTCCCGCACCTCAACCCGGGCGTCATGACGTGGACCGATCTGCAGCGGCTCAAGCCCGTCGCGCCGTCCATGGGCATGATGCTGGAGACGACGGCGACACGGCTGTGGAGCGAGCCGGGCGGCCCGCACCACGGCTCGCCCGACAAGGAGCCGGCGGTCCGGCTGCGGGTGCTCGAGGACGCCGGGCGCTCCAACGTCCCCTTCACCACGGGGATTCTGATGGGCATCGGCGAGACGTACGAGGAGCGGGCGGACTCGCTGTTCCGGCTGCGCTCGACGCAGCGTTCGTACCACGGCATCCAGGAAGTCATCGTCCAGAACTTCCGCGCCAAGCCGGACACGGCGATGCGCGGCATGCCGGACGCCGAGCTCGAGGAGCTCGCCGCGTGTATCGCGGTGGCCCGGCACATCCTCGGCCCGAGCGCCCGCATCCAGGCCCCGCCGAACCTGGTGGACGCGGAGTACGCGCTGCTCATCGGCGCGGGCATCGACGACTGGGGCGGCGTCTCGCCCCTCACCCCCGACCATGTGAACCCGGAGCGGCCCTGGCCGCACATCGACGAACTGGCGGAGAAGACCGCCGAGTCGGGCTTCACGCTGCGTGAACGGCTCACGATCTACCCGGAGTTCATCCAGCGCGGCGAGCCCTGGCTCGACCCCCGCCTTCTTCCGCACGTACGCGCGCTCGTCGACCCGGAGACGGGCCTGGCGAACGAGGAAGCGCGCCCCACCGGCCTGCCCTGGCAGGAGCCCGACGAGGGGTACGTGGCCTCCTCCGGCCGCACCGACCTGCACCGCACCATCGACACGACGGGGCGCACGTCGGACCGGCGCGACGACTTCGACGAGGTGTACGGCGACTGGGACGCGCTGCGCGAGCAGGCCGCGCCCGGCATGGTGCCGTCCCGCATCGACGGGGACGTGCGATCCGCCCTCGCCACGGCCGCCGACGACCCGACGCGCCTGACGGACGCGCAGGCGCTGACCCTGCTGCACGCGGACGGGCCCGCGCTCGACGCGCTGTGCGGGATCGCGGACGACGTGCGCAAGTCGGTGGTCGGTGACGACGTGACGTACATCGTCACGCGGAACATCAACTTCACGAACGTCTGCTACACCGGCTGCCGTTTCTGCGCCTTCGCCCAGCGCAGGACCGACGCGGACGCGTACACGCTCTCCCTGGACCAGGTCGCCGACCGCGCCCAGCAGGCCTGGGAGGTCGGCGCCACCGAGGTGTGCATGCAGGGCGGCATCCACCCGGACCTGCCCGGCACGGCGTACTTCGACATCGCGCGGGCCGTGAAGGAGCGCGTGCCGGGCATGCATGTGCACGCCTTCTCGCCGATGGAGGTCGTCAACGGCGCGACGCGTACGGGTCTTTCGATACGTGACTGGCTCACCGCCGCCAAGGAGGCGGGCCTGGACTCGATCCCCGGCACGGCGGCCGAGATCCTCGACGACGAGGTGCGCTGGGTCCTGACGAAGGGCAAGCTGCCGACGGCGACGTGGATCGAGGTGGTCAAGACGGCCCACGAGCTGGGCATCCGGTCCTCGTCCACGATGATGTACGGACATGTGGACCAGCCGAGGCACTGGCTCGGGCACTTCCGCACGCTGGCCGCGATCCAGCAGGAGGCGCTGTCCAAGGGAGTGGCGGGCTTCACGGAGTTCGTGACGCTGCCGTTCATCCACACGAACGCGCCCGTGTATCTGGCGGGCATCGCCCGCCCCGGCCCGACCGCCCGCGACAACCGCGCGGTGGTGGCGATGGCGAGGCTGCTGCTCCACCCGCACATCCCGAACATCCAGACCAGCTGGGTGAAGCTGGGCACGGAGGGGGCGGCGGAGATGCTGCGCTCGGGCGCGAACGACCTGGGCGGCACGCTGATGGAGGAGACCATCTCCCGGATGGCGGGCTCCAGTTACGGCTCGTACCGCTCGGTCAAGGACCTCGTCGCGATCGCGGAGGAGGCGGGACGCCCGGCCAGGCCGCGGACGACGCTGTACGGAGAGGTGCCGCGGGAGCGGCAGGAGGTGGCCGCCGCGTCGGACGGCCACCTCCCGGAGCTGCTTCCCGTGCTGGACTGACTACGGGACCGATTACTGCTTACTGGGCGAGCTGTCCGCCGAACTGGGCGCCGTCCTGCGCGGTGCCCAGCGAGGACGGGCTGAACGACGTGATGTTGGTCGTCGTCAGACCGTTCTGGGAGCCGCGCAGGAGCCAGGCCGCGCCCGAGTCCTTGACCGTGCCGTCCTCGGTGGGCGCGCCCACGGTCAGGTCGGCGCGGTTGTTGTTGTTCACGTCGGCCAGCAGGACCGCGGAGCCGAAGGCGTCATCGCTCTCGGAGACGCCGGGGACGCCCGCGGTGGACTGGTTGAAGGCCTGGGCGCCGGTGCCGGTCAGGCCGGTCGCGCCGCCCTTGAGGAGGACGATCGCGCCGGTGTCCCCGGCGGTGTCGAGGTCGTCGCCGGAGCCGAGGTCCTCGCCCGGTACGCCGACCGCGATGTCCGGGTAGCCGTCGCCGGTGACGTCACCGGCGGAGATCGAGTAGCCGAACTGGTCGCCCTTGTCGCCGAGGTCCCAGTCGCCCTGCTCGCCGACGCCGGGGACGCCCGCGGTGTCCTGGGTGATCTTCTTGGTGCGGTCGGAGAGGCCGGACGCGGCGCCGTAGACGACGCGGACCGCGCCCGCGTCGTACTCCTGCATCTCGGAGACCTTGTCCACCTCGCGGGCCACGAGGTCGCCGTACCCGTCCTTGTCCACGTCGGCGATGACGCCGTCGACGGTGAACTGGCCGGTGGGCGTGGACGCGCCGGTGAAGCCGTCCTTGCCGCCCTTCCACAGGCGCGAGGAGTACTGCATCTCCTCGAAGGAGTGGCTGGTGACGAGGTCGTCCGCGCCGTCGCCCGTCATGTCGCCGACGATGATGTCGACCGGGCCGTCGTCCTCGCCGATCTCCAGGAGCTTGGTGGACGCGGGCTTCCCGTCGCGGGTGAACGGGCCGAAGCGGGTCTCCAGGCCGGATCTGCCGTTGGCGACGAGGTCGGCCTTGCCGTCGCCGTTGAAGTCGCCGGCCTTCAGGTCCCAGACGGACTCGCCGGGGAACTGCGAGATCCCGGTGAGGCCGTGCTCGGAACCCCAGAGCACGACATCGTAGGGCTCGTCGTTCACGACGAGGTCGGTGTACCCGTCGCCGTCGAGGTCACGGGCGGTCGTGCGCAGGCCGAAGCCCGCACCCTGCTCGGGGGTGCCCGGCATGCCGGGGGTGGCGCGGCTGATCTGCTTGGCGTGCGAGGTGTCGGCGCCCGCCGACGAGCCGTACACGATCGATATGTAGCCGGCGCCGGTCTTGCCGTCGACGGTGCCGCGGCCCGCGGAGACGGCGAGGTCGGCGTACCCGTCCTTGTTGAAGTCGGTCACCGGAATGCGGTGCGGTACGGGGGCGGCCGCCGCGGAACCGGTCGTCGCCACGACGGCGAGCGGCGTCGCGATGGCGGCTGCCGCGGCGGCGGCGATGAGGGAACGGCGCACTGGTCCTCCTGTGGGGAAACTACTGTGACGTAAGGGAGACCAGCGCTCTGGCGGGATGGTTGTACATCGCAGGTTCACCTTTATGGCGCCGGGTGTTGGTGAGTGTGCGGGGGCGGCGGTTTCGGCCCGTGCGCGAACGGGCGGTGGAAGACTGTGCGCAGGGCAGACGGCGACGCGCGTACACGGGGATGCGGTGCGCGTATACGGGATTCGGGGGTGTGGCCCATGGTGTCCGGGGGTACGGAGCGTCGGCCGTCCATGCAGGAGCTGATACGTCGGCGCAGGCGGGCCGGATTCGTCGGCCGCCGCGGTGAACTCGCGGCGTTCCGCGAGAACTTCGACCTTCCGGTGGACGACGAGCGGCACCGCTTCCTCTTCCATGTGCACGGCAACGCGGGCGTCGGGAAGACGTCCCTGGTACGGGAGTTGGAGCAGCTGGCCCGCGATCGCGGTGCGCTGACCGCGTACGTCGACGAGGCGGTCGGCAGCGTGCCCGAGGCGCTGTCGGCCATCAGTGCCCAATTCGCCCGTCAGGGGCGGCGGTTCAAAGATCTCGAGCGGCTGTTGGCCGCGCACCGTGACCGGCGGCACGAGGCGGAGTCGGTGTCGGCGGCAGCGGCGGCCACGGTGGAGGCCCCGCAGCCCGGCCCTTCGGTCAATCCGCGGCCCGTGCCCTCGCCCGCCGGCATGGCCGCGGCCCGCGCGAGTCTGGTCGGCCTGGGGCTCGTGCCGGGTGTCGGTGTCTTCGCCGGTGCGATGGATCCCGCCCAACTCGCGCAGGGCGCCGACCGGTTGAGGGCGGGCCTGAGCGCGCGCTTCCGTAATCAGGAGGACGTCCAGCTGGTCCTCTCCCCTGAGCGGGTCCTCACGCCGGTCCTGATCACGGAGCTGTCGGACGCCGCGCAGGCCGCACCCTGGATCGTGCTGTTCTTCGACACGTACGAGATCACGGCGCCGATCCTCGACGGCTGGCTGCACGAGGTGATGACGACCGAACGGCACGGCGCGCTGCCCGCCAACGTGGTCGTCGTGACCGCGGGCCAGCGGCCCTTCGACGCGACGCGCTGGGGCGGCTACGCGGACTTCATGGCGGATGTGCCGATCGGCCCGTTCACCGAGCTGGAGGCGCGGGGGCTGCTCGCCGACAAGGGGGTGGCCGCGGAGCCGGTGGTCGAGGAGGTGCTGCGGCTCACCGGCGGTCTTCCCGTCCTGGTGTCCATGCTCGCCGAGGGGCGTCCGGTCGACCTCGACGATGTCAGCGACCCGAGCTCGACGGCCGTCGAGCGGTTCCTGAAGTGGGAGGCGGACCCCGTCCGCAGGGCGGCGGCGCTGGCCTGCGCGCTGCCCAGGCGGCTTGACGGCGATGTGTTCCGGGCGGCCGTGGACTGCGCGGACGAGGAGGCGCCGGGACTCTTCGGCTGGCTGCGCTCGCTGCCCTTCGTGAGCGATCGCGGCGACCGCGTGCAGTACCACGGGGTGGTGCGCGCGCCGATGCTGCGGCTGCAGCGCACCAGGTCGCCTCGGGGGTGGGCGCGGCAGCAGCAGCGGCTCGCGGAGACGTTCACCGCCTGGCGCGCCGAGGCCGAACAGGGCGCCACCGAGGACGACTTGTGGTCCGACGACAGCTGGTGGGAGCTGCGCATCTCCCAGACGTACCACCTGCTGTGCGCCGACCCCCGCGGCGCGCTGCCGCACGCGCTGCGGGGCGCCGTCGACGCCTGCGACAAGGGCGAGGTCATGGCCAGGCGCTGGGCGCAGCTGCTCATCGAGGCCGGGGACGACGTCGAGGCGGAGGGCGTGGGCCGGTGGGGCCGCGACCTCCTGGCCGCGCTCGCCGACGGCTCACCGGTCGACGCGCTGGGGCTGCTGCTCGACCGGGCCGGGCTCGACACCGAGGGGCAGGCCCTCGCCCGTACGCTGCGCGGCCGTGATCTGCGCGAGAGCGGCGAGTACGACCGGGCGCTCGCCGAGTACGACCGGGCCATCGAACTCGGCCCGGAGCAGGAACGGGCGTACTTCGGCCGGGGGTTCACGCACAAGCTGCGCCAGGAGTTCGACGCGGCGCTCGCCGACCTCGACCGCGCGTACGAACTGGACCCCGACGCCGACCGGGTGCTTGCGCTGCGGGGCGAGACCCACCGGCTCCTGGGGGACTACGAGGCGGCGATCACGGACCTGGACCGGGCGATCGAAAGGGACCCGGCGGAGCCGATGCCCTGGGCGGACCGGGGCGTGGTCCGCTATGCCCTCGGCCAGAACGACGCGGCGCTCGCGGACCTGGACCGGGCGGTGGAGCTCGACCCGGACTACGCGTGGGCGCTGGTGCAGCGGGCCGCGGTGCACAGCGACCGGGAGGAGACCGAGCGGGCCATCGCGGATCTCGACCGTGCCCTGGAGCTGGCCCCCCGGTGGACCTATATCGTCCGGATGCGCGGCAACGCGCTGCGGGAGGCGGGCCGGTGGCAGGAGGCGCTCGCCGAGTACGGCCGGGCCGTCGAACTCCTCCCCGACGACGCCACCGCCTTCGCGGGCCGGGGCGTCGCGCACGCCTGCCTGGATCAGAAGGAGGCGGCGCTGGCCGACTTCGACCGGGCCATCGAGCTCGCCCCGGACTACGTATGGGCGCTCGGTCACCGCAGCAGGATGCACTGCTACCGGGAAGAGTACGAGCGGGCCCTCGCCGACGCCGACCGGGCCGTCGCCCTGCTGCCCGCCGACGCCTGGTGCCTCTACTGCCGCGCGGACGCACTGCACCGCCTCGACCGGATCGAGGAAGCGACCGCCGACCTGGACAAGGCCCTCGACACGGAGCCCGACTACGGGACCGCGCTCTGCAAGCGCGGATCCATCCGGCACGAACAGGGTCGCTACACCGAGGCGTTCGAGGACCTGGACCGCGCCCTGGAGCTGGAACCCGACGCTCCCTGGTACCTCATACGGCACGCGATCACCTGCCGCGCCACCGGCCGCATCGAGCGGGCCCTGGCCGACGCCGCGCGCTACAACGAGGTCAGCACCGACTCTTCGTGGGGACACGATTTCGCCGCGCGCGTCCACCTGTGGTGCGGCCGTCCCGAGGAGGCGCTTGCGGAGATCACCGCCGCTCTGGCGTCCGGCGCGGACGAGGCCGACCTGCTGGAGGAGCTGTCCACGGTCCACCGCAGGACGGGCCGCTGGTCCCTCGCCCGCGAGGCCGCCCGGCGGATGCCCGACGAGCTGGACCGCCTCGGTTTCCTGGCCCTCGCGGAGACCGGCGCGCGGGGCGCGGCGGCCGCGGCCCCGCTCTGGCGGGAGATGTCCGCCTGTCTGGCCGGGGCGACGAGCGACGGACCGGGCTCGGAGGCCGCCGCCGCGGCCCTCATCGCCGCGGCCCGCGCCGACTGGCCCGCCCTCGACACCCACCTCACGGTGGCCCTCGCCTCCGACCAGGAGTGGGACGACCTGGCGGAGCTCGCGGAGTTCCTGACGGAGGTCCTGCGCGCGCCGGGGGCCGATCGCGCCCGGCTCGCGCCGCGCCTGGCGAGGGTCGTCGCGGCCAGGGACGCCTTGCGGGCGCGGTACGCGGAGGCGCTGCCGCGTACGTCACTTTCGTAGGGATGATCAGCATCCCGATCAGGATCCCGATCAGGATCCCCATCAGGATCCCCGCCGGTGATTTCCGCCCCGAAATGAAAAGGCCTGGTGAATATGAAAAGGCCTGGTGAACGCCGGTCAAAAGTGATCTGAGGGGTGACTCTTCAGATATCGCATCGGCCCTGAAGCGACCGTTCCTGGTCGATTACAGTGCTGCGCAGAAGTGCACGGGTCGAGCTATGGGGAGAGCAGGGGAGGAGGTGCCGTGAGCACCGCAGCAGCCACCGGAGTCTGGGGCCGCGCCGAGCAGCAGGACTTCCGCAGCCGGGTGCGCGGCACGCTGCTCGGGGCCGCCCTCGGTGACGCGCTTGGCGCGCCCGTCGACGAGCTGAGCCTCGCCGCGATACGTGAGGCCCACGGCACGGAAGGGCTCACCGAACCCGCCCCCGCGCACGGCAGGCGTGGCGCCGTCACCGCCGCCACCCAGCTCACCCTCTTCACCGTCGACGGACTCATACGCGCCCAGGTGCGGCGCGACACCGGGGCCTGGCATCCGCCGACCGACCTGCACCGCGCCTACCGCCGGTGGGCCGCCACCCAGAGCGACTGGGGGCCCGACGAGCGGCGCAAGGAGGACGGCTGGCTCGCGCGCGAGGAGTGGCTCTACTCGCGGCGGTCGCCCGCCAAGGCCTGCCTGGTCGGTCTCGGAGACGAGACCATGGGCACACTGGAGCTTTCGAAGAATCCCGATGAACGGGACGCGGGGGCCGTCACCCGGTCCGCTCCCTTCGGGCTGCTCGTCGGGTGGGAGCCGCAGCTGGTCCTTCAGCTCGCCGTGGAGTGCGCCGTGCAGACCCACGGGCATCCCGCCGCCTATCTCGCCGCCGGTGCGCACTCCGTGCTCGTGCACGGGCTCGCTCGGGGCGAGTCCCTTGACGGGGCCATCCAGCGGACCCTCGCCCTGCTCGCCGCCAGGCCCGGCCATCAGCCCGTCACCGATGCGCTGAAGCACGCGCTGGGGGCCGTGCGGCAGGGGATGCCCGCACCCTCCCGGGTGGAGGAACTGCTGGGGGACGGCTCCGCGGAAGGGGTGCTCGGCGCCGCCGTGTACTGCGCCCTGGTCGGCGAGGACATCCGCCACGGGCTGCGCCTCGCCGTGAACCACGGGGGCGCGTCGGCTGCCACCGGCGCCGTGTGCGGAGCCCTCCTCGGCGCCCTCCACGGCGAGACCGCGCTGCCCCCCGGCTGGCTCTCCGAGCTGGAGGGACGGCCCACGATGCTTGAGCTGGCGGACGATTTCGCCATGGAGATGACGCAGGGACCCGCGCTGCATGGGCCGGCGGTATCGTCGCCGGGATGGCTGGCGCGGTATCCCCGGTGAGATCAATCAGCCCGTCCGGCGTTTGAGGACGAACTCGGCGAAGCCGGTGATTTACGGTACGGGACGCTGCGGGGTGCCCAATACGTCGTCCCCCGCCTCCGCCGGCTCCGGAACAGCCGCTGAACCGGCGGAGCCGTCATCGTCCGTATTCACGCGCTCGATGATCGCGTCGCGCTCCGGGGTGTCCTCCGGCTTCACGTAGCCGATCACGATGTAGAGGAAGAGCGATACCGCCAGTGGGATCGAGACCTGGTACTCCAGCGGCACTCCGCCCTCGACGCTCCAGTTGATGGGATAGTTGACCAGCCAGAAGGCCAGCAGGCCCAGCGCCCAGCTGGTCAGCGCCGCCGTCGGGCCCGACCTGCGGAACGGGCGCAGCAGACCCAGCATCATCGGGATCGCGATCGGGCCCATGAGCCCGGCCACCCACTTGATGACGACCGTGATGATGTCCTTGAACGTGGGCGAGTTGACCTGCGTGGCCACCGCCATGGAAAGGCCCAGGAAGATCACCGTGGTCAGGCGCGCCGCGATCAGGCCGGAGCGTTCGTTCCACTGCCTGGCCTTCTTGGACAGGACCGGCGCCACGTCCCGCGTGAAGACCGCGGCGATCGCGTTCGCGTCGGACGAGCACATGGCCATCGTGTGGGAGAAGAAGCCGACGATGACGAGGCCCAACAGGCCGTGCGGCAGCAGTTGTTCGGTCATCAGGCCGTACGCGTCCGAGCCGTCCGGGTTCTTCGCGTCGACCAGCAGGGGCGACATCCACATGGGGAAGAACAGGACCACCGGCCACACCAGCCACAGCGCCGCCGAGAGACGGGCCGAGCGCGCGGCCTCCTTCGGTCCCGAGGTCGCCATGTAGCGCTGAGCCTGGTTCAGCATGCCGCCGTTGTACTCGAAGAGCTTGATGAACAGGAACGCCAGGAGGAAGACCGTTCCGTACGGCCCCACCAGCGGCTTTCCGTGGCCCGCGAGTTCCGGCTCGTCCCAGACGCCGAAGAAGCCTCCGTGGTCGCCCAGTTTGAGGACGACGGCCACGAACATCGCGACACCCGCGAAGAGTTGGATGATGAACTGCCCCAACTCCGTGAGCGCGTCCGCCCACAGGCCGCCGATCGTGCAGTAGACCGCGGTGATCGCGCCGGTGATCAGGATGCCCTGGTTGAGCGAGACGCCGGTGAAGACGGAGAGCAGCGTCGCGATCGCGGCCCACTTCGCGCCCACGTCCACGATCTTGAGGAGCATGCCCGACCAGGCGAGCGCCTGCTGGGTGGGGAGGTTGTAGCGGTTCTTCAGGTACTCGAGCGGCGAGGCCACGTGCAGCCGCGAGCGCAGCCGGTTGATGCGCGGCGCGAAGAGCCTGGAGCCGATCGCGATGCCGAGCGCGATCGGGAAGGACCAGGTGACGAAGGACGTCACGCCGTAGGTGTACGCGATGCCCGCGTACCCGGTGAACATCACCGCGCTGTAGCCGGACATGTGGTGCGAGATGCCCGAGAGCCACCAGGGCATCTTGCCGCCCGCGGTGAAGAAGTCGCTGACGTTGTCCACCCGCTTGTGGGACCAGACGCCGATCGCGACCATCACGCCGAAGTAGCCGATGAGCACGGCCCAGTCGAGACTGTTCATGTGCCCCCTCCAGGGGTCCGCCTTGTGAACTGCGCAGAAATGCCGTGCACTTCGCCAGTTTCGTGACATACGGACGCGGGCGGCCTTGAAGTGCCCGCTCATCGTGGGTTCGGCCGTGGGGCGCGGACAACCGCCCGTGAGGTCAAGAGGAAGTAAAATCGTTCTGTTTACTGACCTGCGTTCACATCCTTGATCGAGCCGGTAGGGGGTGCGGGAGCCTGTCAGGGCACGAAAAAGGCCGTACGGGAGTCAAGTCCCGTACGACCGTGGAGAGTTCCCCCGAGTCGCGGCCGCGGCTACCGCATCAGCTCCCCCGCGTTCACCAGCAGCGACTGCCCCGTGATCGCCCGCGCCCGGTCCGACGCCAGGAACACGGCCGCGTCCGCCACGTCCCCGTCCGTGGCGAGATCGGGAAGTGCCATCCGGTCCGCGAGCCGGCCCCGCACCTCCTCCTCCGGTACGCCCTCGGTGTGCGCGGTGAACTGGACGTACGCCTCGACCGGCGGACCCCACATCCAGCCGGGCAGGACCGTGTTGACCCGGATGCGGTCGGGCCCCACTTCGTGGGCCAGCGAGTACATGGCCGAGGTCAGCGCCCCCTTCGATGCCGCGTACGCCGCCTGGCGGACCTGTGAGGGCGCGGCGACGGCCGACTGCGTACCGATGAAGACGACGGAGCCGCCCCGCTCCTTGAGTGCGGGCAGGCAGGCCCGGGTCATCCGCAGGGTGCCGAGCAGATTGACGTCGATCACCCGCTGCCAGGTCGCGAAGTCCGCGTCCGCCACGCCCCCGAAGTAGCTGTCCCAGGCGGCCACATGGACCACCGCGTCGATCCCGCCGAAGCGCTCGCGGGCGAGCGCGGCGAGGGCCTCGCACTGGGCCTCGTCGGTGATGTCGGTCGCGCGGTACGCGGTGTGTGTGCCCTCGGGATCGATCTCCGCGGCCGACTTGGCGAGGTTCGCCTCCGTGCGCGCCCCGAGGACGGCGCGGCCGCCGTCGCGCACCACGGCGGCCGCCACCTGATGGCCGAGCCCGGCGCCGACTCCCGAGACGACGACGGTCTTTCCTTCGAGGAGCGACGACGGCATGGGGCGCCTCCCGGCTATGGCAGTTTTGCTGACGGGGCGTCAGAGTATGGGCGTCCACCGGAGGAAGGAAGAGAGAGGAAGGGGAGAGGCATGGGGGAAGACACGCATGGCGACACGCGCAGTGACACGTACGCCGAACTGGCCGCCGTCGGGCCCTACGGCGTGCACCCGGGGCACGCCCTGATCACCATGGTCGAGCCGCATCCGGGCCATGAGTACGCGTACAACCGCTGGTACGAGGACGACCACTACTACGCCGGCGCGATGGCGATGCCCTGGATGTACGCCGGGCGACGCTGGGTCGCGCCCCGCGAGCTGCAACTCCTGCGCCACCCCGAGAAGTCGGCGGTCGCCCAGCCGGTCACCGCGGGCTGCTACCTCTCCACGTACTGGGTCACCGAAGGCCGCTACGACGACCACATGAAGTGGACCGTCGGCATCAACAAGCGCCTCAACCGGGACGGCCGCGTCTATCAGGACCGTACGCACGTCTTCACGGCGTTCCAGGACCATGAGGCGACGGTCTACCGGGACGGTGCGGCCGGTCCACGCGACTTCCACGCGCTCGATCACCCCTACCAGGGGCTGGTCCTCGAGGTCATCGACGCCGAAGGGGCCGAGCGGCGCGGCGAGTTGCTGGAGTGGCTGCGGGCCAAGCACCTGCCGCGCGCTCTCGCGGGGTCACGTGCCGCGATGGTGACGATCTTCCGGCCGACTCCGCTGCCGGGGGACCGGATGACGTACGTGAAGCAGGTCGAGGGAGTCGACACGAGGCTGACGCTGCTCTGGTTCCTGCAGGCCGATCCGCGGGAGTGCTGGCAGGAGCACTTCGCGGGGCGCGCGGACGCGGTGGCGGAATCGGGGCTCGGGCGGGTGGAACTGGTGGCGCCGTTCATTCCCACGGTGCCGGGTACGGACACGTACGTGGATCAGTTGCGGTAGCAGGTACTGGATTCCGGTTTCCGCTTTCCGGTTTCCGGAAAGAGGCCGAGCCCCCTCGGCCGGGACGGCGGGCCAGTCGAGAGGGCTCAATCGGTGGTGCGTATGCGGTTGTTGATCTCGCGCGTATCAGCCGAGGAGGGGAGTCTCCCGGCTCACCTCGGAGACGAACGCGTTCCATGATTCGGTGGGGAAGGCGAGGACGGGGCCCTCGGTGACCTTCGAGTCCCGGACCGAAATCGCCGAGGAAAGAGGGGACTTGACCTCTACGCACGCGCCGTTCCCTGTGGAATACGAGGACTTGATCCACGAATTCGTAGCGCCCTGGTGAATTGCCATGGTTACTCCGGTTTGCCCAGTCGTTGAGTTGCGGTCACCGCCAAGGGCGGCTGCGCCAACAGTTGTTGCTTGATGGCGTGAATGACGCTACTCGCCAACATCGCTGCGTGAAGAGACCGTTCACTCGACCGGATGGCATATTCCATGGGGGTCTTCCGCCCCGACGCGGGAAAGGTGTACCGTGCGGCGCCTTCCCCGCGGAGAGCTTTCACATATCCGACGTATCAGCCAGATCGCTCTCAGATCGCTCTCAGATCGATCTCTGGTCGATCTCTGGTCGCTCAGCGTGCGTACTCTTTCGCGATGTCGGCGACGAGTTGGCGCGATTGATCAACATTCAGCGCCTGGGCCCGCAGGTGCTCGTACATGACGCTGTACTGCTGAACGTCGTTGGCCTTCTCCAGATAGAGATCACTCGTGACGCCCTCGATGTAGACGACGCTGGAATCCGCGGCGTCCGGAAACTCGAGAATCGCGTACTGGCCATTGAGGCCGGGATGCGCGCCCATGTGGAAGGGAATCACCTGGACGGTCACGTGCGGCAGTTGGGACTGCTCGACGAGATACTCCAGCTGGTCGCGCATCAGATGCTGGGAGCCGACGACGCGGCGCAGCGCGGACTCGTCCAGGACGGTCCACAAGCGCAAAGGATTCTCCGGCGCCGAGATGCGCTCCTGGCGGCGGACGCGGACCTGGACGCGCTTCTCGATGTCCGTCGGCGTGGTCTCCGGCAGCGCGCCGGTGATCAGCGCCTCGGCGTACGCGCGGGTCTGCAGCAGCCCGGGGACGACCTGGGGATCGTAGACGCGCAACGAGGCGGCATCCGTCTCCAGGCCGATGTAGACGCTGTACGGGATGTCGCCGAAGGAGTGCCACCAGCCCTGCTGGCGGGAGTCCTTGGCCATTTGCATGAGCGAGTCGACGATGCGGTGGTCCTCGACCTCGTACACACCGCACAGATCGCGTACATCGCGCTGACTGATGGAGCGGCGGCCGTTCTCGAGGCGGCTGATCTTCGACTGTGAGACCAGCAGGCGCTCGGCGACCTCCTCTGCCGTCATGCCCTTGAGCTCGCGGAGCCGGCGAAGCTCCTGGCCCAACCGGCGTCGCCTGACGGTGGGATTGACATTGGACGCCACGGACGTGCACCTCCGACTACAACATGCCTCTACTTTGCGTGTCTGCTGTTCAGCAGAGTGCCACCAACGCGCCGCGCACCGCTGGGAAACAGCCGATGTGCGGACGGGTGCGAGGACTGATGTGAGGGGTGCGGCCCGAATGCTGCTCGGCGCCTGGTGTGCCTGGGGTGTGCTTGCGGTGTGCTTGGTGTGTACCTGGTACTGATGTGCGGCCGCGCGGGGCGGTGGCGCCGGTTGTCGTCGTCCGGACGGTCCGGTGCCGTTGCCCCGCGCGGCCCAGCGGCTCCCGAACCGGGTCTGGGGGACGGCGGTGCGGCGTGGCTGTTGCGGTGCTGGGTCGTACTGAGCGGTGTGTTGCTGATGCTGAGCGGTGCTGCGGGTGCTGGTTCGTTACTGCTGACCTGCTCGGCCGGGATCGCGCCCGGTCGAACGGGTCGAACGGGTCGAACCGGTCGAACCGGTCGGGCTCAGTGGGCCACGGCGCGAGCCATGGATCCGCGGCGTGGCTGCATCGGGACCACGCCTGGTTCCGGAGCGGTCCTGGCCGGCTGCCGGCCACCGCCCGGCCCGCCGCCCGGTCCCGCTGGGGCCGGACTACGGCGTGGCTGAGCGGCCACACCGTTCTGAACGTCCATCACGGCGTGCGCCACGAGGCCGCCCATGGGGTCGTGCCTGATCAGATCCCGGAGCCTGGAGCGCGATGAACGCCCCTCGTTCCCGGGATACAGGTGCTTGCCGAGTCCGACCGCATGGGCCAGCGCGGCGAGCGCCGCGGTCCGCGGGTCCGGCGGTACGCCGGTGCGGATCGCGCTGTCCAGCCGGGCCCTGATGTCCCGGCTGATCGCCGTGTCCGTCGCTTGGTAGCGAGTCGTCGGCAGTACTCCGCACATCTGGCCCGATACGGCATGCACCATGCCGCACCGCTCCAGGTGCGCGAGGTAGATCTGGCGCAGCCCCAGTCGGGGCCCGCCAATCCAGTGGACCGCCCGAACCGGGCTGCCGCGCCTGCGCAGCAGTTCCAGTGCGGAGTCCAGAGTCGGATCTCCGGTCGGCCGTGGCATCACCACGGCGATACGATCCCCGTCTGGGGCTATCCGTCCGGCCAGCGCCAGCTCCACTAGCTGTGCTCCGGCCAGACCGAGGTCGAGCGACTGCGGCTGCGCTGTGGTACCCGTGGCCGGGTCCAAAGCGAGCAGCAGAAGCTCCTCCGGAATTGTTCTGCGGCTCCTGCCCATCCATGCCTCCCCGCGTGGATGAATGACAGGGTGACCCCTCTCACATTGGTCTGTCGAGAGTGCGTGACCGGTAAGTACGGGAACCAGTAGGTATGTCGTTCTCGTCTACCACGGGGGTTAAGCCCTCACACAGGACACTGGTACATGGTTCGGACACTGAGTCCGGCCGGGTTTTGGCGCAACGGCAACGCATAACGCGCAACGCGCAACACACAGCGCAGATCGCATACGGCAAGGCGTACGAGGAGGCATCGGTGGCGGGCGAGACCCCCGACAGGTCGAAGCAGCGGAAGTCGTCGGGCAAGTCGTCGGGGAACCCGACCGCTGAACCGACCCCGCCCTCGGGCGCGGACCCGCGCCTGGCAGTGGCCCGCGAGGTCCCTCCGGCGCGGGAGGAGGCCCCCTCGGCGCGGGGGGAGGACTCGGCGACGGCGGTCTTCTCCACGAAGGCGGTGACGGAGGCGGCGGCTGCGGCGACGGCAGCGGCGCCTGCCGGGTCATCGGCGGCTTCCGGGTCCGCGGAGCCTTCGGGGTCGCCTGCGGCGTCGGGGGCCGTGGGGTCCTCGGGGCCTTCGGGGTCCTCATCGGCATCGGAGCCTTCGGAGCCTTCGGAGCCTTCGGGGTCTTCTGCGGCGTCGGGGCCTTCGGGGTCCCCATCGGCCTCTGAGCCTTCGGAGTCATCGGCGGCTTCCGAGCCGTCCGAGCCTTCGGGGTCCTCGGAGGCTTCCGGTGGCGAGGCGAACGGTGACGCGCGGCTGCGGGCCGCGGTCGCCGCGTGGGTCGTGGGCGGCGAGCCTGCTGCCGGGGAGGGCGAAGCCTCTTCGGTCACCGGGGGCGGAGAGACCGCTGAGGCCGCTGCTGAGCGCGATGCCGCCGGCAGGGGCGGATCGGCTGCCGAGGACGGGAATTCCGCTGCGAGCGCCGCTGCCGCCGAGGGCGAGACCTCCGTCGGCGATGACGCTCCGGCTGGGGGCGAAGCTGCCGGGGACGGCGTCTCCACCGAAGGCAAGGCCACCGCCGAGCAGGGTTCCCCTGCCGAGGGTGGTGCGGATGCCGCCGTGGGCACCGCTGCCGAGGGCGAGACCTCCGTGGGTGATGGCGCTCGGGCCGGGGGTGGAGCTGCCGGGGGTGGCGTCTCCGCCGAGGGTGAGGCTGTCGCTGAGCGGGGTTCCGCTGCCGAGGGTGGAGCGGCTTCCGCGGAGGGCGTCGCTGCCGTCGAGCCCCGCGCGGGGAGCGACGTTCCTGCCCAGGGCGATGCCTCCGCCGAGCGTGGCGCTGGTTCCGAGGGGGATGCCTCCGGTGGCGACGCTTCCGCCGGGGGGAGCGCCCTTGCCAGGGGCGGTGCTCCCGTGAAGTCGGGCGCCCTTGCCGGGGGCGACTCTCCTGCCGGAGGCGAGGCCTCGGCCTCGGATGACGCCTCCGCCGGGGGTAAGGCTTCTGCCGAAGACGAAGACCCCACTGCCGGTGACGCCCCGGCTCCGAACAGCACACCGGCCGAGGGCAAGGCTCCCGCCAGGGACGACGCCCCTGCCAAGGGAGCCTCCGCCGGCGCGGACGACGCCCCCGCCAAGGGAGCCTCCGCCGGCGCGGACGACGCCCCCGCCCAGAGTCGCGACGCCGCCGAGAGCGAAGCCCCGGCCAAGGGCGCCTCGCCCGCGGACGACGCCCCCGGCACCCCGGCCAAGGGCGACCCCCGAGCCAAGGACCAAGCCCCCGCAGCCGCCAAGGACGCCAAGCCCGAGAGCGGGGCCAAGTCCGAAGCCGAAGCCGAAGCCGGAGCCAAGGACGCCAAGGACGCCAAGGACTGTCTCTTA
>NZ_SRIC01000016.1 GCF_004684775.1 Streptomyces sp. MZ04
CTCGTGGGCTCGGAGATTTGTATAAGAGACAGGTTCAGCGCCCCCCGCACCCGCGGTGTCCCGCTGCTCATCGCCCCGGTCGCCGCCTGGAGTGACTCGGTCCTGCTGCTGCGGGTGTGGCTGACGGTGCTCGCCGCCGGAGCGCTCTATCTGGGGTTCCGGCCCTGGCTCCGGGTGCTCGCCCAGCGGCCGGCCGCTGTCGGCGTGGCCGCGGGGCTCTACGGCAGCCTCTGGTTCGCGCTGTTCTACGCGGGCGCGGCGATGCCGAACCACTACACCGCCATGGGCGCCGTCGCGGCGGTCGGGCTCTTCCTGCGGGCCGCGCCGACTCCCCTGACGTACGCGGGAATCGGCGCGGGTCTCGCCGTCGCCACCCTCATGCGGCCCAACGACGGTGCCGCCGTCGCCACCCCGCTGCTCCTCGTCGGACTCGGCGTTCTCGCGCCGCGCTCATGGGCCCGCGTGCTCGCCGTGCTCGGCGGGGTCGTGGCCGGTGCGCTGCCGTGGGTGATCGAGGCGTACGTACGGTTCGGCGGCGTACGCGAACGGCTCGCCGACGCCAGTGACGTGCAGGGCGGGCTGCGGCCGCTCGCCGCGATCACCGCCCAGTTCACCGCCGTGGACGGGCCGTTGCTCTGCCGGCCGTGCGGCGCCGACCAGATCAGGACCGTCGCCCTGGAGTGGTGGATCCTGCTGCCGGTGCTCGTGGCCGTCGGGCTGTGGGCCGTCGGGCTCTGGGCCGAGGGCCTTGGGGCCGCCGGAAGGGCCACCCGCGGGGCGCTCTGGCTCGCGGTGGCCGTCGGGGTGTGCGCCGCCCTGCCCTACCTCCTCCTCGTCCCCTACGGAGCCCCTCGCTTCCTGCTGCCGAGCCACGCCCTCCTCGCGCTCCCGGCGGGCATCGGCCTGCTCGCCCTCGCCGACCGGGCGAGGGCCTCGCGTGCGCTCGCGGCCGCCCTCGCCGTCGTACTCGTCGGGCATCTCGCCGTCCAACTCCCGCTCGCCCACGGCAATGGCCGCATCCAGGCCGGCGCCCGCGGCGACTGGGCCCGCGTCACCGAAGTCCTGCGCGAGCAGGGGGTCCGCGCCCCGTGCGTGCTCCAGGGCAACACCTCGGTGATCCCTCTCGCGTACGTATCCGGATGCGTGGCCGCCCCTCGGGCCAGCCGGACAGGACCCGAGCGCCCCACCGCCCTGGTCCTGCGTGAAGGGCGGCCTCCGCACTGGGCGCGCGACTGGCGGCGCCATCCCGTACCGGACACCTACGCACCCGGCTGGACGGTCCTGGTGCCGCCGCAGACCGCCTTCCGGAACACTCCGACCGATATGCGCTCTTGACGCACGGTCAACCCCACCCTCACCATCGGGCACGCCAATCCCGTTCAGATTTCACGGAATTCGGAGCCCCCCACATGAAGTTCTCCGTTCCCGGACGCGCCGCGGCAGCCGCCGCGATAGCCGTCGCAGGACTCCTCACCACCAGCGCGATATCCTCCGCGGCACCCACCCCCACGGCGGCCGCGCCCGACATCTCCGTCGCCAACGTCCAGGCCCACCTCTCCCAGCTGCAGTCCATCGCGGACGCCAACGGCGGCAACCGCGCCCACGGCAGCGCGGGCTACAAGGCCTCCATCGACTACGTGAAGGGCAAGCTCGACGAGGCCGGATTCACCACCACCGTCCAGGAGTTCACCTCCAACGGCGAGACCGGCTACAACCTCATCGCCGACTGGCCGGGCGGCGACGCCGACCAGGTCGTCATGGCGGGCTCGCACCTCGACAGCGTCGGCTCGGGCCCCGGCATCAACGACAACGGTTCCGGTTCGGCGGCCATCCTGGAGACCGCGCTCACGGTGGCCAAGGAGCAGTACAAGCCCGCCAAGCACCTGCGGTTCGCCTGGTGGGGCGCCGAGGAGCTGGGCCTCGTCGGCTCCTCGCACTACGTCGAGAAGCTGCCGGCCGACGAGCGCTCGAAGGTCAAGGACTACCTGAACTTCGACATGATCGGCTCCCCGAACCCCGGTTACTTCGTCTACGACGACGACCCCACCATCGAGAAGACCTTCAAGGACTTCTACGGCGGCCTGAACCTCGCCACCGAACCCGACGAGGAGGGCGACGGCCGATCGGATCACGCGCCCTTCAAGGACGCGGGCATCCCGGTCGGCGGCCTCTTCAGCGGCGCCGACTACGAGAAGACCGCCGAGCAGGCCCAGAACTGGGGCGGCACGGCGGGTGAGCCGTTCGACAAGTGCTACCACTCGTCGTGCGACACGGCGTCGAACATCGATGAGAAGGCGCTGGATCACAACAGTGATGCCGTGGCTCACGCCGTGTGGGGGCTCTCCGGCTGAGCGCTCCCCCTTCGGGGCGCGGGTAACCCCGTAGACGCAATTACCTGCGTGTGCATATAGTGCACACGCAGGTAATTCGCAGCGCCCTACCCAGGGGGACCCCATGACCCGCAGCTTCCTCTTCGTGCTCGGCAGCGCCCGCCCCGGCGGCAACTCCGAGACCCTGGCCCGCAAGGCCGCCGAACAGCTCGCGCCCGGCGTCGAGCAGCGCTGGCTGAACCTCGCCGAGCACCCGCTGCCCGACTTCGAGGACCTGCGCCACGACGGCACCCGCCCTCGCGGGCGCCCCCGCCCGGCCGGCGACAACGAGGCGCTGCTCCTGGACGCCACCCTCGCGGCCACGGACATCGTCATCGTGTCGCCGCTGTACTGGTACTCCCTCTCGGCCACCACCAAGCGCTACCTCGACTACTGGGACGCCTGGCTCGAGGTCCCGGAGATCGAGTTCAAGGCCAGCCTCAAGGACCGTGCCCTGTGGGGTGTGACCGCGCTCGCGCACACCGAGGAGGAAGTGGCCGAACCACTCGTCGGCACGTTGAACCACACCGCGGCGTTCTTCCCGATGCGCTTCGGCGGTGTGCTTCTCGGCAACGGCTCACGGCCGGGCAACGTGCTCGACGACACCGAGGCCCTCTCCCGCGCCAAGACCTTCTTCGCCCAGGAGCCGCCGCTCGCCCGCTACCCGTACGAGAAGTGATGACGTACGCGGCTCCGGCTCCTAGGCCGTGATGTCCTTCGCCCCGAACCTCGCCCACGCCGCCGAGCCGAAGACGACCGCGTAGAGCCCTTGCAGGCCCAGGTTCTTGACCAGCTCGTCCCAGTAGACCGGCTCGCGCAGCAGGTCCGCGAAGGACAGCCAGTAGTGCGAGAAGAAGTACGGCTGGATGGCGTGCAGTTGAGGGATCTGGTCGAGGATCTGGATCGTGATCAGCAGGCCTACGGTCGTCGCCATCGCCGCGATGCCGCTGCTGGTCAGCGTCGACACGAAGAGCCCGAGCGCCGCCACCCCGATCAGCGAGGCGGCCACGACCAGCGCGATCAGCAGGGCGCGCAGCATCCCCTCGCCGAAGCTGATCCGAGTGCCGGAGATCGTGGTGACCTCACCGACGGGGAACAGCAGGGCCCCGACGGCGAGCGCGGAGACCGCCACGACGAGGGTCGCGACCAGGCAGAACGTCAGCGTCGTCGCGTACTTGACGAGCAGCAGCCGGGTGCGTCCCGCCGGAGCGACGAGCAGGTAGCGCAACGTACCCGCGCTGGACTCGCCCGCGATGGCGTCGCCCGCGACGACACCGATCGCCATGGGCAGGAAGAACGGCAGCGTCGCGGCGAGGGCGGTGAAGACCAGGAACAGACCGTTGTTGGTGACCTGCGCGATGAACGCGGGCCCACCGGCCTCACCGCCGCCGCCGATCGTCGAGCCGTCGCTGGTCTCGATCTTGACGGCGACACCGACGAGGATCGGTACGGCGGCCAGCACCCCGAGCAGTGCGAGCGTCCGCCAGCGGCGGAAGGTGATCGCCAGCTCGCTGCGGAAGAGCCCTGGGCTCCAGATCCGCCGCACTTCACGCCCCTTGCCCGTCTCCCGTACGCCGTCCGTCTCTTGTACGTCCACGACCTCAGCCCGCGACATCGAAGCCCTCCCCCGTCAGCGCCACGAACGCGTCCTCCAGCGAGGCCCGTTCGACTCCGAAGCCCCGCACCCGTACACCCGCCCCGACCAACGCGGCGTTCAGCTCGGCGAGCTCCGTGCCCGGTGGTTCGCCCGTCACCCGGTCCTCCGTCACGACGAGATCCGTCACGCCGAGCTCCTTCAGGACGCGCGCCGCGTCGCCCGTGTCCGGGGTCGTCACCACGAGCCGCCCGCGCGCGCCGGCCGCCAGCTCGGCGACCGGCCCCTGGGTGATCAGCCGCCCCTGGGCCATCACGGCGGCGTGCGTACAGACCTGCTCGATCTCGTCCAGGAGATGCGAGGAGAGGAAGACGGTCGTGCCCTCCGACGCCAACTCCCGGATCAGCGTGCGGATTTCGCGCATGCCCTGCGGGTCGAGACCGTTGGTCGGCTCGTCGAGCACGAGGAGCCTGCGCGGCTGGAGCAGCGCGGCCGCGAGGCCGAGTCGCTGCTTCATGCCGAGCGAGTACGCCTTCGCCTTCTTGCCGGCGGCGGCCGTCAGCCCCACCCGGTCCAGGGCGGCTTCGGCTCGGGTACGGCGGGTGCGGGGGTCGGCGGTCGGGTCGGCGGAGTCGTAGCGCAGGAGGTTGTCGCGGCCGGAGAGGAAGCCGTAGAGGGCGGGGCCCTCGATGAGCGCGCCCACGTGCGGGAGCACGGTGCGGGTCGCTCGCGGCATCGCGCTGCCCAGGACCCGTGCGTGGCCGGAAGTCGGCTCGATCAGGCCCATCAGCATCCGGATGGTGGTCGTCTTGCCGGAGCCGTTGGGACCGAGGAAGCCGAAGACGCTGCCGCTGGGGACGGTGAGGCTCAGCTGGTCGACGGCCAGCTGTTTGCCGTAGCGCTTGGTCAGCGCCGAGGTCTCGATCACGCTGGGCGTCGGGCCGCCGTTTTCGCCGGGCACATGTCCTCCCTCACCATTGCGGCGGACTCAGGGGTTCGTACCCTGAGTCCGCCGCCTGTGCGTCTTCTGCGAGTGCGTTGTGGCTTGTCGCGCGGTTCCCCGCGCCCCTAAAGGGGCGCTCCAGTCCGGGGCGCTCCAGTCCGGGGCGCTCCAGTCCGGGCGGTCTAGTTCGCCGCGTTCGCCGCCTTCACCAACGCGTCCTTCGTCACCGCTCCCGCATAGACGTTGCCGTCATCCGTGATGAGGGCGTTGATCAGGCGCGTCTTGAAGACCGTGCCCTGGCCGAACTCGCCGGTCACCTTGTCGCCGAGCGAGTCGAGCAGCCGCTGCGCGTCCGGCGGTACGTCGCCGGACCCGGCCGTCGACAGGCCCTGGCCGCCCGGCATTTCCAGCTCGGCGATGGAGTTCCAGCCCTTGCCGATGACGTTCAGACCGTTCAGGTCCTCCTCGCCCTTGAACTCCTCGGCGTCGCCCTTGAAGCCGTGCCTCTGCTTCTCGGCCTTGGCGTCGTCGCCCTCCGTGACCTTCGCGCCCTTGGGCGGCGTGAAGTCGAAGGTCGACGCGTCCGGCTTCGCGAAGTCGACCTTCGTGAAGCCCGCGTCGACGACCGCGCTGCCGCCGCCCGCCGGAGTCAGCGTGAACTTCAGCGGCGTACCGGTCTTCGAGTCGACCGCGACGGTGATCTGACCGACCGTCGAGCCGGCCTGCTTGGGCTTGATGACCAGGCGGTAGGCATCGCGGCCCGCGACCTGCGCGGTGCCGTCGACCTTCACCGACGTCGTGCCGTCGACCGCCTTCAGGGCCTCTTCGGCCAGTTCCTTGGGGGTGGACGGGACGTCCTTGGGGAGGTCCTTCGGTGCCTGCTTGTCGGAATCCCCGGCCTTGCCCGCCGACTTGGAGTGGTACACCTCGTTCGTCTTGCTGTCGTAGGCCCATACGTCGTCGCCGTTGTGGATCAGGCTGTACTCGGCCGCGTCGTCCAGGACGGACAGCTTCTGCTTGTCGGGGCCGTCGGCGGCGACGCGCAGCGTGTGGGTGCCGGACGCCAGTTCCATCAGCTTGGACTGCGGGTCGGCGGACGAGCCCTCGCCGTCCTCGCCCTCGCCTCCGCCGCCGCCACCCGGGGCGAAGCCTCCGGTCATGCCGCCGCCCAGGGACGGGAGACCCAGGTCGGTGCTGATCTTCACCGTGCCGGAGAGCTGCTCCGTGTCCGACGCGGCGATCTTCTCGACGAGTTGCTGTGCGGTGACGTCGGGCAGGTCCGGGTCGCCCGACGTGGCGAGCGCCGGGACGAGCCCGATGGTCGCCGCCGCCACCCCCGCCACCGCGACCGGGACGGCGTAACGCGCCGCCTTGCGGCGGACTACGCGCGGCTCCCCGGCCTCATGGGTGTTCTGCTCCGGTTCGTACGGTGCCATTGTGTGCCCTACCTCCGTGGTCGGCGGCGGCCTTCCCTGTACGTGCCTGCGTCCACCCCGCGCCGCCATTCTCACCCGAATAGGTCAGGAGTGGTTGTTTCTTGCTGGACCCTGCTGGTCTCCATACGACCAAATCGGCCAGCCAGAAGCGTCAGACCCCGGGAGCAACTCCACGTACTGCTGTGGGATGACACAGAGAGGTGGCGCCTCCCCCATCCCGTAGGGGGGAGACGCCACTTGGACCCGTATCGATCAGCGCTGCACGAACACGTAGTCCGCCTTGTACGGCACCTTCGCGATGGCGCCCTCGTCACAGCTGCCCGCCGGGGCGACGCCGCCCACCGTGTTCAGGCGCAGGATCTCCGTCACGTGCGAGAGCCGTCCGTGCGGCTTGCCCGACTGGGTGGCCGCCAGGTCGAGTTCGGCGATGTTCGTGTCGCCGTTCGGCGTCCTGGAGATCAGCTTGCCGGTGACCGCGCTGCCGTCGGGGGCCACCCACTGCGGGGTGCCCGAGTTGGGCGCGGTGAAGCTGTGCGCGATGTTCCCCTGGAGCCGCGCGCTGACGTCGCGCTGGGCGAAGGCGAACTTGCCGGAGCCGTCGTCGGCCTTCTTGCACGCGTAGATCTGCTGACCCTCGATCACCGAGGCCTGGAAGTTGGACGAGGCGAACCGGAAGTCGAAGTCGGTGGTGACCGTATGGAGCTGCCCGCGGACCGCGCCGCCCGGGAACTCCGCGGTGTGCAGGTTGGCGTAGAAGCCACCCGGGTTCTTCTTCAACTCCTCGAGCAGGGCGGCGTCCTTGACCTGGACCGTGCCGGTCACGCGGTGGCCCTTGCTCTGGTCGAGCAGCTTCGTGAAGTCGACCTTGACCCCGCCGTTGGTGCCCCTCTCGCCCTGGTGGATATGGAGCATGGTGGGCCTGTCCGTGCCGCGCCACTTGACCGTGACGGACACCTGGTCCCCCTTGACCTGGATGAACTCGAGCGCCGAGCCGTCCTTGTCACCGACCGCGGGCCCGCCCTGCACCGGCACCTCGTTCGCGCCGTTCAGGCTCGCCACGAAGATCGGACCGCTGGTGGTGCCGGTGTCGGAGGCAGCCGCCGGGAGCATCGCCAACGCCACCCCCGCGGACGCGGCGACGGCGACGCCGGAGGCGAGCAGGGCCCTGCGGCGGTGCGCGAGAGCGCTGAATAAGCTCGAAGTGCTGAAAGTGCCCATGAGCAGAAATCTCCCCGTATACGAGCTGACGCCCCCTGCGTCAGCTTCTGGGCATGGATACGCAGTGAATCTCAGTCTGGACTCAATCCAACCCCGCCAAATAATGTGACCTGCGTCACGCAAGCATAGGATCAAGTGGGAGGGTACCCGGACCACAAAGGGGGTCGTCATGTTCACGACCCGGTACAGCAGAACCCGGCGCGTCGGCGGTTACGCCGCCGCGGCGGCCGCCGTCCTCGCACTCACCGCGTCCGGCTGCGGCGACAGCGGCGGTGGCAGCGGCGACAAGAGCAGCGGGGGCGACACCAAGAGCTCCGCGACGCTCACCGCCACCAAGGTCGACAAGGTCGGCACGGTCGTCACCAACAGCAAGGGGTACGTCCTGTACCGCTTCGACGAGGACACCGCGAAGCCGTCCAAGTCCAACTGCAACGACAACTGCGCCAAGGTCTGGCCGGCCACACCCGCCCCCGGCAAGGTGACGGTCAAGGGCATCGACAAGGCCCTCGTCGGCACGGTCACCCGCGACGACGGCACCAAGCAGCTCACGCTCGACGGCTGGCCGCTCTACACGTACGCCAAGGACGACGAGCCGCGCGAGGCGTACGGCCAGGGCGTGGACGGCACTTGGTACGCCATCACGCCGACCGGCGCGAAGGCGCAGAGCAGCACCACGGACCAGCCCCAGGACGAGCACTCCGGGGGTGGCTACGGCTACTGACGCAGAGCGCCACCCCGAGACCAGCCCCGAGACCCGCTCCGAGACCCGCTCCGAGACCCGCTCCGAGACTCGCTCCGGGTGACCTCAGCCCGCCCGGTGCACCACCAGATCGCAGAGCTCCACCAGCGACGCCTTCGCGTCGCAGTCCCGCAGCGGCGCGAGCGTGGCCCGCGCCTCCTCGGCGAACCGCACCGTGTCCCTGCGCGCCTGCTCCAGGGCCGGGTGGGCGCGCAGCCGCACCAGCACCTCGGTGAGCCGCGCGTCGTCGCTCAGGTCCGAGTCGAGCAGCTCGCACAGGGCGATGTCCTCGGGCAGACCGAGCTTCGCCACCCGCTCGCGCAGCCGGAGCACCGGAAGGGTGGGGATGCCTTCACGGAGGTCCGTGCCCGGGGTCTTGCCGGACTCGTGCGAGTCGGACGCGATGTCCAGTACGTCGTCGGCGAGCTGGAAGGCGACGCCGAGCCGCTCGCCGTACTGGGTCAGCACGTCCACGACGGTCTCGTCGGCGCCCGACATCATGGCGCCGAAACGACACGCCACGGCGATCAGCGAGCCGGTCTTGCCGCCAAGGACGTCCAGGTAGTGATCGACCGGGTCGCGGCCCTCGGTCGGCCCCGCGGTCTCCAGGATCTGGCCGGTGACCAGACGTTCGAAGGCCTCGGCCTGGATGCGGACGGCGTCCGGGCCCAGGTCGGCCAGGATGTACGAGGCGCGGGCGAACAGGAAGTCGCCGGTCAGGACGGCCACCGAGTTGCCCCAGCGCTGGTTGGCGCTCGGGACGCCGCGGCGCACATCGGCCTCGTCCATCACGTCGTCGTGGTAGAGCGTCGCGAGGTGCGTCAACTCCACGACCACGGCGGAGGGCACGACGCCCGGCGCGAAGGGATCGCCGAACTGCGCGGCGAGCACCACGAGCAGCGGCCTGAACCGCTTGCCACCCGCGCGCACCAGATGCTGTGCCGCCTCCGTGACGAAGGGGACCCCGCTTTTGGTGGCGTCGAGCAGACCTTCCTCGACGGCCGCCAATCCGGCCTGGACATCGGCTTCGAGAGCCTGGTCCCGCACGCTGAGGCCGAAGGGCCCGACGACGGTCACGAGGGGTTCTCCTGTCTGCTGACGATCACAAGTCGGTCGCTCGGTCGATCATCACTCGGTCGATCTTCGCGTGATGACCCGGTCGATGACACGGTTTGTCGATGTGTCGCTGCCATCACTCAAGTCAGCGTATCCGGTCCCCTTTCGATCACAGTGGGCACCCGCCTGTGCAATGCCGCCCAGGCAGCACGCGATCAGCACCGGTATGTTCTTGATCAGCCGATACGGCCGAGAAGACCGCATCACCCCGCTAACGACTGAACTACCGGGAGCAGAACCTTTGTCCCGCACCGAGCCCGAAGCCGAACCTCCTGCGGACCCCTCCACCGAGCCGCCGCCGGGCGACGACCACGCCTTCTTCGGGCAGCCGCGCGGTCTGCTCACCCTCTCCGGCCTCGAGGTCTGGGAGCGCTTCTCGTTCCTCGGCATGCAGGCCATCCTCGTCCTGTACTTCGCGGACTCCGTCGCCAACGACGGCATGGGCATGGATTCCGGAACCGCCGCGTCCGTGTCGGCGGCGTACGGAACGCTCGTCTATCTCGTCTCGGTGGCAGGCGGCTGGCTCGCCGACCGCATCCTCGGCTCGTACCGGGCGGTCCTGTGGGGCGGCATCCTCATCGCCTGCGGGCACTACTCGATGGCGGTGCCGACGGCGACGATGACCTGGGTCGGGCTCGGTCTGATCAGCGCGGGCACCGGACTGCTCAAGCCGAACGTCGCCTCCATGGTCGGCAAGCTCTACCGCACCGACGACGACCGGCGCGACGCCGGCTTCGCGCTCTACTACATGGCGATCAACGTGGGCGCCTTCGCCGGACCGCTGATCACCGGCTGGCTCGGCGACCACAAGGGCTGGCACTGGGGCTTCTCGGCGGCCGCGATCGGCATGACGTTCGGCCTCGTCCAGTACGTGTTGGGGCGGCGGCATCTCGCGGGGCGCAAGGCGTCCGCCGAATTCGCGCTGCCCCGCGATGCGATGCACCGGGCGGTGCTCCTGATCGTCGTCGGCCTCGTCGCGGCGGCGGCCTTGGGCGGTCTGCTCGCCGGCGTCGGCTGGCTGACGATCGACCGGTTCGTCGACCTGCTCACCCTCATCTCGGTGATCGCGCCGGTCGTCTACTTCGCGGTCATGTTCCGCAGCCCGCGCGTGACGAACGAGGAGCGCGGCCGTCTCAGGCCGTACATCGTGCTCTTCCTGGCGTCGGTCGTCTTCAACTTCATCCTGTTCCAGGCCTACTCGACGATGATCCTGCTCGCGTCGACGAACGCCGAGACCTCGATCTTCGGCTTCACCTTCCCCGCCAGCTGGTACGCCTCCGCGCTGGGCGCCTTCGAGGTCGCGCTCGCCCCGGTCGTCGCCACGGTCTGGGCCAAGATGGGCCACGGGCAGCCGCACGCCTCCAACAAGATCGCCTTCGGCGTGATCCTCGGCGGCCTCTCGTTCCTCCTGATGGTCCTGCCGACCTCGGGGCACAGCGACGACACGTACAAGATGGCCGTCTGGTGGATCGTCGGCTCGTACCTGCTGCTCGGCCTCGGCGACATCCTGGTGGAGACCTCGGGCATGTCGGCCACGACGAAGCTCGCCCCGAGGGCCTTCGCCAGCCAGACGATGTCCCTCTGGTTCCTCTCGCTGGCCCTCGCCAACGGCATCCAGGCGCAGACCGTGAAGCTCTACGGAGAGGTCTCCAACCCGGCGTACTTCGGCGTGAACGGCGCCATCGCGGTGGCCGCCGGTGTCGCCGTCATCCTGCTCGCACCGTGGCTGCGCCGCACCATGCACCCCGTCCACTGAGGTTCCCCCATGCAGATTCGCTCCTCCTTCCCGTACGAGACCACTCGCGAGGACGTCCAGGTCCCCCTCCCGGACGGGACCAAGCTGTACGCGCGCGTCTGGCGCCCGGTGACGGACGAACCCGTCCCCGCGCTCCTCGAATACCTCCCCTACCGGCTGAGCGACTGGACGGCGCCGCGCGACTGGCAGCGCCACCCCTGGTACGCGGGCCACGGCTACGCCTCCGTGCGCGTGGACGTGCGGGGCCACGGCAACTCGGAGGGCATGCCGGGCGACGAGTACTCGGCGGTCGAGCTGGCCGACGGGGTCGCGGTCGTCAACTGGCTCGCCCAACAGCCGTGGTGCTCGGGCAAGGTCGGCATGTTCGGCATCTCCTGGGGCGGCTTCAACTCCCTCCAGATCGCGGCCCTCGCGCCCGAGCCGCTCAAGGCGGTCGTCACGGTCTGCTCGACGGACGACCGCTATGACAACGACGTGCACTACATGGGTGGTTCCGTCCTCGCGGTGGACATGCACGCATGGGCGGCGACGATGCTGGCATTCGTGTCGCGCCCGCCGGACCCGCTGTTCGTCGGCTCCGACTGGCGCGAGATGTGGCTGGCCCGCCTCGAAGCCGTGGACCCCTTCATCCACACCTGGCTCGACCACCAGACCCGGGACGACTACTGGCGGCACGGCAGCGTCTGCGAGGACTACTCCGCGATCGGCGCGGCGGTGCTCGCGGTGGGCGGATTCCACGATCCCTACCGGGACACGGTCCTGCGCCTGGTCGAACATCTGCCGGGCGACGTACGGGGGCTGATCGGCCCGTGGTCGCACCAGTACCCGGACCGCGGCCTGCCGCCGGGCCCGGCGATCGGCTTCCTCCAGGAGACGCTGCGGTGGTGGGACCACCACCTGAAGGGCATCGAGAATGACGTCATGGCGGAGCCGAAGCTCCGCTCCTGGATCAGCGACTCGCACCGCCCCGCGACGGTGTACGACGAGCTGCCGGGCGGCTGGGCCGGCGACCCCTCCTGGCCGTCCCCGAACGTCACCCCCGTGTCATACGCCCTCCAGGGCAACCCGCTGATCGTGAACTCCCCGCAGCACACGGGCCTGGACGCGGGCCGCTTCTTCCCCTTCGGTAACGACGCCGACCTGCCGCCGGACCAGCGGGACGAGGACGCCAAGTCGGCGTGCTTCGAGTTCGAGGTGCCCGCTGCGGTACGCATCCTGGGCCGGCCCCGGGTGACGCTGCGGCTCCGCATGGACGTGCCCTTCGGGCAGGCGATCGCCCGGGTCTGCGACGTGGCCCCGGACGGCTCGTCGACGCTGGTCACGCGCGGCGTGCTGAACCTGTCCGCCCGCCACGGCCGCGACCGCGCGGACGCCTGGCCGGTGGGCGACACCGAGGACGTGACGTTCGACCTGAACGCCATCGGGTACGCGTTCCCGCCGGGGCACCGGATCCGGCTCGCGGTGTCGTCGGCGTACTGGCCCTGGATCTGGCCGCGGGCCGACTCGGCGGGCTTCGTCCTCGACCCGGCGGGCAGTTCCCTGGAACTGCCGGTCAGGGAGGGCGAGTTGGATCCGGGGATCACCTTCGCCGCGCCCGAGCAGTCGGAGCCGCTGGAGGTCGTGTACCCGGCGACGCTCGACGAGCAGCGCCCCGAGCGTCTCGTCGTACGCGATGTGGCGAAGGGCGAATGGCGCCTGGAGGTGGACCCGCGCTACGGCGGCACGCGGGTCTACCCGGACGGCCTGGAGTTCACCGAGGACGCGCTGGAGACGTACACGATCAACGAGTCCGACCCCCTCTCCGCCCGCACCCGCTCCGACTGGACGATCCGCCTGCACCGCCCGGAACTGGCCTGGGACGTACGGGTGGAGTCGCGCTCCGAGATCACCTGTGACGCGGCGGACTTCATCACGTCGAACGAGGTGGTGTGCAAGGACGGCGGCGAGGTGGTGTTCCACCGGACGTGGGAGAAGCGGATTCCGCGGACGGCGGGGTGAGTTGCGCGCCGTAGGGGGCGCGGGGAACTGCGGGGTGAGTTGTGCCCCGTAAGGGGCGCGGGGAACTGCGCGACCAGCCCCCACCGGCCCGCGGACTCACCACCGCACTTCCCGCGGAGCGCTCAGCAGCCGCTCAAGCACCGCGGCCACCCCGTCGTCCTCGTTCGACGAAGTCACCTCATCGGCCGCCGACTTGAGATCGGGATGAGCGTTGGCCATGGCCACGCCACGGGCAGCCCACACGAACATCGGTACGTCATTGGGCATGTCGCCGAAGGCGATGGTGTCCGCGGAGGTCATCCCGAGCCGCTCGGCGGCGAGTGCGAGCCCGGTCGCCTTGGTCACCCCGCGCGGCTGCAGCTCGACCGTGCCGGGACCGGACATGGTGACGGTGGCGAGGGACCCGACGGCATCACGCGCCACGGCGGCCAACTCGTCGTCGGTCAGCTCGGGATGGCGCAGCAGCACCTTGCTGATCGGCTCGGCCCAGAGCGCGTCCCGCCGCCGCACCCGCACGGCCGGCAGCGTGGGGTGCGGCATCAGGTAACCCGGCTCGATGAGGGTGAGCCCGTCCACGCCGTCCTGGTCGACGGCGGCGTAGACCTGCCCGACCTCGGCCTCGATCTTCCCGAGCGCGGCCTCGGCGAGATCCCGGTCCAGGGTCACCGACCACACCATCCGGTCGGACTCCGCGTCGTACAACTGCGCCCCCTGCCCGCAGACGGCGAGACCGCCGCCGCCCAGATCGTCGAGGAGCGGCTTCACGCGCGGCGCGGGCCGCCCGGTCACCACCAGGTGCCGGGCCCCGGCGGCGACCGTCGCCGCCAGTGCTGCCCGCGACCGGTCGGAGATGGTGTCGTCGCCGCGCAGCAGCGTTCCGTCCAGGTCAGTGGCGATAAGTGAATATGCGAGGGGAGCGGCCATGATCCAGAGAATACGGATCCACGGCGATGCTGAAAGCAACGTGACAGGAGCTGTGACGGGCTCGGTGCGCCGGTCGCGCAACCGGCGCTCCGGGGATTCACCGGGACGTGTCGCTCCGCACGGCTCGGGGGGCGTACGCCGGGGTGGGCGACAGGGGACGAATCCCCTGAATTCCCCTCGCCCTGCCCCTAGTTGCCTCTAGTTGCCCCTAGTTGCCTCTCGCCCTCTCCCTCAGCCGTGCGCCGCCGCGAGATGCCGGGCAAGCCGTGGCGAAGCGAACTCCGTCCCACACACGAACCGCATCACCGGTCCGTACGACGCCGCCGCCGGCAGCCCCGTGAAGTACAGGCCGGGGACCGACGAGACGTACCCGGCGCCGAGCTTCGGCGTGCCCCGGCTCACCGCGAGGCGGGCGCGGAGCGCGTGGCCCAGGAAGTCCATCGCGGCGATGTCGACCCGGTAGCCCGTCGCCGCCATGATGTGGTCGGCGGCGAGTTCGCGGGTGCGGCCGCCCAGGGTCTCGACCCGCAGGACCGGGCTGCCGTCGCGGACCTCCGCCGAGGCGATGCGGCGGACCTCGCGCTTGTCGACCTTGTCCTCGAAGCGGTCGCGCAGCCACCAGGCGCCCAGCGGCCCGAGGATGCGGCGGACCAGGAAGTGCCGGGCCTGCGGGGGCAGATAGCGGTAGGGGTGGGGGTAGTAGCTGATCGCGTAGAGCGACCAGGCGCGGCCGAACGGCGACTCGGGGCGCAGCCTCGGCTGCTCCCACGGAGGCGCCCCGAAGTCCACGGCCCCCTTGCCGCGCGCCACCACCCGGACGTTCGCGCCCGCTTCGGCGGCGAGCGCGGCCGTCTCCAGGGACGACTGGCCCGCACCGACCACGATCAGGTCACGCCCGGCGAACCGCGACAGGTCGTGGTGCTGCGAGCTGTGCGAGACGGGACCTGTGGGGGTCGGCCCGTCCGGTACGGCCGCGGCCAGCTCGGGCGGCAGCTGCGCGAGACCGGAGAGCCCGGTCGCGACGACGACCGCGCGGGCCGCGAACTGCTCGCCGGAGTCCAGCTTCAGGTCGAAGCCCGCCGTGCCCCTGCGGTCGACCGACACCACCCGCACCTGCTCGAGTTCGGGCACGAGCTTCTGCTTGAACCACTCCCCGTAGGCGACGAAGGTCTCCACGGGGATGATGTCCTCGTCGGTGACCAGGCGCGGTATCCCCGCCGCGTCGCAGTAGTCGACGAGGTTGTGGCCGCGCTGCGGCGCGTCGATGTTCGACGCCGCGGGCGTCGACTTCAGGAGCATCCCCGCCGGCATATGGGCGCGCCAGCTCACCATGGGCTCGCCGAAGATCCGTACCGGGATGCCGCGGGCCCTCAGATGGGCCGCGGTCGACAGGCCGAACGGGCCCGCCCCGATGACTGCTACTGGTTGGATCACGAAGTCCCTCCCCAGGACGTCACTTATTGCGTGTGCCTACTTCGTGTGGTGCTGGATTCAGTTGTGCGGTGCCACCTTCAGACTCAACTCGTCGCGCTCCCCCGCCGGTTCGTCCGCCAGAGTTGGTACAGATGCTTGGCCCCCGGCCGTACGAACCTCGCGAGCATCGTGAAGAACGGCTTCATGTCGTCCGCCGCGAGCCATGCCAGTTCCGTGCCGCTCGCGCGGGCGGGCGCGTGCGGCGTCGTATATCCGCTGCGGCGGTAGGCGAGGAGAGCGGGCAGGTCGATGTTCTCCACGACGTACCGATGACCGGCGCGCTGTTCCCCCTCCGGGACAGGGCGGCCTGTCAGGTGCAGATGCATCGCACGGACGACGTCGATCCCGGACTCGCTCTCGAAGAGCCGGAACTGGGCGCCCATGCGCGGGTTGAAGTCGAGCAGTTTGTACTGACCGTCGCGCCGGTCGAAGCGCAGGTCGAGGTCGATGATTCCGGTGAAGCCGATCTGCTTGATAAAACGTGCGGTGAGGTCCACGAGTTCCGGATTGTCGACGACGTACGCATTCGCCGTCATCCCCGCGTGCGGCGGCCAGGAGCGCACCTTGACGCCCGTGAACATCGCGAGCGGCGTCGAGTCCACGTCGAAGTACGCGTGCACGATCCAGTCCTCGGCCTGCTCACGGGGCAGATACTCCTGGAGGATCACACCGGGGCGCGTGCCCCAGTCGCGGGCCAGGCCGAGCAGGCCCTCCGGGGTCTCTATGCGCGTCGTCCCGTTCACCGCGGGCCTGCTGCGGCGGGTGAACGCCTCGCGGTTCTTGGCGACCACCGGGAAGACCGCCGTGGCGGCGAACTCCTCGATGTCCCCGAGGCTTTCGGGGAAGGCCGCCGCGGGCGACGCGACGCCGTGCTCCACGCACAGCTCGTGCAGGCCCTGCTTGCTGGCCAGGCGGCGGGGCAACTCCGGCTCCACGCGCGGAAACAGGAACCCCGCGTCACCGAGCGGCTCCTGGTGCTCGGCGATGAGGACGGCCGCCTCCTCGTCGGTCGGGATCAGGACCGTGGGTCTGCCGATCCGGCGGGCGACGCGCAGCAGCCCCTCGACGAGCCGCTCCGGCCGCTCCGCCCCTGTGGTCGGCCAGGGGAAGGCTCCGGTGAGGTGACGCGAGAGCGCCGCGGGCGTGTAACGGTCCTCCGTGATCGCATACATGGGCACGCCGAGACGCCCGAGGCTGCGGATCGCGCCGACGCCTCCGTGGTGCAGCGGATAGTCGCCGAACTTCACGATCAGGCCGGGCACTTCCCGGTCCACCGCCACGGGCACGCTGTCGTTCGTCCTGGCCACGGGTCCCCCCACGTGTCCCTCCGTCTGACCCGGACCCACCCCGTCCGCGTCCCCCAAAGGACGCTAAGCCGGAATTGACCACTCCAGCAAGGCTTATTCGGACATTGCGAACTCTTTAGGCACTGCCCCAACCGGGGACTTCCCACGTAACGTGTGGCACACCCAATGGAAAGCGAGGCAGGTACGCATGTCCGAGCAGACCCCGCTCGAGCCGGCCGGGAGCGACCCTTCCGTGCGCTCCGAAGGCGGCGACCCCTTCGCCCTCTCGGAGAGCGACCCCTTCGGGCCGCACAACCTCCCGTACGGCGTGTTCTCCCCGGCCGGGACCACCGGGGACACAGAGCGCCGGGTCGGTGTACGACTCGGTGATCATGTCCTCGACGCGGGCGCCGCGGCCGCCGCGCTCGGTTCGCCCTATGTCTCGCTGCTCGCACGGCCCACGCTGAACCCGCTGCTCGCCGCGGGCCGCACCGCCTGGTCCGACGTCCGGCGCGCGATCACGGCGTGGCTGACGATCCCGGCCCACCGCGAGGTCGTCCGTCCGCTGCTTCACCCGCTGTCCGAGGTGACGCTGCACCTCCCCTTCGAGGTCGCGGACTATGTGGACTTCTACGCCTCCGAGCACCACGCGACGCACCTGGGCAAGATCTTCCGCCCGGATTCGCCGACGCCACTGACCCCCAACTGGAAGCACCTGCCCATCGGTTACCACGGCCGGTCCGGCACTGTTGTGGTCTCCGGGACGGAGGTGGTACGTCCGACGGGGCAGCGCAAGACGCCGGCCGACACGGCACCCGTCTTCGGCCCCTCGGTCCGGCTCGACATCGAGGCGGAGGTCGGCTTCGTCGTCGGTACGCCGTCGGAGATGGGCACGCCGGTGCCGCTCGCGGACTTCCGTGAGCATGTCTTCGGCCTCACGCTCCTCAACGACTGGTCGGCGCGCGACATCCAGGCCTGGGAGTACGTCCCGCTCGGGCCGTTCCTCGGCAAGTCCTTCTGCACCTCCGTCTCGGCGTGGATCACCCCGCTGGAGGCGCTGGACGCGGCGCGCGTCACCCCGCCCGCGCGGACGCACGAGCTCCTCCCCTATCTGGACGACTCGGCGGAGCCCGCCGCGGACGAGCCGGGCGGCTACGACCTGCGGATCACCGTGACCCTGAACGGCCACGTCATCTCCGAGCCGCCCTTCTCCACCGTCTACTGGACGGCGGCCCAGCAGCTGGCCCACATGACGGTGAACGGCGCGTCCCTGCGCACGGGCGATCTGTACGGCTCGGGCACCGTCTCCGGCCCCTCGGAGGGGCAGTACGGCTCCCTCATCGAGATCACCTGGAACGGCCGCGACCCGCTTGTCCTGCCGGACGGGAAGCGGACATTCCTGGAGGACGGGGATGAGGTCACTCTGACGGCGTGGGCCCCTGGCCCGGACGGGACCCGGGTCGGCCTCGGAGAGGTTTCTGGCAGGGTCGCCTCGGCACGATGAGTCCGGCAGGGGCCGGGGAGCGTCTACAGCACCGTCGTGGCTGGTCGCGCAGTTCCCCGCGCCCCTGCGGGGCGCCCCTCGGCGCCCTCTCAGAAGTCCTCCGGCGGCTCCGGCCACTCCTCCTCGGGTGACTCCGCGGACTGCGCGGGGACCCCATCCCCCAACTCCGCCAGTACCCCCAGCACACCCTCCCCGTAGGTAGCCAGCTTCTTCTCGCCGAGGCCGCTGACGCCGCCCAGCTCCGCCAGGGACGACGGCCGGAGCGAGGCGATCTCCCGCAGCGTCGCGTCGTGGAAGATCACGTACGCCGGGAGGCCCAGCTCCTTGGCCTGCGCCCCGCGCCACGCCCGCAGCGCCTCGAACACCGGCACAGCTTCCTGCGGCAGCTCGGCCACCGCGGCAGCCGCCTTCGCCTTCCGCTCCCCCTTCGAGGCCCGCGCGGCAGCCGCACGCTTCGGCTCCTTGCGCAACCGCACCTCCCGCTCCCGGCCGAGCACGGACCCGCTGCCCTCGGTCAGGACCAGCGTGCCGTACTCCCCCTCGACCGCGATGAGCCCCTGGGCGAGCAACTGCCGCACCACGCCCCGCCATTCGGCCTCCGCCAGCTCCTCGCCGATACCGAAGACCGAGAGCTGGTCATGGTCGAACTGGATGACCTTGGCGGTCTTCTTGCCGAGCAGGATGTCGATGATCTGCCCCGCGCCGAACTTCTGCCCGCGCTCGCGCTTGAGCCGCACGACCGTCGACAGGACCTTCTGCGCCGCCACGGTCCCGTCCCACGTCTCCGGGGGCGTGAGGCACGTGTCGCAGTTGCCGCAGGACTGGCCGTCCGCGTCCTGGCCGAAGTAGGTCAGGAGCTGGCCCCGGCGGCACTGGGCGGTCTCGCACAGCGCCAGCATCGAGTCCAGGTGCGAGGCCGCCCGGCGGCGGAACGCCTCGTCGCCCTCGCCGCCCTGGATCAGCTTCCGCTGCTGGACGACGTCCTGCAGGCCGTACGCCATCCAGGCCGTGGAGGGCAGTCCGTCACGGCCCGCACGGCCCGTCTCCTGGTAGTAGCCCTCGACGGACTTCGGCAGGTCGAGGTGGGCGACGAACCGGACGTCCGGCTTGTCGATGCCCATGCCGAAGGCGATCGTGGCGCAGACGACCAGGCCCTCCTCACGGAGGAAGCGGGACTGGTGGGCGGCGCGCGTCCTGCCGTCCAGACCCGCGTGGTACGGCACGGCCTCGATGCCGTTCTTGCACAGGAACTCGGCGGTCTTCTCGACCGAGTTGCGCGACAGGCAGTAGACGATGCCCGCGTCTCCCGCGTGCTCCTCCTTCAGGAAGGACAGGAGCTGCTTCTTCGGCTCGGCCTTCGGCACGATGCGGTACTGGATGTTGGGCCGGTCGAAGCTCGCCACGAAGTGCTTGGCGTCCGGCATGCCGAGCCGCTCGGTGATCTCCCGGTGCGTGGCGTGCGTCGCCGTCGCCGTCAGGGCGATGCGCGGCACGTCCGGCCAGCGCTCGCCGAGGAGGGAGAGGGCCAGATAGTCGGGGCGGAAGTCGTGTCCCCACTGGGCGACGCAGTGCGCCTCGTCGATCGCGAAGACGGAGATCTTGGCGCGGGAGAGCAGGTCGAGGGTCGACTCCAGACGCAGCCGCTCCGGCGCCAGGTACAGCACGTCGAGCTCCCCCGCGAGGAACTCGGCCTCCATCACCCGCCGCTCGTCGAAGTCCTGCGTGGAGTTGATGAACCCGGCCCGCACGCCGAGCGCCCGCAGCGCGTCCACCTGGTCCTGCATGAGCGCGATGAGGGGCGAGACGACCACGCCCGTGCCGGGTCTGACCAGGGCCGGGATCTGATAGCAGAGCGACTTGCCGCCGCCGGTGGGCATCAGCACGACGGAGTCCCCGCCCGCGATCACATGCTCGATGATCGCTTCCTGCTCGCCGCGGAACGCGTCGTACCCGAAGACGCGGTGCAGCGTCCGCAGCGCGTCACTGTCCGCCACCGAGCCCGGTACGGTCACCTCGCTCATGCCATCGTTCCCATCCATCGCCCTGCCCCCGTACGTCGCGCTTCGACCACTGCCTCCACGATAGGGCTCAGGACCGACAGCTCTGGAAGTTATCCACAGGCCCGGCCCTCCGGACGCCGCCGCCCGGCACCCCAGTCGAACAGGGTGCCGGGCGGCGTATGAACGGAGACGGCTACCGGACGAAGACTCCCGCCTGGTTCGCCAGATCCAGGAAGTACTGCGGGGCCACACCGAGCACGAGCGTCACCGCGACACCCACGCCGATCGCGGTCATCGTCAGCGGCGAGGGCACGGCGACGGTCGGGCCGTCCGCCTTCGGCTCGCTGAAGAACATGAGCACGATCACACGGATGTAGAAGAACGCGGCGATCGCGGACGAGATCACACCGACCACGACCAACGCGCCCGCGCCACCCTCGGCCGCCGCCTTGAAGACCGCGAACTTCCCGGCGAACCCGGAGGTCAGCGGGATGCCGGCGAAGGCGAGCAGGAAGACCGCGAAGACGGCCGCGACCAGCGGCGACCTGCGGCCGAGCCCCGCCCACTTCGACAGGTGCGTGGCCTCGCCGCCCGCGTCCCGCACCAGCGTGACCACGGCGAACGCCCCGATCGTCACGAAGGAGTAGGCCCCCAGGTAGAAGAGGACCGACGAGATGCCGTCCGGGGTCATGGCGATGACACCGGCGAGGATGAAGCCCGCGTGCGCGATCGACGAGTACGCGAGCAGCCGCTTGATGTCGGTCTGGGTGATCGCGACGATCGCGCCGGCCAGCATCGTGAGGACCACGACGCCCCACATCACGGGACGCCAGTCCCAGCGCAGGCCCGGCAGGACCACGTAGAGCAGCCGCAGCAGCGCGCCGAAGGCGGCCACCTTCGTCGCCGACGCCATGAAGCCGGTCACCGGGGTCGGAGCGCCCTGGTAGACGTCCGGGGTCCACATGTGGAACGGCACGGCGCCGACCTTGAAGAGCAGCCCCATGACGACCATCGCGGCGCCGATGAGGAGCAGCGCGTCGTTGCCCATGGTGTCGGCGAGCGCCGGGTCGACCGTCTGGATGCTGCCGTCGACGACCTTCGCGATGGTGCCGTACGACACCGAGCCCGCGTATCCGTAGAGCAGCGCGATCCCGAAGAGCATGAAGGCGGAGGAGAAGGCGCCGAGCAGGAAGTACTTGACGGCGGCTTCCTGCGACATCAGGCGCTTGCGGCGGGCGAGCGCGCACAGCAGGTAGAGCGGCAGCGAGAAGACCTCGAGGGCGATGAAGAGCGTCAGGAGGTCGTTCGCCGACGGGAAGACGAGCATCCCGCCGATCGCGAAGAGGGCCAGCGGGAACACCTCGGTGGTGGTGAACCCGGCCTTCGTGGCGGCCTGTTCGCCCTCGCTGCCGGGCACGGCCCCGGCCTGCGCGACGAACGAGTCGACGCGGTTGCCGTGCGCCGCCGGGTCGAGCCGCCGTTCCGCGAAGGTGAAGATCGCGACGAGTCCCGCGAGGAGGATCGTGCCCTGCAGGAAGAGCGCGGGTCCGTCGACGGCGATGGCGCCCATCGCGGCGATGTGCGCCTTCGTCGTGCCGTATCCGGTGGCCGCGAGCCCGACGACCGCGGCGAAGGCCGCGGTGAGGGCGACCACCGCCACGAACACCTGCGCGTAGTACCGCGTCTTGCGCGGCACGAAGGCCTCGATGAGGATCCCGAGGACCGCCGCGCCGATGACGATCAACGTCGGTGACAGCTGGGCGTACTCGATCGTGGGAGTGTCGATCTTGTCGATCTGATCCTGGGGCGCCGCGGCCGACGCCATTGTCCACAGGCTGTGGACAGCCGATGCGCTCACTTGGCCGCCTCCACGTCGGGCTTCGGGTCCTTCTGCTGTACGTCGGACATGGTGTGCTCGACCGCCGGGTTCACCAGCTCGGTGAGCGGCTTCGGGTAGACGCCGAGGCCGATCAGGAGCGCGATCAGCGGGGCGACGACGACCAGTTCCCGCACCCGCAGGTCGGGCATGGCCGAGACCTCCGGTTTCACGGGGCCCGTCATCGTCCGCTGGTACAGGACGAGGGTGTAGAGCGCGGCGAGCACGATGCCGAACGTCGCGATGATCCCGGCCACCGGATAGCGCGCGAACGCGCCGACCAGGACCAGGAACTCACTCACGAACGGGGCGAGCCCCGGCAGCGAGAGCGTCGCGAGACCGCCGATCAGGAAGGTGCCGGCGAGCACCGGAGCGACCTTCTGCACGCCTCCGTAGTCCGCGATGAGCCGCGAACCGCGCCGCGAGATCAGGAATCCGGCGACCAGCATCAGGGCGGCGGTCGAGATGCCGTGGTTGACCATGTAGAGCGTCGCGCCGGACTGGCCCTGCGAGGTCATCGCGAAGATGCCGAGAATGATGAACCCGAAGTGCGAGATCGACGCGTACGCCACAAGCCGCTTGATGTCGCGCTGGCCGACGGCGAGCAGCGCCCCGTACACGATGCTGATCAGGGCGAGTACGAGGATGACCGGCGTCGCCCACTTGCTCGCCTCGGGGAAGAGCCCGAGGCAGAACCGCAGCATCGCGAACGTGCCGACCTTGTCGACAACTGCCGTGATCAGTACGGCGACCGGGGCCGTGGCCTCGCCCATCGCGTTCGGCAGCCAGGTGTGCAGCGGCCACAGCGGCGCCTTCACCGCGAAGGCGAAGAAGAAGCCGAGGAAGAGCAGCCGCTCCGTGTTGGTCGCCATGTCGAGCGTGCCGTTGGCCCGCGCTTCGGTGATCTCCTGGAGCGAGAAGTTCCCCGCCACCACGTAGAGCCCGATCACGGCGGCCAGCATGATCAGGCCGCCGACCAGGTTGTAGAGCAGGAACTTCACGGCCGCGTACGAGCGTTGCGCCGACGCGTTCTCGTCGCTGCCCGCGTGGGCGCGGTCTCCGAAGCCGCCGATGAGGAAGTACATCGGGATGAGCATGGCTTCGAAGAAGATGTAGAAGAGGAAGACGTCGGTGGCCTCGAAGGAGATGATCACCATCGCCTCGACGGCGAGGATCAGGGCGAAGAAGCCCTGAGTCGGCCGCCAGCGCGAGGACTTGGTCTCCAGGGGGTCGGCGTCGTGCCACCCGGCCAGGATGATGAAGGGCATCAGCAGGGCGGTGAGCGCGATGAGCGCGACACCGATGCCGTCCACCCCGAGCTCGTACCGCACCCCGAAGTCCGCGATCCAGGAACGGGACTCGGTCAGTTGATAGCGGGCCCCGTCGGGGTCGAACCGCACGAGCACGGTCACGGCGAGCGCGAGCGTCGCGAGCGAGACGAGCAGCGCGAGCCACTTGGCGGCGCCGCGCCGTGCGGCCGGGACGGCTGCCGTGGCGATCGCGCCGACCGCGGGCAGCGCCGCCGTCGCTGTCAGGAGAGGAAAGACTGTGCTTGCTTCAGACATCCGGTATCAGACCGCCCTCATCAGCAGGGTCGCGGCGATGAGTACCGCAGCGCCGCCGAACATCGAGACCGCGTAGGAGCGGGCGTAGCCGTTCTGCAGTTTGCGCAGCCGCCCGGAGAGGCCGCCGACCGAGGCCGCCGTGCCGTTGACGACTCCGTCGACCAGGGTGTGATCGACGTACACCAGGGACCGCGTGAGGTGCTCGCCGCCGCGCACCAGGACGACGTGGTTGAAGTCGTCCTGGAGGAGGTCGCGGCGGGCCGCCCGGGTGAGCAGCGAGCCGCGCGGGGCGGTGACCGGGACCGGCCGGCGTCCGTACTGGACGTAGGCGAGGGCCACACCGATGACCAGGACGACCATCGTGGCGCCCGTGACCGTGGCGGCGCTGAGCGGTGAGTCGCCGTGGGCGTGCTGGGTGACCGGCTCCAGCCAGTGCATGAAGCGGTCGCCGATGCTGAAGAACCCGCCCGCGAAGACCGACCCGAAGGCCAGCAGGATCATCGGGATCGTCATCGACTTGGGCGACTCGTGCGGGTGCGGCTCATTGCCTTCCGCATCCGGCTGCCAGCGCTTCTCTCCGAAGAAGGTCAGCAGCATCACGCGCGTCATGTAGTACGCGGTGATGGCCGCGCCCAGGAGCGCCACCGAGCCGAGGATCCAGCCCTCCGTGCCGCCCTTGGCGAACGCCGCCTCGATGATCTTGTCCTTGGAGAAGAAGCCGGACAGACCGGGGAAGCCGATGATCGCGAGATAGCCGAGGCCGAAGGTCACGAAGGTGACCGGCATGTACTTCCTGAGGCCGCCGTACTTCCTCATGTCGACCTCGTCGTTCATGCCGTGCATGACCGAACCGGCCCCGAGGAAGAGCCCGGCCTTGAAGAAGCCGTGCGTCACCAGGTGCATGATCGCGAAGACGTACCCGATGGGGCCGAGGCCCGCGGCCAGGATCATGTAGCCGATCTGGGACATCGTCGACCCGGCGAGGGCCTTCTTGATGTCGTCCTTCGCGCAACCGACGATCGCACCGAACAGGAGCGTGACCGCGCCCACGACGGTGACGGCAAGCTGGGCGTCCGGTGCGGCGTTGAAGATCTCTCCGGAGCGGACGATCAAGTACACGCCCGCGGTGACCATCGTCGCCGCGTGGATCAGGGCCGAGACCGGGGTCGGGCCCTCCATCGCGTCGCCGAGCCAGGACTGCAGCGGCACCTGGGCGGACTTGCCGCACGCGGCGAGCAGCAGCATCAGGCCGATGGCCGTGAGCTTGCCCTCGCTCGTCTCACCCGTCGCCTCAAGGACAGGACCGAAGGCGAACGTCCCGAAGGTGGTGAACATCAGCATGATCGCGATCGACAGGCCCATGTCGCCGACCCGGTTGACCAGGAAGGCCTTCTTCGCGGCGGTGGCCGCGCTGGGCTTGTGCTGCCAGAAGCCGATCAGGAGGTACGAGGCGAGGCCCACGCCCTCCCAGCCGACATACAGGAGCAGGTAGTTGTCGGCGAGGACCAGCAGGAGCATCGCCGCGAGGAACAGGTTCAGATAGCCGAAGAAGCGGCGGCGCCGCTCGTCGTGCTCCATGTACCCGATGGAGTAGATGTGGATCAGCGTGCCCACACCGGTGATCAGCAGGACGAACGTCATCGACAGCTGGTCGAGCTGGAAGGCGACGTCCGCCTGGAAGCCCTCCACGGGGATCCAGCTGAACAGGTGCTGCGACAGGGAGCGCTCCTCGGCGCCCTTGCCCAGCAGGTCGGTGAAGAGCACGACACCGACGACGAAGGAGGCGGCCGCGAGCAGCGTGCCGAGCCAGTGGCCCACGCGGTCCAACCGCCGCCCGCCGCACAGCAGTACGGCCGCTCCGAGCAGAGGCGCCGCTACGAGCAGCGCGATCAGGTTCTCCACTTTTCAGCGACCCCTTACAGCTTCATCAGGCTGGCGTCGTCGACCGAAGCCGAGTGGCGGGAGCGGAACAGCGACACGATGATCGCCAGGCCGACCACGACCTCCGCGGCGGCGACGACCATCGTGAAGAAGGCGATGATCTGGCCGTCGAGGTTGCCGTGCAGCCGGGAGAAGGCGACGAAGGCGAGGTTGCACGCGTTGAGCATCAGCTCGATACACATGAACACCACGATCGCGTTCCGCCTGATCAGCACGCCGGTGGCGCCGATCGCGAACAACAGCGCCGCGAGATACAGGTAGTTGACCGGATTCACTTCGACGCCTCCTCGGCCTGGGACGACCGCTCGAGGCGCTCCGTGGAGCGCTGCTCCAGCGCCCGCAGATCGTCGAGCGCCTCGTCCGACACATCACGGATCTGGCCGCGCTCGCGCAGCGTCTTGTTGACCGTGAGCTCCGACGGGGTGCCGTCCGGGAGCAGGCCCGCGATGTCCACGGCGTTGTGCCGTGCGTAGACACCGGGGGCGGGCAGCGGCGGCACGTGGCTGGAGCGCACGCGCGCCTCGGACATCTCGCGCTGCGTCTTGGCGCGCTCCGTGCGCTCGCGGTGGGTGAGCACCATCGCGCCGACGGTGGCGGTGATCAGCAGCGCGCCGGTGATCTCGAAGGCGAAGACGTACTTCGTGAAGATGAGCTCGGCGAGCCCCTCCACGTTGCCGCCCGCGTTCGCCTTGGAGAGGCCCGCGAACTCGTTCACCGAAGCGTTCCCGATCCCCGCGAACAGCAGGATCGCGAAGCCGAAGCCGCACAGAGCGGCCAGCCAGCGCTGGCCCTTGATGGTCTCCTTCAGGGAGTCGGCGGCGGTGACGCCGACGAGCATGACCACGAAGAGGAAGAGCATCATGATCGCGCCGGTGTAGACGACGACCTGGACGATGCCCAGGAAGTACGCGCCGTTGGCGAGGTAGAAGACCGCCAGGATGATCATGGTCCCGGCCAGGCAGAGCGCACTGTGCACGGCCTTCTTCATGAGGATCGTGCACAGGGCGCCGATCACGGCGACCGTGCCGAGCACCCAGAACTGGAAGGCCTCACCGGTGGAGGTGGTGTAGGCGGCGAGCTCGCTCATCCTGCCGCCCCTTCCGCCTCGGGGGCCTTCTCGCCCTTGCTGACGGCCACTTGGGGCACCGTGCCGGGCGCGGCCTCGGTGACCAGGCCGCGGTAGTAGTCCTGCTCGTCCGTGCCCGGGAAGATCGAGTGCGGAGTCTCGACCATGCCTTCCTCCAGGCCGGCGAGCAGCTGCTCCTTGGTGTAGATGAGGTCCGCGCGGGTGCTGTCCGCCAGCTCGAACTCGTTCGTCATCGTCAACGCGCGCGTGGGGCACGCCTCGATGCACAGGCCGCACAGGATGCAGCGGGCGTAGTTGATCTGGTAGACGCGGCCGTAGCGCTCGCCCGGGGAGTAGCGCTCCTCTTCGGTGTTGTCCGCGCCCTCCACATAGATGGCGTCCGCGGGGCAGGCCCAGGCGCAGAGCTCACAGCCGATGCACTTCTCCAGGCCGTCCGGATGGCGGTTGAGCTGGTGCCTGCCGTGGAAGCGGGGAGCGGTGGTCTTCTCCTGCTCCGGGTACTGCTCGGTCAGCCGCTTCTTGAACATGGCCTTGAAGGTCACGCCGAAGCCCGCGACGGGGTTCTGGAACCCCTGCTTCGATTGGTTCGACTCGTGGGTCGAGTCCTCGTTCGGCTCAGCCATCGGACGCCTCCTTTCCGTCACTTTGAGTATCCGGCCCACCACTGACAATCAACTCCCGCTCCTGGCGCGAGCGTCGGCGCGGCACGGGCGGCAGGCTCTGTCCGGGCAGCGGTGGGACCGGGAATCCGCCCGCCATCGGGTCGAAGGCGACCGGCTCCTCCTCGACTGCCGCTTCCTTCTCGCGTTTGTCGCGGAAGATGTCGACGACGACGGAGAGCAGAAGCAGTGCGATGACTCCGCCGCCCACATAGAGCGCGATCGAGGTGAAGTCGTAATCCTCGTTCCGCATCACCCTGACCGTGGCCACGAGCATCAGCCAGACGACCGAGACCGGGATCAGGACCTTCCAACCGAGCTTCATCAGCTGGTCGTAGCGGACGCGTGGCAGCGTGCCGCGCAGCCAGATGAAGAAGAACAGCAACAGCTGGACCTTGATCACGAACCAGAGCATCGGCCACCAGCCGTGGTTCGCGCCCTCCCAGAAGGTGCTGACCGGATACGGGGCCCGCCAGCCGCCCAGGAAGAGCGTGACCGAGACCGCCGAGACGGTGACCATGTTGACGTACTCGGCGAGCATGAAGAGCGCGAACTTGATGGAGGAGTACTCGGTGTTGAAGCCACCGACGAGGTCGCCCTCGGACTCCGGCATGTCGAACGGCGCGCGGTTGGTCTCGCCGACCATCGTCACGATGTAGATCAGGAACGAGACGGGAAGCAGCAGGATGTACCAGCGGTCCGCCTGCGCCTCCACGATCGCCGAGGTCGACATCGACCCGGAGTAGAGGAAGACGGAGGCGAAGGCCGCGCCCATCGCGATCTCGTACGAGATCATCTGCGCGCAGGAGCGCAGGCCGCCGAGGAGCGGATAGGTGGATCCAGAACTCCAACCCGCTAGCACGATGCCGTAGATGCCGACCGAGGCGACCGCGAGGATGTAGAGCATCGCGATCGGCAGGTCGGTGAGCTGCATCGTGGTGCGCTGGCCGAAGATCGAGACTTCGTTGCCCGCGGGCCCGAAGGGGATCACCGCGATCGCCATGAAGGCCGGGATCGCGGCGACGATCGGGGCAAGGATGTAGACCACCTTGTCCGCGCGCTTGACGATCAGGTCTTCCTTGAGCATCAGCTTGATGCCGTCCGCGAGGGACTGCAGCATGCCCCAGGGGCCGTGCCGGTTGGGGCCGATGCGCAGCTGCATCCAGGCGACGACCTTGCGCTCCCACACGATGGAGAAGAGCACCGTCACCATCAGGAACGCGAAGCAGAAGACCGCCTTGACGGCGACCAGCCACCAGGGGTCACGGCCGAACATGGACAGGTCTTCCGCCGCAAGCGGCACCACGGTGTGCATCACGACGTCACCTCCGGGGCCTCAGTGGGCTCCGGCAGGACCGCCGGGCCGATGCGGACGAGGTCGCCGGGGCGCGCGCCGGTGTCCGAAGTGACGCCTCCCCCGGTCGAGTTCAGCGGCAGCCACACCACGCGGTCCGGCATCTCCGTGACGTGGAGCGGCAGCTCGGTGGTGCCCGCGGGGCCGCTGACGGCGAGGATGTCGCCGTCCTTGACCCCGGCCTCCGCGGCGGTGGCCGCCGAGAGCCGGGCGAGCGCCGCGTGCCGCGTCCCCGCGAGCGCGTCGTCCCCCTCCTGGAGGCGGCCCTGGTCGAGCAGCAGCCGGTGCCCCGCGAGAACGGCCTCTCCGGAGGCGGGCCTCGGCGGCTGAGCACCCGTCTCCAGGGGCTCGGTGGCGTGCGGCCCGTCCCAGCCGCCGAGCCGGTCCAGCTCGCGCCGGGCGGTGTTCAGGTCCGGAAGGCCCAGGTGTACGTCACCGGCGTCGGCCAGCATGTGCAGCACCCGAGCGTCGCTGGGTGCGAGCATGCGCGTCATCTGGTCGGGCTTGAGCGCGGCGCCGAAAAGACGGGCCCTGCCCTCCCAGTTGAGGAAGGTGCCCGGCTTCTCCGCGACGGCGGCCACGGGCAGGACGACGTCGGCGTGCTCGGTGACCTCGCTGGGGCGCAGTTCGAGCGAGACCAGGAAGCCGATCTCCTCGAGGGCCTCACGCGCGCGCGGCGGGTCGGGAAGGTCGGCGACCTCCACGCCCGCCACCAGGAGCGCGCGCAGCTCGCCGGTCGCGGCGGCCTCGACGATCTGGCCGGTGTCGCGGCCGTAGCGGTGCGGGAGTTCGGCGACGCCCCAGGCGGCAGCGACCTCTTCCCGCGCACGCGGGTCGGTGGCCGGACGCCCGCCGGGAAGCAGCGAGGGCAGCGCGCCCGCCTCGACGGCGCCGCGCTCCCCCGCCCTGCGCGGGATCCACACCAGCTGGGCGCCGGTCGCGGACGCGGCCCGCACGGCGGCGGTGAGCCCGCCCTGCACGGCGGCGGTGCGCTCGCCGACGACGATCACCGCGCCCGAAGTGCGCAGCGCCTCGGCCGCCTTGGCCCCGTCACCTTCGAGGCCGACCCCGGCCGCGAGCGCGTCGAGCCACTCCGTCTCGGTGCCCGGAGCGGCCGGCAGCAGCGTGCCGCCCGCCTTCTCCAGGCCGCGGGACGCGAAGGTCGCCAGCGAGAAGGTCCGCTGGCCGTGCTTGCGCCAGGCCTTGCGGAGCCGCAGGAAGATCCCGGGCGCCTCCTCCTCGGACTCGAGTCCGACGAGCAGGACGGCGGGTGCCTTCTCCAGTGCCGTGTACGTGACTCCGGTGCCGTCGAGGTCCCGGCCCCGGCCCGCGACGCGCGCGGCGAGGAAGTCGGCCTCCTCGCTGCTGTGCACGCGCGCGCGGAAGTCGATGTCGTTCGTGTCGAGCGCCACGCGCGCGTACTTGCTGTACGCGTACGCGTCCTCGACGGTGAGGCGCCCGCCGGTCAGCACACCGGCACGGCCGCGCGCGGCGGCGAGTCCGGTGGCCGCGGCTTCCAGGGCCTCGGGCCAACTGGCGGGCTCCAGAACGCCGTCCGTGTTGCGCACCAAGGGAGTGCTGATCCGGTCCGGCTTCTGCGCGTAACGGAAGCCGAAGCGACCCTTGTCGCAGAGCCACTCCTCGTTGACCTCGGGGTCGTCCTGCGCGAGGCGCCGCATGACCTTGCCGCGCCGGTGGTCCGTGCGGGTCGCGCAGCCGCCGGAGCAGTGCTCGCACACCGAGGGCGACGACACCAGGTCGAAGGGCCGGGAGCGGAAGCGATACGCCGCCGAGGTCAGCGCACCGACCGGGCAGATCTGGATGGTGTTCCCGGAGAAGTACGACTCGAAGGGGTCGCCCACGCCCGTGCCGACCTGCTGCAGCGCGCCCCGCTCGAGCAGCTCGATCATCGGGTCGCCCGCGATCTGGTTGCTGAACCGGGTGCAGCGCGCGCACAGCACGCACCGCTCACGGTCGAGAAGGATCTGCGTGGAGATCGGGACGGGCTTCTCGAAGGTCCGCTTCTTGCCCTCGAAGCGGGAGTCCGGGTCACCGACCTGCATCGCCTGGTTCTGCAGCGGACACTCGCCGCCCTTGTCGCAGACCGGGCAGTCCAGCGGGTGGTTGATGAGCAGCAGCTCCATCACACCGCGCTGTGCCTTCTCGGCGACCGGCGACGACAGCTGCGACTTCACGACCATGCCGTCGGTGCAGGTGATGGTGCAGGACGCCATCGGCTTGCGCTGGCCCTCCACCTCGACGATGCACTGGCGGCAGGCGCCCACCGGGTCGAGCAGCGGGTGGTCGCAGAACCGGGGGATCTCGATGCCGAGGAGCTCGGCGGCCCGGATGACCAGCGTCCCCTTGGGGACGCTGATCTCGATGCCGTCGATCGTCAGCGACACGAGATCTTCCGGCGGAACGGCCGCCTCGCCCCCTCCGGAGGGAGCGCTGTTGGTGGTCACTGTCATGCGTTCACCTCCGTGTGCTTGTCGGCCCAGAGCGTCGACTTGGCCGGGTCGAGGGGGCAGCCCTTGCCGGTGATGTGCTGCTCGTACTCCTCGCGGAAGAACTTGAGCGAGGAGGAGATCGGTGCGGCGGCGCCGTCGCCGAGGGCGCAGAAGGACTTGCCGTTGATGTTGTCGGCGATGTCGTTGAGCTTGTCGAGGTCGCCCATGACGCCCTTGCCGGCCTCGATGTCGCGGAGCAACTGGACCAGCCAGTACGTCCCTTCGCGGCAGGGCGTGCACTTGCCGCAGGACTCATGGGCGTAGAACTCGGTCCAGCGGGTGACGGCCCGCACGACGCAGGTCGTCTCGTCGAAGCACTGCAGCGCCTTGGTGCCGAGCATCGATCCGGCGGCGCCCACGCCCTCGTAATCAAGGGGGACGTCGAGGTGCTCGTCGGTGAACATCGGCGTCGAAGAGCCGCCGGGTGTCCAGAACTTGAGCCGGTGGCCCGCCCTGATCCCGCCGCTCATGTCGAGCAGCTGGCGCAGCGTGATGCCGAGCGGCGCCTCGTACTGACCGGGATTGGTGACATGCCCGCTGAGCGAATAGAGCGTGAAGCCCGGGGACTTCTCGCTGCCCATCGATTTGAACCAGTCTTTTCCGCGATTCAGGATCGCGGGAACCGACGCGATGGACTCGACGTTATTGACAACAGTGGGGCATGCGTAGAGGCCCGCGACGGCAGGGAAAGGGGGACGCAGTCGCGGCTGGCCACGGCGGCCTTCGAGCGAGTCGAGCAGCGCGGTCTCCTCACCACAGATGTACGCGCCCGCGCCCGCGTGCACGGTGAGTTCCAGATCGAGTCCGCTGCCCAGGATGTTCTCGCCCAGGAATCCCGCCTCTTTCGCCTCACGCACGGCCTCGTGCAACCTCCGCAGCACGGGGACGACTTCACCACGCAGATAGATGAAGGCATGCGAAGAGCGGATCGCGTAGCACGCGATCACGATCCCCTCGATGAGGGAATGCGGGTTCGCGAAGAGGAGCGGGATGTCCTTGCAGGTCCCCGGCTCCGATTCGTCGGCGTTGACAACTAGATAGTGAGGCTTTCCATCGCCCTGCGGAATGAACTGCCATTTCATTCCGGTGGGGAATCCCGCCCCGCCCCGACCGCGCAGGCCGGAGTCCTTCACGTACGCGATGAGGTCGTCCGGCGCCATCGCCAAGGCCTTGCGCAGGCCCTCGTACCCGTCGTGCCGCCGGTAGGCGTCCAGCGTCCAGGACTTCTCCTCGTCCCAGAACGCCGAAAGGACCGGCGCGAGCAGCTTCTCCGGGCTCGTCTCGTGGTCGATCTCGGCTGCCAAGGTCATCACTCCCCCTCCTCGGTGCCCGTGCCCGTGCCCGACGTCGACTCGTCACGCGGGTGGACGACCCGCGGCTGTGCCAACTCGCCCTTGGCGAGCCGCAGTCCGATCAGAGAGGCGGGCCCTGCGCCGCCGCTCGCCTCGACGGCGCCGGGACGCTCGTCGGGGAAGCCCGCCAGAATCCGGGCCGTCTCCTTGTACGTGCACAAGGGGGCGCCGCGGGTCGGCTCGACCTGCACTCCCGCGCGCAGGTCGTCGACGAGCCGCTTGGCGGTCTCGGGGGTCTGGTTGTCGAAGAACTCCCAGTTGACCATCACGACGGGAGCGAAGTCGCAGGCCGCGTTGCACTCGATGTGCTCCAGCGTGACCTTGCCGTCCTCTGTGGTCCCCTCGTTGCCGACACCCAGGTGCTCCTGGAGCGACTCGAAGATCGCGTCGCCGCCCATGACGGCGCACAGCGTGTTGGTGCAGACACCGACCTGGTAATCACCGGAGGGCTTGCGCCGGTACATCGTGTAGAAGGTCGCCACCGCGGTGACCTCGGCCGTGGTCAGGCCGAGCACGTCCGCACAGAAGGCCATGCCGGTCCGCGTGACGTGGCCCTCCTCCGACTGCACCAGGTGCAGCAACGGAAGGAGCGCGGAGCGGGAGTCGGGGTAGCGGGCGATGACTTCCTTGGCGTCCGCTTCGAGCCGGGTCCGTACGTCGGCCGGGTAGTCGGGGGCGGGGAGTTGGGGCATGCCCAGGCTGACGCCCGCGCCCTGCTGGGAAGGGGTGGTGGTCACCGGTCGACGCCTCCCATCACGGGGTCGATGGACGCGACGGCGACGATGACATCGGCGACCTGGCCGCCCTCGCACATCGCCGCCATGGCCTGCAGGTTGGTGAAGGACGGGTCGCGGAAGTGGACCCGGTAGGGGCGGGTGCCGCCGTCGGAGACGACATGCACCCCGAGCTCGCCCTTGGGCGACTCGACGGCGGTGTACGCCTGCCCGGCCGGGACCCTGAAGCCCTCGGTCACCAGCTTGAAGTGGTGGATCAGGGCCTCCATGGAGGTGCCCATGATCTTCTTGATGTGGTCGAGCGAGTTGCCGAGACCGTCGGGCCCGAGCGCCAGTTGGGCAGGCCAGGCGATCTTCTTGTCGGCGACCATGACCGGGCCCGGGGCGAGCTGGTCCAGGCACTGCTCGACGATGCGCAGCGACTGGCGCATCTCCTCCAGGCGGATCAGGAAGCGCCCGTAGGAGTCGCAGGTGTCGGCGGTCGGCACGTCGAACTCGTAGTTCTCGTAACCGCAGTAGGGCTGCGACTTGCGCAGGTCGTGCGGGAGGCCCGCGGAGCGGAGCACCGGGCCCGTGGCGCCGAGGGCCATGCAGCCCGCGAGGTCCAGATAGCCGACGTCCTGCATGCGGGCCTTGAAGACGGGGTTCCCGGTGGCGAGCTTGTCGTACTCGGGAAGGTTCTTCTTCATCTGCTTCAGGAACTCGCGGAGCTGGTCCACGGCGCCCGGCGGCAGGTCCTGGGCGAGTCCGCCGGGCCGGATGAACGCGTGGTTCATCCGCAGGCCGGTGATCAACTCAAAGATGTCGAGAACGAGTTCACGATCACGGAAGCCGTAGATCATGATCGTCGTCGCGCCGAGCTCCATGCCGCCGGTGGCGATGGCTACCAGGTGCGAGGAGATGCGGTTGAGCTCCATCAGGAGCACGCGCAGGACCGAGGCGCGGTCCGGGATCTGGTCCTCGATGCCGAGGAGCTTCTCGACGCCGAGGCAGTAGGCCGCCTCGTTGAAGAACGGCGTCAGATAGTCCATGCGCGTGACGAACGTCGTGCCCTGCGTCCACGTGCGGTACTCGAGGTTCTTCTCGATGCCCGTGTGCAGATAGCCGATGCCGCAGCGGGCCTCGGAGACGGTCTCGCCCTCGATCTCGAGGATCAGCCGCAGCACGCCGTGCGTGGAGGGGTGCTGCGGCCCCATGTTGACGATGATGCGCTCGTCGTCGGACCGGGCGGCGGACTGGACGACCTCGTCCCAGTCGCCGCCGGTGACCGTATATACGGTCCCCTCGGTCGTCTCCCGAGCGGCGGATGCGTGTGAAGTGCTCATCAGCTGTACGACCTCCGCTGGTCCGGAGCCGGGATCTGGGCGCCCTTGTACTCGACGGGGATGCCGCCGAGGGGGTAGTCCTTGCGCTGCGGGAAGCCCTGCCAGTCGTCCGGCATCATGATCCGCGTGAGGGCCGGGTGACCGTCGAAGATCAGGCCGAAGAAGTCGTACGTCTCGCGCTCGTGCCAGTCGTTGGTCGGATAGACCGTGACCAGCGAGGGGACGTGCGGATCGGCGTCAGGGGCACTGACTTCGAGCCGGATCAGGCGGTTGTGGGTGATCGAGCGCAGGTGGTAGACGGCGTGCAGCTCGCGGCCCTTGTCCTCGAGGAAGTGCACCCCCGAGACGCCCGTACAGAGCTCGAAGCGCAGGGCCGGGTCGTCGCGCAGGGTCTGGGCGACCCGGAGCAGGTGCTCGCGCGCGATGTGGAAGGTGAGCTCGCCGCGGTCGACGACCGTCCTCTCGATCGCGCTCGTAGGGACGAGGCCCTGCTCCTCCAGGGCTCCCTCCAGCTCGTCGGCGACCTCGTCGAACCAGCCGCCGTAGGGACGCGCGGAGGCGCCCGGCAGGGTGATGGTCCGCACGAGCCCGCCGTAGCCGGACGTGTCGCCGCCGTTCTCGGCGCCGAACATGCCCTTGCGTACGCCGATGACCTCGCCGGCCGCGTCGCGGGGAGCCGGGACGCCGTTCGCGTCACCGTTCCCGTTCCCGTTCAGGTGCTGGTCGCTCACCGCAGCAGCCCCTTCATCTCGATGGTGGGGAGCGCCTTGAGGGCCGCCTCCTCCGCCTCGCGGGCCGCTTCCTCGGCGTTGACCCCGAGCTTGGAGCCCTGGATCTTCTGGTGGAGCTTGAGGATGGCGTCCATCAGCATCTCGGGCCGCGGCGGACAGCCGGGCAAATAGATGTCAACGGGGACAATGTGGTCCACGCCCTGCACAATCGCGTAATTGTTGAACATCCCGCCCGATGACGCACAAACCCCCATGGAAATGACCCACTTGGGGTTCGGCATCTGGTCATAGACCTGCCGCAGGACGGGCGCCATCTTCTGGCTCACCCGCCCGGCCACGATCATCAGGTCCGCCTGGCGCGGTGAACCGCGGAAGACCTCCATGCCGAAGCGCGCCAGGTCATAGCGCCCGGCCCCCGTCGTCATCATCTCGATGGCGCAGCACGCGAGGCCGAAGGTCGCGGGGAAGACGGATGACTTGCGCACCCAGCCCGCGGCCTGTTCGACGGTGGTCAGCAGAAAACCGCTCGGCAGTTTCTCTTCGAGTCCCATGCTCTTTTGCCCCTCAGACCCTTAGTCCCATTCCAGGCCGCCGCGCCGCCACACGTACGCGTACGCGACGAAGACGGTGAGCACGAAGAGCAGCATCTCCACGAGCCCGAAAATCCCCAGCGCATCGAAGGTGACGGCCCAGGGGTAAAGGAAGACGATCTCGATGTCGAAGACGATGAAGAGCATCGCCGTCAGGTAGTACTTGATGGGGAATCGCCCACCGCCGGCCGGAGTCGGCGTCGGCTCGATACCGCACTCATACGCCTCGAGCTTGGCGCGGTTGTACCGCTTTGGACCGATAAGCGTGGCCGCGACCACGGAGAAGATCGCAAAGCCTGCCCCGAGGGCTCCCAGCACGAGGATGGGCGCATAGGCGTTCACGCTCCTCGCTCCTCTCAGTCGGCACTGACTGTTGGCGGTTGCGTTGGACCGAGGCCCGCGAAGATCGCGTACATGTGAAGCAGGTCACAAGCCCAACTGCCCCGCATCTTATGCCCGCCGGTCTGTGATCTGCGACACGGGGTGCGACAACGGCTTTGTGATCTCCACCACCTGACGAAGGATCATGAAGTCGGATGAGCGGTGATCTTCATACGCGAAGCGCCTGAGTGATCACCAGAGGTGACATCTCAGCGAGTTACCCCTGGTCGAGAGGGGGTCGCCCTATCAAGGGAAGTCACCCGCAAGCAAATTGGTGCTGGACACATCCGCTTGATAGCGGCGCCGCGTTCACACTTTGGCGGGAGTGGTGTGGACGGATGTGGACGTGTGCACCGATTCACGAGCGAGGCCCACCCCGCTTCACGAGCGAGGCCCGCCCCGCTTCACGAGCGAGGCCCGCCCCGCTTCACGAGCGAGATCCGCCCCGCTTCACGAGCGAGGCCCCCCCGATTCGCGAGCGAGGTCCACCCCGCGACCCCGTGCGGGGATTCGGTGCCCGGCGCGCGGGGATTCGGTGCCGGGCAACACACCCGAAATCTGCGGGAGATCTCAGGAAGGTCTCGGCGGGATCTCAGGGAGATCCCCTAGGGCCTCCGTTGTGACCTGCGCCACAGCACCCGTCACGCTCGAGAAGTCGGGCTTGGCCAACCGCCTCAACGGGTGGTAGTCCATGGGCAATTCGGACGTATCACTGAAAGCCCATGATCACAGGCGTGATCGCCGTTGTCCGCATTGCCCGTTACGGCGTCAATAAGAAGTGACACGCCCGGGATTCAGGGCCGTCGTGGGCAACTGTGGCGCAGCACACGTTTCTTGAAGGGAACCCGGACTCCCTGATAGCGGTTGTTCTCATGTCCCACACCGCTCACATACCCAGCCACCGGAAGCCCCGTCGCAGCGCCTCGAAGATGGCCCTGCGCGCCGGAGTTGCCGGTGGCGTCCTCAGCACCCTGGCAGTGGCCGCCGCCGCTGGCACGGCGAACGCCGCCGAGCCGGTGACCGAGACCATCGAAATGCCCACGCTCACCACGGATCTGTCGACGCAGATCGCGCAGTCCGCGGACGCCACGCAGCAGGCCGCCGACAGCTACGAGCTCCGCGCCGAGCAGGACGCGGCCGCCGTGAAGGCCGCGAAGCAGGCCAAGGAAGACCAGGCGCAGGCCGAGAAGAAGGCCGAGGCCAAGGCGAAGGCCGAGGCCGCCGCCAAGAAGAAGGCGGAAGAGGAGCGCGCGTCGCGCGCCGCCGAGCGCACCACGCTCAGCGCCACCGCCGGCTCCGGTGCCTCCGCCGATGTGGCCGCCCCGGCCAGCGGCAGCGTCGGCACGGTCATCAGCTTCCTCAAGGCCCAGCTCGGCGACGCGTACGTCATGGGTGCCTCCGGGCCCAACGCCTGGGACTGCTCCAGCCTCGTCCAGGCCGCGTTCAAGCAGGCGGGCGTGGACCTTCCGCGCGTCTCGCAGGACCAGTCGGTCTCCGGTACGCCGGTCGCGCTCTCCAACGTCCAGGTGGGCGACATCCTTTACTGGGGTGGCGCCGGTTCCGCGTACCACGTCGGTGTGTACATCGGTAACGGCCAGTACCTCGACGCCGCCAACCCCAGCAAGGGCGTTGTCGTCCAGGACCTGTCGGGTTACCCGGCGAGCGGCGCCGTGCGCGTCCTCTGAGGGCCCTCACAGCCCATAGAGCCACAGAGAAGGGCCGGGAACCCCCAGCGGGGTTCCCGGCCCTTCTGTGCGCTTCTGGTGAAGGCTCAGCCCTTCGGGGAGAGCTCACCCATCTCGGACCAGCTGCTGCCCGGGATCTCGGTGTGGATGATCTCCGGTGTCGCGGCGATCAGCTCGGACATCGTCTCCATGGCGGTCTTGAAGTGGTCGGACCCGACGTGCACCGCGCCCGCCTCCTGCGAGGCGAAGCCCTCCAGGAGGACGAACTGGTTGGGGTCGTCGACGCTGCGGGACCAGTCGTAGAAGAGGTTGCCCTCCTCCGCGCGGGTGGCCGCGGTGAACGCGGCGGTCCGCTCCAGCCAGCTGTCGCTGTACTCGGGGCGGACGGTGAACTTGACGGCAATAAAAATCATGCGTCCATTTTGCACCGTCTCGCCCGGAGTCCGCGCCGCTACGCCTTCGGGGCCACCTTGGTTCTCCCGAGTTACGGACATACTGCTGATCCTAGGGGGTGCCTATGAACCTGGAGAGTTTGAGGGGACTAAGGGGAGGGCTGTACGCGCGGAAGAGCGCGTACCGCGGGAAGACGAAGAGGCAAGGGCGATCCGTACGCGAGCAACTCGACGCCGGGCAGGCGGATGCGGATCGCTTCGAGGTCCCCGTCGTGAAGACGTTCGTCGACGACGACAGATCCGCCTCGATCTACCGCGCACGAGAGCGCGAAGAGTTCGAGAGCATGATCCAGTGGATCAACGAGAAGCGACTCGACATCGTGTTCGCTTGGGCATCCACCCGTCTTCAGCGAGACCTCGCGGTGTACGCCCGGCTCCGCGACGCATGCGCAGCCAACGGCGTCCTGTGGTGCTACGGCGGCAAGGTCTACGACCTGACCAACAAAGACGACCGACTGCAAACCGGCCTTCACGCCTTGCTCGGCGAGAACGAAGTCGAAGAGATGCGCAACAACGTCCTAAGGACGTTGCGAGCCAACGCGGCGAACGGGCGCCCGCACGGGCAGGAGGGGTACGGGTACCGCCGCGTCTACGACCCGCGGACTCGCGCTCTACTCAGGATCGAGGTCGAGCCGGCCGAGGCGAAGATCATCGGTGAACTGTGCAAGCGCGTGGCGGCGGGCGATGCCTACTCCGTCATCGCACGCGACTTCAACCTGCGGGGCGTAACGCCCCCGGCCCGGCAGTGGCGCAAAGAGCACATCGGGCGCCTGGCCGAGTGGCGCGAAGAGCTCCCCGAGAACGCATTGATCCACCCCGACTGGGTCCAGTACATCAAGGAACACGCGCACTTGCAGACTGAGGCACGGCAGCGCCTCAAGAACGGCGACACCGAGCTTGCGATTTCGCAGGACTTCAACGAGCGGCAAGAGCCGCTGGTGCTGGCTCGGTGGCACCCGGCAACGATCGTGGACTACGCCAGCCATCCCCGATACGTCGGCGTGCGCACGCACCACGGCAGGGCTACCGCCGAGGGAATGTGGCCGAAGATCGTCAAGAAGGCCACCCATGCGCGCTGCCTGGCGATCATCAAGGAGCGCAAGAGGAAGCCGCACAACTCGCGACCAGGGCGGGCAGTGAACTGGCTCTCCGGAAGCATGGTCTGCGACGTGTGCTCTGTCGCCGTTGGTTCCGGGCGCAACAAGTACGGGCCCTACTACCGCTGTATGCAACCGAAGGTCGAGGGGCGGTTCGGCGGCAAGGGTTACCACGTCTCCGCCATGACGGCCTCTATAGACGAGTACGTCGAGCAGAAGCTGTTCGCATGGCTCTCGTCGCCACAGTTCGTCGAGGCGTATACCAAGGGCGATGACGAGCTCATGAAGCAAGCGGAAGAGGCCGACGCCGAGGTCACGTTGTTGAGGGCACGCCTGACCGAGTTCCGGGAGAGTGCCATCGCCGGTAAGACGTCCGCGGAGAGTCTCGCAGTGATTGAGGCGGGCCTGCTGCCAAAGATCGAGGAGGCCGAGACGAGAGCAAAGTCGCTGAAGACTCCCTCTTTGGTGCGTGATTTGGTGGGTGCGACGCCGGAAGAGGTCGCCACGGCATGGGTCGACATACCGATGCCTCAACGGCGCCTCGTTGCCGAGACTCTGCTCGATGTCCGGCTGAAGAAGGCCCCGAGAGGGGGCAGCATGCCGGCCGAACAGCATGTGACCGTGGTCCCGAGACTGGCGGTTGCAGCGTAGTACTGAGCAAGCCGGAGGGCCACACAGGCAGTTCCGTATGGCCCTCCGGCTTGCTCAGTACTTACCGGGGCCCTGCATAGGAGCGTGCTGGTTCCGCTGTGTGGGGGGCTGCTGGGCGGTTTGATCGGCTAAGCCGTTCAGCACGAATTCGAGGGCGGTGGCACCGTGTGGGGTGATGTGCCGGTCGTCGATTGCGATCTTTAGGTCGTTGGCGCTTGCTCGTACGACTGCTGGCGCTCCGTCGTCGAGTCGGGTACGGATCACGGAAATCACTATCGCCCCCCTTGCGCGGTGCGCCTCATTCGAGGGGCGTGCGCGTACCTGGCGTTTGAACTCTTGTGTCTTGGTCGGTCAGCCCCACGAGGTGTCGGCGCCAGTCGCTGCGGCCATGTCCGTCATCGACTCGCCGCTCGGAGCCAGCTCGCTCGGGACACCGGGAGTACCCCACGAGGTGTCGGTCGGGGAGCCCCAGGAAGTGTCGCCGGGGGTTCCCCACGAGGTGTCCGACGCCTGAATCGTGCGCGGCTCGGGTGCGCCTGTGAGGGCAAGGGTGCCAGCGGTGGCGAGGCTGCCAGCAAGGAGCAGGGGCGCGACGAGCTTGCGGAGCAGGTTAGTTCGGGCCATGGGTGGATACACCTTCCGGGAATTGCCACTCGAACAGTCGTGCGGAATATGCCTACGAAGGGTTACGCTCGCTGTTCAGCGGGTCAACATTCAAGCGAACTGCCTGTTCAAAAGTAGGAAGTTCCAGTATCCGAAGGCTCAAAGATGGAGAAACCGGGCGCCTCTTCTACCCCATACTTCGCTCAGGACTCACTCACACTGACGGACGGCGACCGAGAGCTCTACCGGCGCATCGCCGGCGGCGAGCACGTGACCGAACGCATGCCGGAACTCGACCGGCTGCTCGCCCTGGGGTTGATCATCCGTGAGCCGTTGCAGGTGGGCCGATACCTGCCCGTTCCCCTGGAACGCGCCGAGCGGCGCCTGCTCGCGTCCGAGCGCGAGGCACTCGAACAGTCGGTTGACCGCCTTGGCGAACTTCCCTCCCTCTTCGAGGACTTGCGCTCACTGAGTCCTCGCCTCAACGAGCAAGCTGCGAACGCCGACGTTCAGTGGCTGGCCGGTGTGGACGCAGTCAACGAGGCGATATCCAACGCGGCTGACGAGGCGAGTGTCGAGATGCTCGCCGCGCAGCCCGGTGAGCGCCCGCGCAATGAGCTCCAGAAGTCCATGTCTCGCGACGCGGAGGCCCTGAGGCGGGGCGTCGGCATGCGAACGCTGTACCACGTGAGCGCACGAAGCAATCCGGCCGTGCGGCAGCGAGTTGACGTCATGGACCCGTTGGGCGGCCAGTACAGAACCCGCGGACAGATGTTCATGCGCTGTGTGGTCATCGACCGGAAGTTCGCGGTCGTGGAGGACCACGCCGACGGCCGCCCGGCCTCGGATGGAGGCTACGTCTTCCGTTCCCCCGCCATCTGCGCCTACATCGCTGACGCCTTTGACCTGGAGTGGACGCGCGCCGAAGAGTGGTACACCGAGGCAGCGGAGCAGGAAACGGTGACAACCCAGATTCAGCGCACCATCCTGCGAGAGCTGTGCGTCGGCCAGGATCAGCAGCAGATCGCCAAGCAGCTCGGGTACAGCTCAAAGACGATCAACGTGCACTTGCACAACCTGCGTAAGCGGCTGGACTTCCAGACCCTGTACCAAGTCGTGCACTGGTGGGCCTCGCCTGCGGCGAGCCTTGAGCGGGAGTTGGACTAGGCGAGCGAGTCCCACCAAGCAACGACCAACTGCCGAATGAAGCCTTCCCCCTCGGCAAGGGTCATGGTCTGCCCAGAAGGGGTGTCGCTCCTTCTGGCGTGCCGGGCCGCAGCCCCGCTGATAGCCGGGTGGTTGGCTGACTGTTTGAACGCCTTGGCGTCCGCGGGAGAGGTCCATCCCTTGCCAGCCAGGGCCTCGCCACCGCCGACGTTGTGTCGCACAATCTCGAAGACCTTCCAGAGGTCATTCCAACTCAGGGACACGCTGGACTGACCCAGAATGTCCAGAGCATCGGCAACGTCCGCGTGGCCTCGGGCAAGTTGGAGCAACGCAGGGCCTGGCGGAGGCGCCAACGGTGCCGGCTGCGAGGCAGCTGTCACAACACCAACGGCCATGGCCTTGCAACGCACTTCGGCCGTGCCCGCGACCACAACATGGTGGCGCTTGCCCTCGCCGCTGGTGTCTACGAATTGGCCGCTCAAGGTGACCGGCCGGAACGAACTGTCCAGGGCGCGAGCCACGCCGGTAGTGTGCTGCAACAATTGGGAAGCAGTTGCCAACAGCCGACCCCCATCATCGATGAGCCCCTCTAGCTCTGCTGAGGCCAAGTAGTAGCCTTCGGCCTCCTTGCTCACTTGTGGCTCACCCTCAGCGAACAGTTCAACGAGCGCATCGAGGTCGAAGACATTACCTTCGAGCCTGGCCATAACTGTCATGGGTGCCCTCCCCGAGCAAGCCTCAAGGCTCGCCTTGGTCGGGGAAGTTACCAGTCATGGCCGGTCATAGCCCCTTCTATGGCGCAAACCGCGGCAGCCCTCAAAATCTGCCGGACAGTACCTAGCGGGCGCTTGGGCGCCCGATGGCCATCACAGAGTCACCCTCGACTGTTGGGCGCCGAGTCGTTCCCCGAGGCGAAGCGACTGAGCAGCTCCCCCACCTTGGGCATGTCGCCAGCCGTGAGACCCGGAACGTGGGCAACAACGACCGTCGCCTCGGGCGTACTCGCCTGGAACGGATCGTCGGCGACCATACCGACGTACTCCTCGGCCACAGCGAGTTGCACCGTCCGCAGGGGAAGCCCGAGCCCCGCGGCAAAGGCCCGGACGACCTTCTTCTCAATCCTGATCGGTTGCCCGTCGGCGACCTTCCAGATCGTCGAGGGCGAGATCTTGTGCCCGGCCTGCGGGTCGACACTGCGCTCGGCCAACTTGCGGTAGGTCATCCCCTTGGGCTTGAGCGCCTCGCGCACAAGATCGGCAAAGGGGGTGCCGGTGCCTTCCTGCGACTCCGCCACTGTCCCGCCCCTGTTCTTGTCGAGAAACACAAACGCTGACATCTAAGCAGTCATCACCCCTACTGAACACCCCTCAAAGCGCGTTGACGTGCGTATTGGCCACGCTTACGGTTGACCGTGTTCGAGAACAGAAACATACGTAACGCCCGTACCTATGGTGTCTACGCCTGTAGCTGTTCGAGTTCTCGCACGCATGGAAGGGGGAGCCATGGCCGACCAGGTGCCGCAGATCACGCCGCCTGACGCCGACGAGTGGCCGGAGCCGACGCCCGAGCAGCTCGACCTCGTCCGCCGAGTCCTCGCCCCGCACATTCACCGCGCACGCGTCGAACACGCCGAGCGGCAGAGCGCAGCATGAGGAGACATCAGCACGTGAGCGACGTCGAGTTCATCGGGCCGCCGCCCCAGCAGAAGAACACCAAGCACGCGCGCATCGCCGCCCAGCTCCGTGCACACCCCAAGGTGTGGGCCGTGGTGCGGCGGCCAGCCTCGATCAGCCGTGCGGCCTCGGCTGCGCAGGCGATCAAGACCGGTCACCTGGCTGCGTACGAGCCAGCCGGATCGTACGAGGCCGTTGCCCGCACGGTCATCGAAGGCGGGCGGACCGAATACCGCGTCTACGCCCGGTACGTCGGCGGTGCGCGGTGACCGACGCCCCGCCACAGCCTGCGACCATCACCCCGACCGGCGTAGTGATCGCTCCGCCCTCGCTCGACCGCGAGGGATGGCTCGCCCTGCGCCGCACGGGGGTTGGCGGCTCGGACGTCGCCGCCGTGCTCGGTATGAGCCGGTACACCTCGCCCATCGAGCTCTACCTCGACAAGGTCGGCGAACTCGACGACATGCCGCGCTCCCCCGAGCTCGCCGAGGCCGCTTTCTGGGGGCACCAGCATGAGCCAACGATCGCCCGCGTGTTCACCGAGCGCACCGGCCTCGGTGTAGTCGAGGGCCCCGGGATGCTCGCCAACGTCGACCGGCGCTGGATGCTCGCCAACGTCGACCGGTACGTGCTCGACGAGGACGCGCAGCCGGCGAGTCTGCTGGAGATCAAGACACGCAGCGCGGTCCAACTCGAAGAGTGGCTCGGCGGTGTCCCGGACGGGCCGGCACTGCAAACGCACTGGTACCTCGCGGTGACCGGCTACAAGCACGCGCACGTCGCCGCTCTGCTCGGCGGTAACCGACTGATCATTCACCGGGTCGAGCGCGACGAGGCCCTCGTCGAGCACCTCGTCGCCCTGGTCGGCGAGTTCTGGCAACACGTGCTCGATCGCGTCCCGCCGCCTGTCGACGGCTCCGAGGCCACCGCCGAACTCCTCGGCCACCTCTACCGCGTCACGCCCGACACCGTGACGGTCGCCGATCCGGCCGAGGTGCTGCCGCTGCTGGAACGTCGGCGCGAGCTCAAGGCACGCGAGCGGCGGACCACCGACGAGCTGCGCAAGGTCGACAACCAGCTCAAGGCCACCGCTGCCGAGGCTGAGGTCGTCAAGGTGCAGGGCGCCGTCGCCTACACCTACAAGCAAAACGGCCCGCTCTCGCCGAAACGGTTCGCCGCCGCGCACCCGGACCTCGCGCAGCAGTACACGCACCGCGTCGACGCGCTCGACACCAAGCGCCTCGCCGCCGATCACCCCGACGAGTTCCGAGCGCACCGCGCTCGACGCCTCGTCGTCGTACCGAAGGAGTCCGCAGCGTGAGTACGAACCTCGCCGCGCGCGTTGAAGCCCGCCGTCAGAACCCGACCACCAAGCAACCGGCCCGCCGCGGCAAGGCCGCGCAGCAGCCCACCCTCGTGCAGTTCGTGCAGTCGATGCGAGGTGAGATAGCCCGCGCCCTGCCCTCCCACGTCGCGAGCCCCGAGCGCATCGCCCGTATCGCGCTCACCGAACTACGTCGCGTCGATCACCTCGCCGAGTGCACACAGGAGTCGTTCGGCGGCGCGCTGATGACCTGCGCGGCACTGGGCCTCGAACCCGGCGGAGTGGGCGGCGAGGCGTACCTGCTGCCCTTCTGGAACAAGAAGGTTCGGGCGTACGAAGTCACCCTCGTCATCGGCTATCAAGGCATGGTCCGCCTGTTCTGGCAGCACCCGGCCGCCGCCGGCCTCGCCGCGCACACGGTGCACGAGGGGGATGAGTTCGACTTCGAGTACGGCCTCGAACCGTTCCTGCGGCACAAGCCGGCCCGCACCGGCCGCGGCAAGCCGACGGACTATTACGCCGTCGCGAAGATGGCGAACGGCGGCTCAGCCTTCGTGGTGATGAACGTCGAGGACATCGAGGCTATCCGCCATCGCAGCAAGGCGCGTGACGCGGGTCCGTGGTCCACGGACTACGGACTACGACGCCATGGCGCGCAAGACCTGCATTCGGCAGTTGTTCAAGTTGCTGCCGAAGTCTGCTGAGTTGGTGCAGGCGGTCGCTCACGACGAGGGCGTGCGGCGCGACGTATCACCCGAGGGGCTCGACGTCCCGCCGGACTACATCGAGGGCGAAGTCGTCGAGCACGCCCCGGTCGAGGACGTGCCCGCGGGGTTCGCCGGCTGGCCCGAGGCTGGCGTGCACTCCGGCGAGGCCTCCACCGCGGCCTGATGTACGACCCGGCCGCGCCTCCCTGGTGCGCGCATTGGGACGGCTCGGAGCGCCGCTATTGCGGCGCTCCGAGCACCCGCCTCTACCTCATCGGCCACCGCTTCCCCTTGCACACTCCCGCGGCCCTTGCTGGCCGCCCAGAGGCCCCCGGATCACCAATGCCATTAAGGAGACGGACCGTTGAGCCGCGCCGCGACGGATTGGGTATGGGACCACGCCACCGCCCGAGGTACCGCTCGAACGGTGCTCCTCGCCATCGCTGACCGAGCGAACGCCGACGCGGTCGCCTACGCCGGCACGGCGATGCTCGTGCAGCGCACCCGGGCGGCCCGTTCGACCGTGCGCGACGCCGTCGACGCTCTGCTCGACTCGGGCGAGCTCGCCGTCGTCGAGGACGTCATCGGGCCCCGCAGAGAGACCGTTTACCGCCTGCCGCTCGTCGCCGCCCACGCACCGTCCGAGAGGGCCGGAAATCGGTTCGGATCTGCATCCGGCCCGGACCGGGAATCGGCCCCCGGGGGACCAGAATCCGGTACGGAGGGGGACCGGAAACCGGTACGAGGGGGAGCGGAGTCCGGCCCCCAGAACAAGAAGAACAAGAGAGAACCAGAAGTACAGCAGCAGCCGCGCGCGACCACCCCCGCCCGCTCCCCGCTGATTCCCGAACTGCACCCCCTCGGCGACGCACTCGCCGCCGCCGGTGTCGCCGTCCGCTGGTCTCTGGGCATCGGCGAGCAGCGCGACGTCAGGCGCCTCGTCCAACAGCACGGCGTCGAGGCACTCGTCGAGCTTGCCGCCCGCCGCGCCCAGCCGGGCACCGAGCCGAAACCGGCCCGCTACTGGCTGCGCGTGTGGGGTGACCTCAATCGCGCGCCGTCCGCCCACCCCGGCCCCAACGTCGCGCCGCTGCGCGCCCCGGGCCCCGCCGCCTACACCGACAACCTCGCCGCTGGCCTCGCCCTGCTGAAAGCCCAAAAGGAGGGCACACCATGATCGACGAACACATCGCCGCCCTACTCGCCTACGCCGGACGCCTCGACTCCCGCGTGCGCCGCGCCCTCGCCGACCCGCAGCAGTCCGCCCGCGCCATCACCGACTGGACGACCGCTCTCGCCGAGGTACCCGCCACCCTGCCCGAGACGAGTTGGGACGCCTCGCACGCCGTGCGCCGCTACTACGAGCAGCGCGGCGGCGACCGATCCGCGCAGTTCCGCGCCGTCGAGCCGCACGACGTCCTCGCCGCATGGGCACCGCACCGTGCCGAGCTCATGAATCGGCACACCGACCCCCTGCCCGACGCCGACCCCGACGACCCGCAGGCTTGGCGCGAGGAACTGCTCGACGCACGGGCCGCGGTTGCCCATGGGTACACCTCACCCGCGCAGTACCGCGCGGAGATCAACCACGCCGGGCAGAAACGTCTCGCTGCCCTCATAGCGGGAGTTGGCGACGGTCCACGCCGCTACATGCCCGAGCACGTCGCGCGCGACCTCGCCGCCTACCGACCGGCCCGTGCCCATCGCGAAGCCCTCGTTGCCGATGGCCTCCCCGATCCGCTCGGTATCCGCTGCCCCCACTGTCACGCGCAGCCCAATCAGCCGTGCCAGAGCGGCTACCGGCGCTACGGGAAGGGACGCCGTGCCCTCACTGGTGTTCACCCCTCGCGGATCCAGGCCCTGATCGCCCAACTCGCGCCCACCACCGACGAGGAGGGCGAGGCCGAGCAGGTCCGCCTCGCCCGGCTCATGTGCCAACCACCCGCCCCACGCGAGATCCGCGCCCGCCACACCTCGGGAGGTACCCGTCGATGACTCCCCCCGCCGCGCGCGCCGTGATCGCCGCGCATCTGACCGACGCCCTCGACGTGCAACCTCATCGGGCCACGCTCACCGCATCCGAGTTGCTCGACCGCCTAGCCATCGAGGGATGGGAGATCAACAGCGCCCAGGACTCGCGACCGGTCGCGCCTCGCGCGCGGGAGACCTCGCGCGCTCGACGCCTCGTCGCTCGGCTGCTGTCGCGCCCTGCCTGCACGAGTGGAGAGGCGAGACCGTGACCGCCGACCACCTCGCCGCCCTGGCCGTGCTGCTCGTCATCGTCTCGGGCATCCCGCTCGGTCGGCGCGCATGCCGCCGCGACCCCGGCCCGCTGCGCCGGCACCCCGCGGACACCCGCGGTGCCTGTTCGCCCACCTGCCCCACGTGCACCGCCCTCGCCGAGGAGAGCCACCGATGAACACCCGCGCCCGTCACGATTCCCGCCGAGGCAGAGTCGCCACCCGCGAGGTCGCGCGCGACGAGCGCCGCGCACGGCTGCGCATCCTGCTCGCCCGCGCCGATCGCGGTCTGCTCACCCCGGAGGACTGCACCCAATTCCGCGGCGACGTCGAGGCCGAGGTCGCCGAATGCGACACCCACCGCCGCAGTGCCGGCGGACACCAAGCCGCATCCATGCGACTGCACAAGCGCATCGAGGCCGCCGAGCAGTGCATCACCGAAACCGAGGCCGAGCGCGACCAGTACGCCGCCCAGATACGGCGACTGCTCACGAGCGAGGAGGGCCGCCGGTGAACCACACCGCCGCCGTGCACGAGACCGTCGCCGCCCTGCGCACCATCCGTGAACAGTGGGCTGAGCTACTGCTCGCCATCGAGATGCCGTCGGCCGACGTCTGGCCACCGCGGCAACTCGCGCACACCCTGCGCGCCACCGACGACGAGCCACTCGTCGTCGAGGAGCGCGCGCCGCTCGTGCTGCGTGAGCACCCCGCGCCGGCCAACCTCGACGCGCTCGATGCCGGCCTCGCCATCGAGCAGCAGGTGTTCGCCCTCGCCGACACCCTCGCCGCCGCCGTCCAGCACGCCGGGCACGGTGACCCCCGGCGATGGGACTTCCAGCACCCAGGCGCAGCAGACGCTCGGGGCGCGGCCGGATCGCGGGCGCACGGTCTGCACTTTGCGTGCGTATGGGTCGAGGGCCGCGTGCTCGACGAGGACACGGAGCCTGAGCAGCAGCTCGACGGCCCCCTCGCCGCCCCGCCGTTCGCTCCCCTGCCCCCGCACCTGCTGTACGAGGCACGGCGCACTGCGTGCATTGCCGAGGGCCGACTACTGCGGGCCCTCGGCCTCGACCAGCGCACTACGCCCGTACCCGACCGGCCGTGCCCGTGGTGCGCTGGTGAGCTCATCCTGCACACCGGTCCCGAGCAGGCGCCGACCGTGGCCTGCACGACCGGCCCCCTATGCACTGCGCCCGTACCGCTCGACGAGCGGGGACGGCGCGTGTGGGGGTGGGGTGATCTGCTCACCCTGGTGGCCGCCCTTGCCAAGGCCGAACACCATGTCGCGGCCTAGCGATATGGCCCGGGGCACGCTCGCCGCGCCTCGGGCCACTCACTCTCGCCGCCACTCGTCACGCAGCCGACGCAGTGCGGCAATGGCTCGTACTGCCTTATCGGAGAGTGCGGGGACCTGATCGAGCACGTACCCCAGTACGAGAACACACCCGCCGAGTGCGGCAACTGCCGCCGTGGCCCAACCGACTGTTTCCATCCGAACCGAGTCGCCTTCCATGAAGGGCAGTCGACTCGGCAGGCATGGCAGCTCGAATCGACCACCATTGCTCTTGGTGATCAAGTCGAGAGCCAAGCCCGAACGCCGGTATCTCGGGTATGCACTTAGGTTTCAGATGCGGAGCACCTTCGGGGCTCGGCTGTCGCCGCCCTTGGGCCCCCGCGCACTTTGGTTCGGCAAAGCGTCGTTAGCCACTGTGCAGTGTCGATGACGTGCGACACCTAAACGTCCAACAGGCTTGCGTAGTTATCGTTTCGTGACCTAATGTTGGCCGCGCCTCCGGCGTGCCCGGAAACGCGTCCCGACCCCGCAAGCCCCGCCGCCTCCCCCTCCGCGACGGGGCTTGCCCATGCGGGTTAGTCGGCTGCGCGACGGCGAACCATGCGCCCACCTGCCTGTGCAGCGATTGCCGCGATTGCTCCGCTCACCACCGTGAGGATCTGCGGGGTGAGCCGAGGAGCGCAGACGATCGTCACAACAACCACGATCACGATCAGCCCCTCGCGCACATGGTCGGTCAGCGGGTGGCGGCGCCCCTGCCGCTCGTCGGTGCGCCTGATGAGCCGACGCCGAGCCTGGTGCTTCACGTAGTACTCCCTCGTCTGTCACGGCCGGGACCAAGAAACAATCGAGCCCCGTCTTTCATCCTTCTATCGGCATATATACAGCTAAACGAACGCGAAGCGGGCTAATCACCCTTGTGCCGCAACAGAGTTGGCCTCAGTGGGACCCTGCTCCGACCAGGGGGAATGTGGACGAGGACTCCACGAGACATGCGAAGATTTCGGCTATTTACTGAGAAATGGACCGCTTAAAGAATCTTGAAAAGAGATTCGCTGGAGCTGCGAACTCGCCCTGCTCGGAGGTGATGCCTTGGCCGAGCCGATCACCGATCGAGACCGCGAGGCAGTGCGGCGCCTACACAGCGAAGGCAAGTCCCGCAACGCCATCGCCCGTCAACTCGGCCGCGGCGCCGCCACCGTAAGCAAGATTGCCGCCGAACTCGGCCTAGCGTTCTCCGGAGCCGCCCGCGCTGCCGCAGCCACCGAGGCCCGACGCGCAGACGCAGCCGCACGGCGCGAGCAGCTCGCCGACGAGGCCCTCGACGGAGCCCTCGGCCAAGTCGAGCGCACCACCACCGCCGACAACGCGCGCGACGCCCGCGACCACGCCACCGCCGCCCGCGCCCTCACCGAAGTGCACGCACGGGTCACAGAGCTCGCCCGCCAGACCAGCACCGGCAGCAAGGGCGCCGCGATGCTCGACCGCCTCGCCGACGCCCTGATCGGTCCGTCCGGAGGTGACCGCGAGGGGGAGTGATGGCCGCTCCCCCGCCCCTCTCCGACAAGCAACTCGACTCGATCCGTGGTGCCCTCAGGCGGATCAACATCTGGCACGGCAGCGTGCGCAGCGGCAAGACCATCGCGAGTCTGCTGTGCTTCCTGCTGATGGTCCGACGCGCGCCCGCCTCGGGCCTGATCATCATCTGTGGACGCAGTCTGCAAACGATCGAGCGCAACATCATCGAGCCGTTGCAGGACCCCGCCCTGTTCGGCGACGTCGCCGACGAGGTACGCCACACCCGCGGCGCGACCACCGCGGTCATCTTGGGGCGCGTCGTACATCTGATCGGCGCGAGCGACGCACGGGCCGAGGGCCGGCTGCGTGGCCTAACAGCCGCGCTCGCCTACGTCGACGAGATCACCCTGCTCCCCGAGCCGTTCTTCGTGCAACTGCTCGCCCGGCTCTCCGTACCCGGTGCACGTCTGCTCGGCACGACGAACCCCGACTCACCCCGCCACTGGCTCAAGACGGGGTATCTCGACCGCGCGGGCGAACTCAACCTGTGCTCCTGGCACTTCAAGCTCGCCGACAACCCCTCGCTGTCGCCCGAGTACGTCGCCGACCTCGCCGCCGAGTACGTCGGCCTGTGGCGCCGCCGCATGATCGATGGGGCGTGGGTGGTCGCCGAGGGCGCCATCTACGACATGTGGGACGAGGCCCGCCACGTGGTGACCGCGCTCCCCGACATGCGCCGGCACTGGTGCGGCGTGGACTACGGCACCACCAACCCGTTTGCCGCGGTCCTGCTCGGCGAGGGCGCCGACGGCCGTCTGTACGTGTGCGCCGAGTGGCGCCACGACTCACGTACAGCGCACCGCAGCATGACCGACGCGCAGTACAGCCGCGCCGTCCGCGCCTGGCTCAACCACCTTGGTGTCACGCCCGAGTGGACGTTCATTGACCCGTCTGCCGCGTCGTTCTCTACTCAGATGTGGCAGGACGGGCACCCGGGCCTCGCCCGCGCCACCAACGACGTCACCGACGGCATCCGGTCCGTGTCGAGCCTGCTCGCCGCCGACCGCCTGCTCGTGCACGACTCGTGCGAGGGCCTGCTCGCTGAACTCCCCGGCTACTCCTGGAATTCGAAAGCCACCGAGCGCGGTGAAGACGCCCCGATCAAGGTCGACGACCACAGCGCCGACGCCCTGCGCTACGTCATCCACTCCACCTCGCACGAGTGGCGTCACCTGCTCACCACATCCACCGGTGTCGGGGGACCGGGATAGTCCGCCCCGTCCGGGCCCTCCACAAGAGCACAGAGCAGTACACCCAGCCGGACAGGGAGATCAGCCCGAACAGTATGCCCAGGGTTGCAACGAGCGCAGCTGAAGGGACCACGCCCAGATACCCCAGCGCCACCGCCAAGCTCTCAACCATCAGCAACCACAGGTTCCAACGTTGTTTCCTGCGAATGACCCGGACGTAGTCTCCGAACCTGCGTTGCTGTGCTGCCTCTTGGGCGGCCTCTTCATCAAGGATGCGCCGTTGACGTTGAGCCCAACGCCGTTGAGTCTCCGCTGTCTCTGGGTCCATCTGCGCAGCGGGCGAGGGGAACACCACGTCACCATGGATGGCACCGGATTGCACGACGTGGCCCTCGACGTTGCCGCTCAACTCGTTGCGTGTGGACGGCTGTTCGCTCATGAGCCGGACGATACGCCTGATGTTCATGTGATCACCACGGGAGGTTGCAATGCCCCTGCCTGAGAACGGGTCAGCGTGGCCGCCCCCGCAGTGGGCCCCGTACTACGCCGAGATGCGCGTCGACGACGCGTGGTACTCCGGTGACCGGCGCCGCCTCGCCCACATCCACGGCGAGCACGAGGTCGCCCCCACCCGCCGCGGCCCGTGGAACCGGCGCCGCGCAGAGCCCGCCCGACTGCGTCACCGACTGCACGTGCCGCTGGCGTCCGACATCGCCGCCGTCAGCGCGCACCTGTTGTTCAGCGACATGCCGTCCCTGCACGTCGAGGACAAGGCCACACAGGCACGCCTCGAAACCCTGGTCGACGAAGGCCAGATACAGCAGGCGTTGCACGCAGGCGCCGAGCAGGGAGCCGCCCTGTCTGGGGTGTATCTCCGCGCCACGTGGGACCGCGACTTGATCGACCGGTCGATCCTGTCCGTCGTGCAGCCCGACAACGTGAGTCCTGAGTTCCGGTGGGGGATGCTGCGGGCCGCGACCCTGTGGCGTGACCTTTCCGGCTCGACTCAGTCGACCGTGTTCCGGCACGTCGAGCGGCACGAGCCCGGCCGCATCCTGCACGGCCTCTACGAGGGCACCCCCGACAATCTCGGCCGCGCCGTGCCCCTGTCCGAGCACCCCGAGACCGCCGACCTTGCGGGCAGTCTCGGTGAGGACGGCGTCACCGTCGAGACCGGCATCACCGATCTCACGATCGTCTACGTCCCGAACATCGGGCCCAACCGGCTGCACCGGTCCTCGCCCATCGGGCGGAGCGACTTCCAGGGCATCAGGGACGTGTTCAACGCCTTCGACGACGTGTGGACGTCATGGATGCGCGACATCCGACTCGCCCGCGCACGGCTGATCGTCCCCGACGGATACCTACGGGACTACGGGCCCGGCAACGGGGCATCGTTCGACGACGACCGCGAAGTCTGGCATTCGCTGAAGATGCCGCCCAACGAGGGCGGCGCCATCACGTTGAGCCAGTTCGAGATCAGGGTCGAGGAGCACCAGCGGAGCACCGAGGCCCTGACCAGACAGGCCGCCCAGTCGGCCGGATACAGCGCCCAGTCATTCGGCCTCGACGCCAACGGCGCCCCGATCACCGCAACCGAGGTCGACAGCCGCGACGCCCTGTCCATGGTCACCCGTAAGAAGAAAACCGGGTACTGGCGCCAGCCCCTCGCGCAGATCCTGCACGTCCTGTTGCAGCTCGACGCCGTGCACTTCGGCCAGCGGATCAAACCGGAACGCCCCCGCGTCGAGTTCGGCGACGGCGTCGCGGAAAGCGAGCAGAGTACGGCGACAACCCTCGACTTGCTAAACCGTGCAGGAGCCGTGTCGACCGCCACGAAGATCAAGATCCTTCACCCTGAGTGGGACGACACCGCGGTCAAGGCCGAGGTCTCCGCGATCCTTGCGGAGACCGGAGCAGCCGCGCCCGACCCAGTCGCAACCTTCCCTCTCATAGAGCGGTGAGGCTTGGCGGATCTACCGGACCGCGCTGGTCACCGCCAGGGCGCTTGCGGTCGAGGTAGGCGACGAAGGCGTCATGTCCGAGCGCCGCGACGGCCACGACCACTAGACCGGTGATCTGCGGCCCGGACTGAACTGTGTCCGTCGCAATAAGACTGCCTACGGCCAAGGTGCTGACCGTGCCAACCGTCGGCAGATTGAATTTGATCTCTTTGCCCTTCACGGATTGCCCTTCTCACGGTGATGAGGGCTCCAGCATGTGCGGCGGATTTGAACCGCGAGAGGGGCATTCACTCGACCGGATGGCATCTTGTCGCGCCCCTTGCGCACGCAAGGGACACCCTGTAGGTTGCGCCGCTTCACGGCAAGTTTTTCGAACTCATATGGGTGAAGTGAGCCAAAATTCAGTAGCGATCTTCTCTGTGTGATAACGGGCCGTGGGGGTGAATCTTGTCTGTTCACCCTGGCATGGTCGAGCCGCTCGCCGAGCGCACCCGCGACCTGTACGCCGCCGCCGAGGAGCGCCTAATCGGCCTCATCGCAAGGCAGTTGGCCGAGGGTCTCGACGCCCCAGGGTGGGCCGAGCGCAAGCTCGCCGCCGTGCAGTCGTTGCGTCGTGCCTCACAGGGCGTGGTCGACGAGTTGGGCAAGGCCGTTCAACTCGACGTGTTCGACGCGGTCGCCGAGGCGTACAACGTTGGGCACCGGGCCGCGGTCGCCGAGCTCGGCGCCCTGTCCGACGAGGCGCGCGCCCTGGTCGACGACGTCACGCCGAACGCACAGGCTGTGGACAGGCTCGCTCAGGAAGCGGTCGACGTGGTCACCTCGACGCACCGCTCGATCCTGCGGGCGGTCGTCGACACCTTCCGGGCGATCGTCGCCGAGGTCACCGCAACGCCCCTGCTCGGCACCGGCAGCCGCCGACAGGCCACCCAGGACGCCATACGCCGCTTTGCCGACGAGGGCATTCGCGCGTTCACCGACCGCGCCGGCCGCCGTTGGCAGCTCACCTCTTACGCCGAGATGGCCGTGCGCACGAGCGTGGGGCGTGCGGCGACTGAGGCGCACATGCGGACCCTGTCCGACGCCGGGATCGATCTGGTCGTCGTGTCCGACGCGCCGCGCGAGTGCCCGCTCTGCCGTCCGTGGGAGGGCCGCACACTGGCCATCGACGGACCGAGCGGCGAGCGCACGGTCGCGGTCGAGCACGCCGTCGAGGACGGCCGCATGGTCCCCGTGCGTGTGGCCGGGACGCTCGACGAGGCTCGCCTCGCGGGATTCCAGCACCCCAACTGCCGTCACAGCGTGTCGGCTTACACACCGGGGCTCACCCGCATTGAGGCCGCCGAGAGCGACCCCGCCGGGTACGAGGCCGGACAACGGCAGCGCACCATCGAACGCCGCATACGCCAGTACAAGCGACGCGAAGCCGCCGCCGTCACCCCCGAAGCGCAGCGCGCCGCACGGACCAAGGTCCGCCAGTGGCAGGGCGCCATGCGCGACCACCTCGCCGCCCATCCGGGCCTACGCCGACTCCGGCACCGCGAGCAGGAGGGAGCGGGGAACCTTCCCGCCTCGCCACGCCCGCCCGCGCCCGATCAGGTCGAGCGCGCCCGCGTGTGGTCCGGCGATGAGCGCACCGTGCGGGAGATGAGCGACGACCAGCTCGCCGCCGCTCTCCGTACGCCGCTCGACGACCGCGCACGGCGCCGGATTGAGGCTGAGGCCGACCGCCGCGACCTCGCCGCCCTGCTCGACCGCGCCGCACCCCGCGGGCGCCTGGTCGAGGATCTGCTCGGCCTGTCCGACGACGACCTCGCCCGCCTGTTCGCCCACGTCGACGAGGTCGACCAGGTGCGCATCATGGCCGAGACCGACCGACGCAACCACGCCGGACAACTCCCCGACGTGCGCCCCGATCTGGTCGGTCTGTCCGACGCCCAGCTCGCCGCCCGCTACCGCGACGCCGGAACGGGACCCGAGGCCGTCGCCATCGCCGCGGAGGCCGCACGCCGCGACCTGCTCAGCAGGCTGTACCCCGGTGGCAACCTGCTCGCCGATCTGACGGGGGTGGGCGACGACGACCTCGCATGGGCAATGCAGTACGCCGACACCGCCGAACTCCTGCGCATCGCCGCGGAGATGGACCGCCGCGACGCCGTCGACCTCCCCCCGCCCGCCAGCACCGGCGACGCCGTCGACGACCTGCTCGCCGACCGCGACGCCCTCGCCGAGGCCATGGGCGACCATGTGCCCGGACCGGCCGCATGGGGCGCCCTCGCCGCCGACCAGGGCCTCGACGACCACCTCGACGACGACGCGTTTTGGGCCGACTTACGCGACGCCGCCGCACTACACCGCGGCGACGACGAGGACCAGGACGAGCGGCATCTCATCACCCGCCGCGAGGCCCGCGCCCTGTACGACGAGTACGTCTATCGGCAGTACCTCGCCGCCGAATCAGACTGCCGCGGCTACCTGCTCAGCAAGAAGGCCCAGGCCGCCGGGCACGCTCCGGTATCCCTGTTCAGCGGGCCCGCACGCATCGCGCACGCCCGCGCGAGCGACGAGCTGAAAGAGTGGTGGGCCGAACACGGCAGGCTCACGCAAGTCGAGTTCGTCGAGCAGGTGACCGGCAAGCCGCAGCGATGGGCCGACAGCGCCCGCCACAACGAGTCGGACCACCAGAACAAGAGGTGATCATGGGCACGCGCGAGGACATCGTGAAGGCAATCATGGAAGGCCGCGACGCAGGCCGCAGGGGCGACGAGCCGACCGCGTGCCCATACCCGAGCACGTCGACGCTACAGACCGCATGGATCAAGGGTTACGCCGACGGCCGCCCCATACCCCCGCAGAATCCCGGTGCCGCGTAACCCACGTCTTCGGCTCGCTTTCCTCCAAGATGCAACTCTGTACCGCTAAGGATGTTGCGTCGTCGCGGAATGAAACTTCACCTCCACTATGTCGATGAAGACCCTTTCCCTCTTGGATGAAGCGGCATCTGTGAACCTTCTCCAGGACATTCGATTCCTGGCCCAATATTCTCTATTTGCATTCTCGCGAAAGAATTCTTCGAGCTGCAAACCCGCTTGATCATCCGTCATTTCCTTGATGAGGTATACGGATAGCCACCAGGAGACGACCATGTTGGCGAACAGTGCCTGCCGGGCTTCTTCATCTGAGAGGCTGGCAATGCTGCCGCCAGTCCAACAGGCACGGAGGGCAGGGTCGTTGATAGCCATCTCCGAGAGTTCTCGGTGATAGGTCCTCATGCTCTCTTCTCTAGCAATCCTCGTCTGCTGATACTGGTAGAGGAGTGAAACCATGACGCCTAGTAGCGCAACAGCTGAGATGATCAGCGAGAGTACAGCCATTGATTGACCCCTCCAGAGGTGACGTTCTGCGTTGCTCTGTTCCGCAATTCATTGCGTCGAGCGTCGGTCATCCCGACACGGTCGATCAGTAGGGCCCTTATCCCCTATTTTTCAGTTGTATAACCGGGCACGCCAGGAGCGGCCCTTTCCTTAGCCCGCATACGGTCGAGCGCCAGGCGCGCACGGCCCCGGACACCGTCCCAGGAGGACCCGTGTCGACTCCCGCCCCGACCATCGCGCCCGCCTCGAATCCGGCCTCGACCGGCGACCCGCAGACCCCGGCCGCGCCGAGCACCAGCTCGACGCCGCAGACCCGGCAGACTCCGCAGCAGGGAGAACCGCAGGACGTCGCGTCGCTCCCCGAGTGGGCCCAGAAGCTCATCAAGGACACGCGCGCCGAGGCCGCCGACTACCGCACCCGTGCCCAGCAGGCCGCCCCGCAGCCGACGACTCCGCAGACCCCGGCCGCGCCGCCCGTCGAGGCCGCCGAGGGCGACGTGACCCGGTTGCCGAAGTGGGCACAGCAGGCACTCGCCGACAGCACAACCGCCGCACGGCAGGCCGCCGTTCAGGCCGCCGTTGTCCAGGCCGCGCCGACCGCCAGGGCAGACATTGCCCGCCTGCTCGACTCGGCGTCGTTCACGGCCGCCGTCGCGCAGATCGACCCGACCGACACGGCCGCCGTGGCGGAAGCGATCACGAACGCCGTGACGGATCAGCCGTGGCTCGCCGCGGTCCCGCAGACGCCCGCCAAGTCGGGCGCCGACTTCAGCGACCCCGGACCGGGGGCCGTCACCGCCGAGCAGTTCGGCGCCATGTCCTACGCCGAGCGCGCTGACCTGTTCCAGTCCGACCCCGAGACGTACCGGCGCCTCGCCAACCACTGACCCGCCCGGCCGCCCGCCGGGCCCCCTAACGCCCGGCCACCGCGCCGGAAAAGGAGCACCCACCCATGGCTAAGACCACGTCCGCACAGATGATCGTCCCTGAGGTGTGGGGCGATATGGCACAGGCCGAGTTCCTCGGCAAGGTCCGCGTAGCCGGATCTGCCGCCGTCGTCGAGGACAACACCCTTGAAGGCGCGCCCGGCCAGGAGATCGAATTCCCCAAGTGGGGGAGTCTCGGCGAGCTGGACGAGCTGACCGAGGCAACGCCGATGACGCCGGTGGCCATGTCGACGAGCTTCGCCAAGGCCGTGATCAAGGAGGCCGGTAAGGCCGTCGAGATCACCGACAAGGCCAAGCTGGTCAGCCTCGGCGACCCCGAGGCCGAAGCGCGCCGCCAGTTCGGCGTTCTGGCCGCGCGCAAGGTCGACGCCGACCTGATCACCCAGGCGCAGGCCGACGAGACGACCCTCGGCGGGGGCAATCCGCTGAAGTTCACCACCGCCGCGACCAAGACCAAGTTCACGTGGCTGGACTCCATGGTCCCCGGCATCGCGCAGTTCGGCGACGAGTGGGAGCCGGACGACTTCGCGGGCCTGTTCCTGAACAGTGCGCAATACGCCGACGCGCTCGCGGACCCGCAGTTCGTCGACGCGTCCAAGCTGGGCAACGGCCCCTCCGCCGCCGTCGCGGGCAGTATCGGCCGCATCGGTGGCGTGAGCGTCTTCCTGACGAACCGCGTCACTGCCGGAAAGCTCCTGCTCATGAAGCGGGGCTCTCTCGGCCTGCTCTACAAGCGGCGCCCGCTGGTCGAAGACGACCGCGACATCCTCGCCCGCTCGACCGTCGTCACCACGACCCTGCACTACGCGGTCAAGCGCCTGAGCGACCGCGGCGTGTGCGTCGGCACCCTCGCCACCACCTGACCGAGAAGAAACGGTTCCCCATGATGCTGCGCCGCTACCACCCCACCCCGCCGGACGACGCCGAGAACGCCCCGCAGGCAGCCAAGCCCGCGGGGCGTTCTGCTGCCCGCGCCAAGGCCAAGAAGGAGTAGCCCCGTGCCCCGTGTCTACGCCACCCCCGAGCAGCTCACGGCGTGGACCGGGAAACCGGCCCCGCCGGATGCCGAGCGGCTGCTCGCCCGCGCGTCCGAGGACATCGACGACGCGCTCGTGCGGGCGGTCTACCTCACCGACGACGCAGGCATGCCCACCGACCCGACCATCGTCGCCGCGCTCCGGGACGCCGCCTGTGCTCAGGTCGAGTACCAGCTCGCCACGGGCGACGACGGCACCGGCGCGGCCGGCCGGTGGGACTCCGTGAGCATCGGGCCCGTGTCCCTGTCCGGCCGCAAGGACGGCCCGACCGCGCCCGGCGAGGTCGACCTCGCCCCGCGCGCGCACCGTGCACTCACGCGGGCGGGACTGCTGCCGGGGGTGATCTGGTGAGCCGCGTCCCCGATTGGCTGCTGCGCCACGAGGTGAGTGTCGAGCCCTACCTCGGCACCTCGGCATACGGGCCCCGCTACGGGCCCGCGGCCACCGCCCGCGCCCTGGTCTCCGAGACCGTCAAGCACGTGCGCGACCGCACCGGCGCCGAGACCGTATCGACCGCGCAGATCATCGCCGCCCCCGATCTGGTCTGCCCGACCGGATCACGGATCACCCTCCCCGACGGCCGCACGACGACCGCGCTCACCGTCGCCCACCACAACGCGCCGGGCCTGCCCGTGCCCGCCAGTACGGAGGTGATGTGCGAATGACACAGCGCACCCGCCTCCGTTGGAACGGCGACGCCATCCTCGCCACGACCCGCCAGGGCGCCGCCCGCGGTCTGCGGCTCGCCGCCGAGCACGTCCTCGAAGTCTCCCGCCGCCGCGTCCCGATCGAAGAGGCCACCCTCGAACGCTCCGGAACCGCCACCGTCGACGAGACCGCGCTCACAGCCGCCGTGTCCTACGACACCCCCTACGCGGTCCGCCAGCACGAGGAGATGACCTATCGCCACGACGTGGGCCGCACCGCGAAGTACCTCGAAGTGCCCATGACCGAGGAGGCCGACGCCGTCACAGCGATCATCGCCGCACAGGTCAGGCGGTCCCTGCGGTGAGCTTCCTTGTCGACGTCGTCGACAGCCTGGCCCGCCTGCTCGACGAGCGGGCGGTCGGTGTCTACCGGCCCGATGGCACCTATGCCGACGGCGAGACCGCCATCACCGACACCGTGATGCCCGACGGACCCGACCGCGCGATCGTGCTCACCGCGTACCCGGTCACCGAGTCGGCCGCGCTCACTGACACCGTGCTCGCCGTGCAAGTGCGCACCCGCGCAGGCCCCGACCCGCGCGAGGTCACCGACCTCGACGACGCCGCGTTCGCCGTCCTGCACGCCAGCGGGCGCCACACCTTCGGCAGCGCCCGCATCACGCTCATCTACCGCTTCTCATCCGGCTCACTCGGCGCCGACGCCAACGGCCGCCAGGAGCGCACCAGCAACTACCGGCTGCGCGCGAACCGCTCGGCCCCACACCTTGAGTAGGGCCGGGCTACCGGTGCTGCGCGTTCAGCCGCCGCAGTTGCAAGGCCCTCCGCTCTGGCAGCCGCAGCTACAGCCCGGACCACATGTGCAGTCCATGGCGCAGTCCGGAGGTACTGGCTTGTCGCTCATCGAATCAGCCTCCCAATCTGTGCAGTTCTCACCTACCGGTTCAAGCGAACACCCGCACCGACCTGTGCAGAAGTGCGCTACCGGCCACGAATGGAGCCCTCGCCCGGCCCCCCGTTGCGC
>NZ_SRIC01000169.1 GCF_004684775.1 Streptomyces sp. MZ04
GGGCTTGGCGGGCGCGCGCGGCGGGCAGGCGTTCGTCAGTTCGTCCGCGTCCCCGTGAGGGCGATGCGGCCCCGCCCGTGCCTCCGGAATGGACCGTTCCGCACCTCTCGTATCGCTACTCTCCCTCCATGCAAATCCCCGCCTTTGTCGATATGCGACCCATTGGGCAATGCAATCTCGATTGTCCCTTTTGCTTTGGTCCGCGGCATGATATCCCCTCCATGTCCCGGGGCGACGCGCTGAAGGTCGCGGCCGCGCTGAAGGACGGAGGCGTGCGCGGCGTCGTCATCTCCGGGGGTGAACCGACCTTGCTCTCCTATCTCGACGAGCTCGCCGCGACGCTGCGCGAACCCGATGCGGACGGTGCCTCCCCGAAGGTCGTCCTGAGCACCAACGGCCTTGCCCCGCTGCGGGCGATGGAGCGGGTGCTGCCCAGCCTCTCCTGGATCGCGCTGCCCCTGGAGTCCGCCGACGCGGACGAGCACCGGGCGCTGCGCACCGGCGTCGCGCCGCACCGGGAGCGGATGCTCGGCCTGCTCGGCGAGGTGCGCAGGAACCACCGGCATGTCCAGGTGAAGCTCGGCACGGTCGTGACCAGGCTGAACGTCGCGGGGGCGCCGGGCGTGCTGAATCTGATCGAGGACTCCAGCCTGCCCGATGTGTGGAAAGTTTACCAAATGTCCGAAACCAACTATGGTGCGGACAACCGGGATTGGCTCGCCCTCGGCGACGAGGAGTTCGAGGACGTGGTCCACCGGTGCGAGGCCGCCGCCCGTGAGCGCGGTGTCGCCCTGCGCGTGTATCGCAACCGCACCCGTAAGGGCAGTTACTTCTTCGTCGATCCCGACTGCGAGGTCGTCGTCATCGACGAGGGCGGCGAGCGGCGGACGGGCAACTTCTTCGACCGGCTCGCGGAGAGCTCCGAGGAGCTGCCGGCCGCGGTCGAGGGATCCAGGAACATCGAGAATTTCACTGGCACTTACCCGGACGAGTGAGAGGGCCGCCATGACGACACAGGTACGCGTAGGGGTCCAGGCGATCGTTCGTGCGGGCGGCAGGGTGCTGCTCGGGCTGCGGGCCAACACCTTCGGCCACGGCACATGGGGGCTGCCCGGCGGCCATCTCGAAGTGGGGGAGTCCCTGGCCGGTGCCGCATGCCGGGAGCTGGAGGAGGAGACGGGGCTGCGCGCGATCGGCACCCGCGTCGCGTGCGTCACCGATCCCGACCCGGCGGCCAATCACCACATGCAGATCGGCGTGGAGATCCTGGACTTCGCGGGTGAGCCGCGGGTGCGGGAGCCGGAGCGGTGTGTGCGCTGGGAGTTCTGGCACCTGGACGCGCTGCCCGACGCGCTGTTCGTGGGCTCCACGGGGGTGCTGCGCAGCGTCAGGGGCGGCGCCCTCCATCTTCCGTGACGCCCCGGCCGGCTACTCCCACATCGACTTGAGGTAATCGAGGGACTGCGCGCGCACGGCGTCCCGCAACGCCATCTTGTGCTGATCCTCGTTCGCCTTGAACTGGATCAGCGTGCTCGCCAGCTCCCACTGGATCTCGAACTCGGCCCGGCTGTCGGCGTAATACCTGCTGTCCCTGTGGAACTCCACCTCGAACACATTGAATTTGCGCCGGGTCCGGCGTTCCGGGTTGGACGTGATGTAAGGCTCGAAGAATCCCTTGTGCGTCGTCAGAAGCGTCGATCCGGGGATGTCGATATGGGTGATGCGCAACTCGACCTGACCGGGATACGTCTCCTCGAGCGTGTGGTAGGAGTCGAGCACCGGAAGGAACGTCTTGTCGTAGTAATCGCTGGCCATGACGATGTCGACGATGTTGTCGGAGTTGGGCCGCTCCGCCGTCGCGTCATGCTTGGTGAACATGGCGAGGGAGTTCCAGGGGCTGCTGATGATGGCGTAGAAGTAGCTGCCCTGGTTCAGGGCGTGGATCAGCTGGGGATGGAATCGCCTCAGGTCCTTCAGGAAGAAGGACGCACCCGCGTGCGCGACCAGCCTGATCATGTTGCGCTCGCGCCTGATCGCCTTCCCCTTGGTCATGTTGCGGGCCGAGCTCTCCTCAGGTGTGTAGACGCGCTCGATCGCGTACGGGAGTTCGTCGGACGGGGACGAGTCGCCCCGCATGTCCGCGAGCGCGGCACGCAGTTCCAGTGTCTGGGAGTGGTCACTGCCCAGGGTCCTCGCGGCCTTGGCGGTGGCGTCGTCGAGCAGGGCCACGGCCTGCTGCCTGCGCGACGTACAGAGGTCCGTGCCCTCGGCCGCCTGGTACTCCGCGGCGGCGAGGGCCGCCTGGGCGATCAGCGTCTGCTGGTGTTCCGGGCCGAGCAGCGCGACCGCCCGCAGGTGGGCGATCTCCAGCTCGCCGAGCTGCTCCTCGGCCTGCTCGTCGTTCTGCTCGGCCGCCGCCACCCGGAACCTCGCCTCGGCAAGCGCGGACCGGGCGGCGATGGCCTTGGGATCGTCGTCGCCCTTGAGGCTGGTGATGAACCAGTCCACGGATTCGGCGAAGTCGGGTATGGCCCGCCTGAGTTCGGCGATGTCCCGGCGGCTCGATGCCGCCTCCACGCGCACCCAGTCGGCGGTCAGGCGCGCCTCCGGGTCACTGCCGTAGGACCGCCCCAGTACGGTGACCGCCTTCTGTGCCCAGACCGCCGCGTCCTCCGGATGCCCGGCCCGCAGGCTCGCCGCGCTCAAGTTGGCCAGGATCCTGCCGAGTTCGGGCGCGGCCCTGCGCTGCGCCCTGTTCAGCGCGTAGGCGAAGACCATGCGGGCCCGGTCGAGATCGTCGTGCTCCGCGAGCAGCGAGCCCAGTTCGTTCCAGGTGTCGGGGGCGAACATCTCCCTGTCCGCTTCGACGATCTCCATATGGCGCAGCGTCACGTCGGCGAGGGACAGCGAGCGCTCCGTCATGCCGAGCGCGAGGAGCAGCTGGGCGAGATTGATGTGCTGGCGGGCGGTGGCCCAGAGGGGCGCGTGCGACGCTTCCGGACTGGTGAGGCGTTTCACGTAGCCCGCGAGTGACTCCTTGAGGTCCGTGCGGGCGGTGCCCTGCGCCTCGAGTGCGCTCTCGGCCGCCGTCAGCGCCTCACTGATGTTCGTGATCGTCGTCATGTCCCCTCCAGGGGGCCGCCCGCATGCGCGGCTTCCTCGTCAAGGCCGGTGGTTCCAGCGCAGGTTCACGTAGCTGGACACGCCGGCCTTCTTCAGGCCTTCCCGCACCGTGTGGTCCTTGCGGGCCGCCGCCTCCGCCTGCGGATCCTGGAGGACCGTATAGATCCGCTCGGACTCGGAAAGCGGCCGTGCGGGCTCGGGACGGAACCTGAAGGAGTCGAACCGCCGCACCGCCTCGTCGATCACACCGGCGAAGAGCGTGTCCTGCGGGGCTTCCGTGGCGGCGGGCCGCGCGACGATGAGGCCGAGGACGACCGAAGGGCGGTCGGGGTCGAGCTCCTCCCGGTCGACGGGGCTGCCCACGAACTTCTTTACGTTGTCGCACGAACCGTCCTGCCGGAGCAGATGGCAGCTGACGGCCTGGTCGTCGTGCGTGCTCTGATAGATGACTGAAACGTCGCTCACGGTTCCCCGCAGCTCGACGCCGTTGCCCGGCGGCCGGTGCGCCGCCCGCCACGGTTCGCCCCGTCGTGCCGTGTCGAAGTTGATGCCGGGCAGCGGCACCTTCTCGCCCTTGCCGAAGATGATCTTCACGAGGGCCATGTCGGTGAGGGGGTCGCAGTCCTTCACCTCACCGGCCAGGCGCCTGCCGCCCGGCAGCCGGACCACCACCGGTCGCAGCCGCGCCTTCCGGTCGTCTCCGAGACAGTGCGCGGCAGTCAGGGCGAAGTACTTGGTCAGGCGCACGCCGGATGCGATACGACGGTTTCCCCGCAGTATTTGGATCAAGTGTGTGGGGTGCGTCATGGGTTCGTCCCCCCGTCCGATCCCAAGAACGAATCGCGCAATTGCGCGTGGAACATGCAATGATAGCCACTCACGCTTCCGGGTCGGGAGTAATCGCGCAACAACTCTTCTCAGGACCCGAGTTGAGGAGATCTTCTCCCGTGCACCTCTTTGCGCAGAATGCTCAGGAACTCGTGATCCGACTTCTCTGATTCCGCCACGCGCCGGATGAATTCCCGCCACAACTCGTCGGATTCGGCCATTCGGGCATAGCCGCCCTCCTGGTTGTCCCACTCCTCCCAGGCCGCTATCCACGCCCGCATCGCCCGGAACGTGGCCAAGTGCGCCTTGAGGACCGGGACCGAGGCGTAGATCTCGAGCCGCGCCGCCAGGACTTCGGCGTCGGTCAGCGCCGCACCGGTGCCGTCCGGCCAGTCCCCGGTCCTGCCCAACTCCACGCGCAGCCCGCCGAGTCGGCGCACGATGACCATGGCCTCTTCGTACACATCCATGCGCCTGGACCAGACGCGGCTCTCGCGCTCGCGCCGGTCCGTCGCGCGCTGGGTGAACCACGCCCCGGAAAAGGAGGCGACAGCGCCCAGGCTCATCCCGATGATCGCCGCTGTGGCCGGACTGAGTGTCACTCGGGCATCATGGCGGCCGGAAGCGGGCCAGGGCAGCCGTCGTACGGCAACAACCCCTGGCCGGAGCCGAGTTGGAAGGCGGTAGCTCATGGCGGACCACGACCTCACGGGATTCACCCGGGGGCTCTTCACCCACGAGGGCACCACCCGCAGAATCCTGCGGCGAGGCGAAGGGCCCGCCGTCATCGTGATGGCGGAGATACCCGGCATCACGCCCAAGGTCCTCGAGTTCGCCGAGAAGGTGGCCGCCATCGGCTGCACGGCGGTGCTCCCCGTGCTGTTCGGCAAGCCCGGATACGACCCCGACCCCAAGGCCCACGGGCCGGTGAAATCGGGGCTCTACGCGGCATCGAGCCTGGCGAAGGTCTGTGTGAGCAGGGAGTTCACCGTGCTCGCCACCGGCCGCAGCTCGCGCGTGGTCGGCTGGCTGCGCGCGCTCGCCGCGCACGAGCACGAGCGGTGCGGCGGCCCCGGAGTCGGCGCCGTCGGCATGTGCCTCACCGGCGGCTTCGCCCTGGCGATGGCCACCGACGAACGGCTGCTCGCCCCGGTACTCTCCCAGCCCTCGCTCCCGTTGGCCGTCAACGGCCGCCGCGCGTGCACCATCGACATCTCCGCCGACGAGCTCGCCGTGGTCAAGGGCCGCTGCGAGCGCGACGGGCTTCAGGTGCTCGGGATGCGTTTCCGCGGCGACGGGCTGGTTCCGGGCGACCGGTTCGCCTTCCTGCGCGAGCAGCTCGGCGACGCGTTCACCGCCGTAGAGCTCGACGACAGCGACGCCAACCCCGATGCCATGCTGAAACGGGCGCACTCCGTCCTGACCGAGCACCTCATCGACGAGCCGGGCCAGCCGACCCGGGCCGCGCTCGACGACGTACTCGACCTCTTCCGTGCGCGACTGCTCAAGGGCACCCCCGCCTAGGGCCTGTCCGATGGGTCCTGCCGGGGTCGCGACCCCTGGCACGCGCATCTGGGCCCGCTCGGCCCTGGTCAATCGGTGCCCGGCGCGAAGGCCGGCCTGACCCATCGGACAGGCCCTAGGCGGCCCTCAGACGTAGGCGGCCCTCACACGCCCGCCACCTCGCCGCGCCGCACCGCCCGCGGCGTCGCCCCCCACCAGCGGCGGCAGCAGCGGTTGAGCGCCGACTGCTCGGAGAGGCCGAGGAGCAGCGCGACCTGGCCGAGCGGCAGATCGGTGGTGGTGAGGTAGCGGCGGGCGGCGCCGCGGCGTTCCGTGTCGATGATCCCGGCGAACGTCGTGCCCTCGTCGCGCAGCCGGCGCTGCAGGGTCCTGGGGTGCACGTTGAGCAGCCGGGCGACCGTGTCGATCTCGGGGAGCGCGGTGCCGAGCGACCGCGCGACGACCGCGCGGACACGGCCGACGACGTCCGTGCGCTCCCGCAGCGACTGCTCGTCGAGATAGGCGAGCGCGAGGCGGCGCAGCTCGGCGTTGCTGCCGCCGAGCGACCGGTTGGCCAGGCTCAGCGGGACACGGAGCAGCGCCGCCGGGCGGTCCCCCTTCACGGGTACGCCGAAGAAGTCCTCGTACGTGGAGAGGGGGGCCAGGAGGGGGTGCGGCAGCTCTACGGAGCCGAGCCCGTAAGGGCGGCCGACCAGATAGCCGATCGCCCGGTGCATGAAGCCGAGGGAGAGGTCGGTGCCCTGGGGCGGCGCCTCCATGCCCTCGAGAACGCCGTCGCGCACGCCGTACCGCAGCGCCGCCACCCCGGGAGTGCCGTACGGATCGGGCTCCAGGCTGAGGCTCAGCGAGCGGGCGTGCACGAAGAGATAGCGCGTGGTGCACTCCAGGGCGTCCCCGAGCGTCGCCGAGTTCTGGATGGCGAGCGCGAGGGCGCCGAGCATGCCCAGGTCCTGCCGGGCCGCGATCCGCAGGCCGAGATCGGGACAGCCGAGATCGGCGGCGGCCAGCTCCAGTACCGTGGCCATCGCCTCTTCGGGGACAAGGAGATCGTCCGTGTCGAGCGCGGCGGTCGGGCAGCCCGCCTGCCGGGCATAGGCCTCGGCGTCACCGCCCAGCTCCGCCACCGTGGCACGGAAACCGCGCAGCCCCGCCGATCTGATCACGGACATGTCGTACAGGGTCAAAGATCTGTCGTCCCAGGTCAATTCCTGGCGGGTGTGCTTCCGGACACTGAGGACCATGACGCAAACCGCAGACTCCAGCTCCCCCGGCTCGAGCACCGCAGGCTCCGGGGCCCCGGCCGAGCACATCGACGTCGTCATCGTGGGCGCGGGTCTCTCGGGTGTCGGCGCCGCCTACCGGCTGCAGACCGAGTGCCCGGAGCGCTCGTACGCGATCATCGAGGCGCGGCAGTCCATGGGCGGGACGTGGGACCTGTTCCGCTATCCGGGCGTGCGCTCGGACTCCGACATGTTCACGCTGGGCTATGCCTTCAAGCCCTGGCGCGACTCGAGGGTGCTCGCCGACGGCGGGTCCATCCTGAGCTACATCAAGGAGACCGCCGCGGAGTTCGGCATCGACCGACGGATCCGCTACGGCACCAAGGTCGTCGCCGCCGACTGGTCGGGCGAGACGGCACGCTGGACCCTGACGCTGGAGCGCACGGACGAGGAAGGACACCGCACGCAGACCACCGTCACCTGCGACTTCCTCTACTCCTGCGCGGGCTACTACAACTACGACCAGGGACATACCCCCGAGTTCGAAGGCGTCGACTCGTTCTCCGGCACGGTCGTGCACCCGCAGTTCTGGCCCGAGGACCTCGACCACACCGACAAGCGGGTCGTGGTCATCGGCAGCGGCGCCACCGCCGTCACGCTGGTGCCCGCGATGGCGGAGAGCGCCGCGCACGTCACCATGCTGCAGCGCTCCCCGACCTGGATCGGCTCGCTGCCCTCGCGGGACCGCCTGGCCGACGGCATCCGCGCCGTTCTGCCCGCGGGCACGGCCCATCGCGTCGTACGGACCAAGAACATCCTCTTCGCCATCGGCCTCTACCAGTTCTGCCGCCGCAGCCCGAAGGCGGCACGGCGCCTGCTCACCGGTCTCAACAAGCGCATCGTCAAGGACGACCGGCTGGTCGCCGACCATCTGACGCCGTCGTACGACCCGTGGGACCAGCGGCTGTGCGCGGTGCCCGACGCCGATCTGTTCAAGGCGCTCAAGAAGGGAGCGGCCGAGATCGTCACCGACCACATCGACCGCTTCGTGCCCGAGGGCATCCGCCTGAAGTCCGGCCGGGTCCTCGAGGCCGACGTGGTCGTGACCGCCACCGGACTCCAACTGCTCGCGTTCGGCGGCATCACCCCCAGCGTCGACGGCCAACCGGTGCAGCTGAACCGCCAGTTCGTCTGGCGCGGCGCGATGATGACCGGCGTACCGAACTTCGCGGTGTGCATCGGCTACACCAACGCCTCCTGGACCCTGCGCGCCGACCTCACGTCCCGCCTGGTGTGCAAGGTCCTCAACCACATGCGCGAGAACGACTACGCGGCCGTGGAGCCGACGCCGACGGGCGCGCTGAACGAACGCCCGCTGCTCGACCTGGCCTCCGGCTACGTCCAGCGGTCGATCGACGCGTTCCCCCGGCAGGGCGACAAGAGCCCCTGGAAGGTCCGGCAGAACTACGTCCTCGACGCGGCGTCGACACTGCGGACGAACCTGCGCAGGACGCTGGCGCCCACGCCGGCGGCGGCCGTGCGGCGGGCGCGGGCGGCAGCGGCGGAGCGGCCTCGGGAGGAAGCGGCGCGGTGACCTTGCTCGGGCACGAGCAACTCGCCCCGGCCGCCGGGATGTTGGCGGAGGTCCGGGGCCGCCGCCCGGGACGGCGATGACATCCGGATGCGCGAAGTCGACCTGTGGCGGGTCAAGATCGAACGCTGCGTACGTTTCATGATCGCCCAACTGCCCAACTGCCCAGCTGCCCAACTGCCCAACTGCCCAACTGCCCAGCTGCCCAACTGCCCAGCTGCCCAGCTGCCCGAGGGACCCGAGGACGACTTCGCCCCGCATGCGCCGACCCGGAGCACCCGCGTCAGCGCGGCGCCTCAGATGGCCTCGCGGATCGCCCGCTCGAAGCCCTCGACGTGGTTGCGGGTCAGTCGCGCCGCCTCGTCCGGGTCGCCGTCCACGATCGCCTTCAGCAACGGGCCGTGCTCCACCACGTGGCCCGTCATGCCGGGCAGCCGGTCGATGAACAGGCACCAGATGCGGGTCGCCAGGTTGTCGTGGCGGACGAGGGTGTCTTCCAGATACGGGTTGTGCGTGGCGGCGTAGATGGCGCGGTGGACCTGGAGGTCGAGGCGCATCAGTTCGTCCGGGCCGTGGGGCCGTGAGTCCACGCCGGTCAGCTCCCGCTGGAGTGCCGTCAGGGTCGCCCGGTCCGCTGCCGTGGCGCGCCGCGCGGCCTGGGCGGCGGCCAAGGGTTCGAGTTCCTGGCGCACTTCCGAGATGTGGGCCAGGTCGGTGATGTTGACGTCGGTGGCGAAGGTGCCCCGCCGGGGATACGTCGTGATCAGACGCTCGTACTGAAGCCGCTTGAGCGCTTCGCGCACCGGCGTCCGCCCGACGCCGAGCGACTGCGCCAGCTGGTCCTCGTTGATCGGCGCCCCGGGGCGGATCTCGAGCATGACGAGCCAGTCACGGATCGCGCGGTAGGCGCGTTCGGCAAGGGACAGCTCCTCGCCCCTGGGCGCGGTGTCCAGCTGCTGCATGAAAATCCCCCTTGCCGAATGCCCTCTTGACCAGTCCCGCGAGCTCCCATACCTTACCGCACAGGCTGATATATCAGTTGTCCATTAGCTGGCTCTCAGGATGGTGCACAGATGGCAGCGAACCCGATGGCAACGAACCCGTCGATCACCACAGTCGCCTCTTCCCTCGCCCGCCCACTGGCCGCGATCGACCCGGATGTCGCCGCCGCCGTCGAGTCCGAGCTGCACCGCCAGCAGTCGACCCTCGAGATGATCGCCTCGGAGAACTTCGCACCGGCCGCGGTCATGGAGGCCCAGGGCTCCGTGCTGACCAACAAGTACGCGGAGGGCTACCCCGGCCGTCGCTACTACGGGGGCTGTGAACACGTCGACGTCATCGAGCAGTTGGCCATCGACCGGGTGAAGGAGCTGTTCGGCGCCGAGGCCGCGAACGTGCAGCCCCACTCGGGCGCCCAGGCCAACGCGGCCGCGATGTTCGCCCTGCTCGACCCCGGCGACACGATCCTCGGCCTCGACCTGGCGCACGGCGGGCACCTCACCCACGGCATGCGCATCAACTACTCCGGCAAGCTCTACAACGTCGTCCCGTACCACGTCCGCGCCTCCGACCTGCGGATCGACATGGACGAGGTGGCCGAGCTCGCCCGCGAGCACCGCCCGAAGCTGATCGTCGCCGGATGGTCGGCCTACTCCCGCCGTCTCGACTTCGCCGCGTTCCGGCGGATCGCCGACGAGGTCGGCGCGTACCTGATGGTCGACATGGCGCACTTCGCGGGTCTTGTCGCGGCCGGACTGCATCCAAGTCCCGTTCCGTACGCGGACGTTGTCACGACCACCACGCACAAGACCCTCGGCGGGCCGCGCGGCGGGGTGATCCTCAGCAGGGCCGCCCTGGCCAAGAAGATCAACTCGGCGGTGTTCCCCGGCCAGCAGGGCGGCCCCCTGGAACATGTCATCGCGGCGAAGGCGGTGGCCTTCAAGGTGGCGGCGGGGGCGGAGTTCAAGGAGCGCCAGCGGCGCACCCTGGACGGCGCCCGCATCCTCGCGGGGCGACTGCTCGCCGACGACGTGGCCGAGGCCGGGATCACGGTCCTGACCGGCGGTACGGAGGTCCACCTGATCCTCGTCGACCTGCGGAACTCCGCGCTCGACGGACAGCAGGCCGAGGACCGCCTGCACCGCGTCGGCATCACCGTCAACCGCAACGCCGTGCCCTTCGACCCGCGCCCCCCGATGGTCTCATCGGGCCTGCGGATCGGCACCCCCGCCCTGGCCACCCGCGGCTTCGGCGAGACGGAGTTCCGCGAGGTCGCCGACGTCATCGCCGAGGCGCTGAAGGACGAGAAGTTCAGCGACGAGCGCGCGGGCCTGCTGCGCGACCGGGTCGAGAAACTCGCGGCCGCGTTCCCCCTCTATCCCCACCTGCCCCACCCGAACGGAGACGCGGCATGACCGCCGAGCCGCTGCCGGAGCACCCCGACTTCCTCTGGCGCACCCCCGAGCCCCGCTCGTCCTACGACGTCGTCATCGTCGGCGCGGGCGGCCACGGCCTGGCCACCGCCTACTACCTCGCCAAGAACCACGGCATCACCAACGTCGCCGTACTGGAGAAGGGCTGGCTGGCCGGCGGCAACATGGCCCGCAACACCACGATCATCCGCTCCAACTACCTTCTGGACGCGAGCGCGGGGATCTACGAACACGCGCTGAAACTGTGGGAGGGACTCCCCGAAGAGCTCGACTACGACTTCCTGTTCAGCCAGCGCGGCGTACTCAATCTCGCGCACACCCTCCAGGACGTACGCGAAGGCGTGCGCCGCGCCAACGCCAACCGCCTCAACGGCGTCGACGCCGAGTGGCTCGACCCCGACGAGGTCGCCAAGGTCTGCCCCATCCTCAACGTCTCGCCCCACACCCGCTATCCCGTGCTCGGCGGCACCTTCCAGCCGCGGGCCGGCATCGCCAAGCACGACCACGTCGCCTGGGCGCTGGCCCGCCGTGCCGACGAGATGGGCGTGGACCTGATCCAGGGCTGCGAGGTCACCGGTTTCCTCAAGGACGGCGACCGGGTCGTCGGCGTCGAGACCAACCTCGGCCGCATCCACGCGGGGCGCGTCGGGCTCGCGGCCGCCGGGCACAGCAGCGTGCTCGCCGAACGGGCGGGCGTCCGGCTGCCGGTGCAGTCCCATCCGCTGCAGGCCCTGGTCTCCGAACTCCACGAGCCGGTCCACCCCACCGTCGTCATGTCGAACCACGTGCATGTGTACGTCTCCCAGGCGCACAAGGGCGAGTTGGTGATGGGCGCGGGCGTCGACACGTACAACGGCTACGGGCAGCGCGGCTCCTTCCATGTGATCGAGCATCAGATGGCGGCCGCCGTCGAGCTGTTCCCCGTCTTCGCCCGCGCGCACGTGCTGCGCACCTGGGGCGGCATCGTCGACGTCACCCCCGACGCGTCGCCGATCATCGGCGCCACGCCCGTCGAGAACCTCTACGTCAACTGCGGCTGGGGCACCGGCGGTTTCAAGGCCACCCCGGCCGCAGGCTGGACCTTCGCCCACACCATCGCCACCGGCCGACCGCACCCCCTCAACGCCCCCTTCGCCCTCGAACGCTTCACCACGGGCGCACTGATCGACGAACACGGCGCCGCCGCCGTGGCCCACTGAGAGGAGGATCCGATGCTGCTGATCACCTGCCCGTGGTGCGGTCCACGTGACGAGACCGAGTACCACTACGGGGGACAGGCCCACGTCCCCTACCCGGAGACCCCCGCGGATCTCGACGACCGGCAGTGGGCGGAGTACGTCTTCTACCGCGACAACCCCAAGGGCCCCTTCGCCGAACGCTGGCTGCACAGCCACGGCTGCCGCCGCTGGTTCAACGCCCTGCGCGACACCGCCACTTACGAGGTGCTCGCCACCTACCGGCTCGACGAGCCGCGTCCCGACCTCGCCCGACCGGCCGCCGGAGGAGAGCGATGACCGAACAGGAGCACTTCCGGCTCGGGCACGGAGGCCGCGTCGACCGCGGCACCGTCCTGCGCTTCACCGTCGACGGACGGGAGTTGACCGGCCGCGCCGGCGACACCCTCGCCTCCGCGATGCTGGCGAACGGCATCGCCGAGGTCGCCCCCTCGCTCTACACCGGCCGCCCGCGCGGCATCGTCGCGGCAGGCGTCGAGGAGCCCAACGCCCTTGTACAGCTGGGGGGTTCATGTTCGGAGGGCATGCTCCCGGCGACGACCGTGGAGCTGTACGACGGCCTGTTCGCCACGACACTCTCCGGGATGGGGCGGCTCGACCCGACCCCCGACCCCGCCGTCTACGACAAGAAGTACGTGCACACCGACGTCCTGGTCGTCGGCGCGGGACCGGCAGGCCTCGCGGCGGCCGCCGCTGCCGCCGAGTCCGGCACCCGAGTGATCCTCCTCGACGACCAGCCGGAGCCCGGCGGTTCACTTCTCTCCGGGCGCGCCGAGACAGTCGCCGCACAGCCCGCCCTCGACTGGGTCGCCGACGCCCGCGCGGCACTCGAAGCCGCCCCCGAGGCCGTCGTCCTGCCGCGCACCACCGCGTTCGGCAGCTACGACGACAACTACGTACTCGCCCTGCAACGACGCACCGACCACCTCGGCGCCGACGCCCCCGAGCCCTCCGAAGGCATCTCGCGCCAGCGGCTGTGGCACATCCGGGCCCGCCAAGTGGTCCTCGCCACCGGCGCGCACGAGCGTCCGCTCGTCTTCGCTGGCAACGACCGCCCCGGAGTGATGCTCGCCGCGGCCGTGCGCTCCTACCTCAACCGGTATGCCGTGGCCCCGGGTTCGCGGGCCGTGGTGGGCACCACCCATGACAGCGCCTACGACACGGTCGCCGACCTGCACGCCGCCGGGATCGACATCGCCGCCGTCGTCGACGCGCGCCCCACGCTGTCGCGGCGCGCCTCCGAGGTCGCCGCCGCGACCGGGGTGCGGGTGCTGACCGGAAGCGCGGTCGTCGACACCACGGGCGAGAGCCGGATCACCGGAGTCACCGTCCATGCCCTCGACGGCAGCGGTCAACTCACCGGCGTACCCGAATCGTTCGACTGCGACCTGCTCGCCGTCTCGGGCGGCTGGAGCCCGGTGGTGCACCTGCACAGCCAGCGCCAGGGCAAGCTCCGCTGGGACGAGGACCTGGCCGCCTTCGTCCCCGACGGCACCGTACGGAGCCAGTACGTCGTGGGCGCGGCCCGAGGGACGTACGACCTCGGCAGAGGCCTCGCCGAAGGGCGGCGGGCCGGTGCGCTGGCCGCCACGGATGCCGGATTCCCCGTCCCGGTACCCGAAGCCCCCTCCGACTCCGAGGAAGCGCGCCCCGTCACACGCGCCCTGTGGCTGGTCCCCGCGCCCGACGGAGAACCCGCCACCTGGGACACCCACTTCGTGGACCTCCAGCGCGACGTCACCGTCGCCGACGTGTGGCGGTCAACCGGCGCCGGCCTGCGCGGAGTCGAACACGTCAAGCGCTACACCTCACTCGGCACGGCCAACGACCAGGGCAAGACGTCCGGCGTCAACGCGATCGGTGTGATCGCCGAGGCACTCGGCGCGGGCGCGTCCCCCGGCGACATCGGCACCACCGCCTACCGCGCGCCCTACACACCGGTGGCCTTCGCCGCCCTGGCGGGGCGTGAGCGCGGCGAGCTGTTCGATCCCGAGCGCACGACGTCCATCCACTCCTGGCACGTGGCCCACGGGGCGCTGTTCGAGGACGTGGGGCAGTGGAAGCGGCCGTGGTACTACCCACAGCCGGGGGAGGACATGGAAGCGGCCGTGGCCCGCGAGTGCCGCGCGGCCCGCGAAGGGGCGGCGTTCATGGACGCCTCCACCCTCGGCAAGATCGAGATCTGGGGCGCGGACGCGGGGGAGTTTCTCAACCGCATCTATACGAACGCCTTCAAGAAGCTCAAGCCCGGCATGGCCCGTTACGGCGTCATGTGCAAGCCCGACGGGATGATCTTCGACGACGGTGTGACGCTGCGCCTCGACGAGGGCCGCTACTTCATGACCACCACCACGGGCGGCGCCGCCGGTGTCCTCGCCTGGCTGGAGGAGTGGCTGCAGACCGAGTGGCCCGAACTCGACGTCCACTGCACCTCGGTGACCGAGCAATGGTCGACGATCGCCGTCGTCGGCCCCCGCTCCCGCGAGGTCGTCGCGCGACTCGCCCCCGGCATCGACGTGTCGAACGACGCCTTCCCGTTCATGGCCTTCCGCGAGACCACCCTCGCCTCCGGCATCCCGGCCCGCGTCTGCCGGATCTCCTTCTCCGGCGAACTCGCCTACGAGATCAACGTATCCGCGTGGTACGGCCTGGCGGTCTGGGAGCAGGTGCGCGAGGCCGGACTGCCGTACGGCATCACTCCGTACGGCACCGAGACCATGCACGTGCTGCGCGCCGAGAAGGGCTTCATCATCGTCGGCCAGGACACCGACGGCACCGTCACCCCGCAGGACGCGGGCATGGACTGGGTGGTCTCCCAGCGCAAGGACTTCATCGGAAACCGGTCCTACGCGCGCGCGGACACGGCCCGCACCGACCGCAAGCAACTGGTCGGCCTGCTCCCGGCCGACCGCACGACGCGGCTGCCCGAGGGCTCCCAACTCATCGCCTCGGACACGCCGTTGACCCCCCAAGCCGGGCCGGTGCCGATGCTCGGCCACGTCACCTCCAGCTACCACAGCCCCGCCCTCGGCCGCCCCTTCGCGCTCGCCCTCGTCGCCGACGGGCGCGCCAGGATCGGCGAGACCCTGCTCGCCCCGGTGGGCGACGACCTGGTGCCCGTCCTGGTGGCCGACTCCGTGCTGTACGACCCCGAAGGGACCAAGCGAGATGGCTGAGCCGACCGAGGCCGCCCCCGGCCCGACGCGCCTGCGCCGCAGCCCGCTGGCACATCTGGACGAGCGGATGCGCGCCGCCACGGTCACCGGCGCCCGCGGCGTGGCGCTGACCGAGTGGCCGTTCATCACGATGCTGAACCTGCGCGTGGACCCCGCATCCGAAGCGGCCGCCCGCATCGAGAAGACCCTGGGGACGCCGCTCCCGAGGCAGTGCGGACACACCACAACAGGCGGCGCCCACACGGTCGCCTGGCTCGGCCCCGACGAGTGGCTCGTGCTCTCCCAGGCCGAAAGCACCGTCACGTACGCCGAGTTGAGCGAGGCGCTCGACGGGGACCCGGGCTCCGTGGTGGACGTCTCGGCGAACCGCACCACCCTGGAGCTGACGGGCCCGGCCGCCCGCCAGGTCCTCGAGAAGGGCTGCCCGCTCGACCTGCACCCCCGGTCCTTCGGCCCCGGCCAGGCGGTGTCCACCACGGTGGGCCCCATCCCCGTACTCCTCTGGCAGGTCGAAGGCCAAGTCGACGGCGCAGTGTACGGCGCACCGACCTACCGGCTGTTCCCGAGGGCCTCCTTCGCCGACTACCTCGCGCGCTGGCTCATCGACGCGATGAGCGAGTACCGCGCCCCGGAGGTCCCCTGATGGCACGCGGCGCGTTCGCCCCCGCGGCGCCGGTCGAGCACGTCCTGACCCTCGACTGCCCCGAGGCCCCCGGCATCGTCCACGCGAGGGCCGGGTGTTCGTGCAGGGCAGGCGCACGGTGATCCTGCGCTGACGGAGCCTGTGCGGAGCCTGTGCGGAGCCATTGCGGGGCGCCGCGAAAAGAGCTGGCGCCCCGCACGGGAACCCGCCTATCGTTGGGGCTGTTCCGAAGAAGGGGCCGTTCGAAGCGGCCCTCTTTCCGGCTCTCTTTCCGGCTCTCTTTCGCCGTATGTACCAGGAGGTGTGACCGATGGCTGTCGTTGAGACGGGCGCTGCCCGCATCGAGAAGTCCGTTCATTCCACCTCCGTGGTCACCGGCTGACCTTCCTCTTCACCTTCGCGCGCCAGCGTGCGCGTGCGCCGGGGCCACCCCTGTGAAGGGTCCCCCTTGTCTTCTCTCTCTGCATCCATGCAGGCTTCTTCCCCGTCTTCGCACCCACTCGCGCCCTACGGCTGGGACGAGGACTGGGAAGCCGAGTTCACCCCGTACGCGGCGCAGGGCCTGCTGCCCGGCCGTGTCGTACGTGTCGACCGCGGTCAGTGCGACGTGGTCACCCCGCACGGAACCGTCCGCGCCGACACCGAGTTCGTCGTCCCGCGCGACCCCATGAAGGTCGTGTGCACCGGCGACTGGGCGGCGATCGACCCCGAGGGCGGCGATCCGCGCTACGTACGCACGCTCCTTCCGCGCCGCACGGCCTTCGTGCGCTCCACGTCCTCCAAGCGGTCCGAGGGACAGATCCTCGCGGCCAATGTGGACCACGCGATCATCGCGGTCTCGCTCGCCGTCGAGCTCGACCTCGGCCGCATCGAACGGTTCCTGGCCCTGGCCTGGGAATCGGGCGCCCAACCGGTGGTCGTCCTCTCCAAGGCGGACCTGGTGCCGGACGCCACAGGCCTGTCCTATCTCGTCGAGGACGTGGAGACGACGGCCCCCGGCGTCCAGGTCCTGCCCGTCAGCGCCACCACCGGCGAAGGCGTCGAGATCCTCGCGGCCGTCGTCTCCGGCGGTACGTCCGTCCTGCTCGGCCAGTCCGGAGCGGGCAAGTCGACGCTGGCCAACGCGCTGGTCGGCGAGGACGTCATGAACGTCAACGCCGCCCGTGACGTGGACGGCAAGGGCCGCCACACCACCACGACCCGCAACCTCCTCGTACTGCCCGGCGGCGGAGTCCTCATCGACACACCGGGCCTGCGCGGCGTGGGCCTGTACGACGCCGGAACGGGTGTCGGCCAGGTCTTCTCCGAGATCGAGGACCTGGCGCGGGACTGCCGCTTCCAGGACTGCGCACACACCGCCGAGCCCGGCTGCGCTGTCCTCGCCGCGGTGGAGGAGGGCACGCTGCCCGAACGCCGCCTCGACAGCTACCGCAAGCTGATCCGCGAGAACCAGCGGATCGTCGCCAAGACGGACGCACGACTCCGGGCGGACATGCGCCGCGTGTGGAAGATGCGGGGCGCGGAGGGCCGGGCGGCGATGGAGGCCAAGCGGGGGCGTATCCGTTAGTGCGGACCGGTAGGTACGGGGCCCTGTCCTGGGCCTCGCACCGCCCAGGTCCCCCTCCCGCGCAACGTGATGTCCGATTCCCGCCAGCCGGGTCGCCGGGGCGGCCGCACACTGGATGACGTGATCGACATCGATATCGACGAAGAGACCAGGTACGAGGCGGTACGCAGCCGCGACGAACGCTTCGACGGGGAGTTCTTCTTCGCCGTCGAGACCACCGGCATCTACTGCCGGCCGAGCTGCCCCGCCGTCACCCCCAAACGGCAGAACGTCCGCTACTACACCACGGCCGCCGCCGCCCAGGGCTCCGGCTTCCGGGCCTGCCGCCGCTGCCGTCCGGACGCCGTTCCCGGGTCCGCCGAGTGGAACGTACGCGCGGATGTCGTCGGCCGTGCCATGCGCATGATCGGCGACGGTGTCGTGGACCGCGAGGGCGTCTCCGGCCTCGCCGTACGCCTCGGCTACAGCGCCCGGCAGGTGCAACGGCAGCTCACGGCCGAGCTGGGCGCGGGCCCCGTCGCTCTCGCCCGTGCCCAACGGGCGCACACCGCAAGGGTGTTGCTGCAGACCACCGGGCTGCCGATCACGGAGATCGCGTTCGCCGCGGGGTTCGCCAGCGTGCGGCAGTTCAACGACACCATCCGGGCGGTGTACGCGCTGACGCCGACGGCGCTGCGGGCCGCGGCGCCGCGGGG
>NZ_SRIC01000170.1 GCF_004684775.1 Streptomyces sp. MZ04
GGATCTGGGGGTGGGTATACGGGGTGGAGGTGAACTCCCGCCAGAGGGCTGGGGTTTGCCCGGGCTCCCGCGCCCATGCGGTGCCGCCAGTCGCGGCCGCCGCTGCCGCTGCCGCTACGGCAATCGCGCCGCCGAGTACGCCACGTCTGCTGGGGTGCGCCATGTCTGTACTCATATCCACCGCTGCCTTCTATGGATGTGAACGCCGTTCATGTCTGCGATGGCGGTGAGCATGCCATGGGCTTGGCGCCTGGGGAAGGTGTGGGGCCCGGGGCTTTGATTGGTGCCGGGGCCGCCCGGTTGTCCCGAGATTGGCGGTTCCGGGCCGGGAGTAAAGGGCGCTCCTGCGTCGCGTCGGCTGCGCCGATTCCGCTTCGCTCCACCCTTGACACCCACCCCTCCACCGCGTGAAGCGAGATGACCGGGCGGCCCTGGAAGCGGGGCTCACGGGGACCACCCGGCGGGCCATCCGGCTTGAGCGCCGGGTGCGGACCAGTTCGTTTCAGCGTGCCGGGTGGGAGGGGTGCGCGGCCGCTCCGGGAATTGGTCCCGGCTTCGTCAAGCGACTGGCGACCGGATCTTCCGGGGCGGCCGTCACTCTTCACGCGAGGTGGGGGGTGGGGACCCTACTTTGGAAAAGTAGTGTTCTGACACAAGGGGGGCGCACGCAAAACGAAACACAACTTTTCCAAAGTAGGGTCCCCACACCCCCCCCACCAGCCTGCTCGCGATCAACAGCCGACGGCCGACAGCCGACGGCCGGTCGCCGGACGCTTGACGAAACCGGGACCCATCCCCGGAGCGGTCGCGTACCTCCGCTGAAACGGACTAGTCCGCACCCGGCGCTCAAGCCGGATGGCCCATCCCCGCATCCCCGTGAGCCCCGTTTCGTGGCCGCCCGGTCATCACGCTTCACGCGGTGGAGGGGTGGGAGTCAAGGGTGAAGCGAAGCGGAATCGGCGAAGCCGACGCGACCGAAGGGAGCGCCCTTTACTCCCACCCCGGAACCGCCAAGCTCGGGACAACCGGGCGGCCCCGGCACGAACACCAACACCGGCCCAGCAAAGCCCCCCGCCGAGGAAAGCTAGCTCCCCTGGGTCAAGTGGGTGAACGCGTCCAGGTTTCGTGTGGGCTCGCCCCGCGACACCCGCCACGCGTACTCCTTGCGAATCGCCGTCGCGAAACCCAGCTCAAGGAGTGTGTTGAAGGAGCCGTCCGCGTTCTCTAGGACCGAGCCGAGGAGGCGGTCCAGTTCCTCGGGGGTTACCGCGGAGAGCGGGAGCTTTCCGGTCAGGTAGATGTCGCCCAGGGAGTCGATCGCGTAACTCACGCCGTACAGGCGCAGGTTCCGCTCCAGGAGCCAGCGGTGGACCGCCGCGTCGTTCTCGTCGGGGTGGCGTACCACGAACGCCGTCAGCGACAGCGCATGCTTGCCCAGCTTGAGCGAGAGCGTCGTGGAGAGTTTGCGCGTGCCGGGGAGCTTCACTACGTAGGAGCCGGACTCCGGGTTCTCCCACTCGAGCTCGGCGTCGTTCAGCGTCTGCTCGATGATCGCCGGTGCGTCAGCCTGATCAGCCATGATGCGAGCGTACGCGACGCCGGTGCTCGTGCATGGCTGCCGTGTAGACGTCCGCCGTGGCGGACGCCGCCGTGTCCCAGCCGAAGGATTCCGCGTGCAGCGCGGCCGCCGCGCCCATGCGGTCCACGAGGTGGGGATTCTCGGCGAGATCGCGGAGTACGCGCGCGTAGTGGGCCGGTTCGTGGCCGGAGATCAGGAAGCCGGTCGTCTCGTCGCGCACTGCGACCGGCAGGCCGCCCACCGATGCCGCGAGCACCGGCGTGCCCGCCGCCTGCGCCTCTATGGCCACCAGGCCGAAGGACTCGCTGTAGGAGGGCATGACGAGGACGGAGGCCGCGCGGAACCAGTCCGCCAGCTGCTCCTGGTCTACCGGGGGCTGGAAGCGGACCACGTCCGCGATCCCCAGTTTGGCCGCGAGCTTCTGGAGGCCCTCCGGCTTGGCTAGGCCGCTGCCACTGGGGCCGCCCACCACCGGTACGACGATGTTCGAGCGCAGCTCGGGGCGCTGGTCCAGGAGGACCGCGACCGCGCGGAGCAGCACGTCCGGCGCCTTGAGCGGCTGGATGCGGCCCGCGAAGAGGGGGACCAAGGCGTCCTGCGGGAGGCCCAGGCGGTGGCGGGCCGCCGCGCGGCCGTCGGCGGGGCGGAAGCGGTCCAGGTTCACGCCGGGGTGGACGACTGCGACCTTGCCGGCCTCGGCTGCGTAGTGGCGTACGAGTTCGTCGGCCTCTTCGGAAGTGTTGGCGATCAGGCGGTCTGCCGCCCGCACGATCTGTGTCTCGCCGATCACGCGGGCCGCCGGCTCCGGAGTGTCGCCCGCCGCCAGCGCCGCGTTCTTGACCTTCGCCATCGTGTGCATCGCGTGCACCAGCGGCACACCCCAGCGCTCGGCGGCCAGCCAGCCGACGTGACCGCTCAGCCAGTAGTGGGAGTGGACCAGGTCGTAGTAGCCGGGGCGGTTGCCCGCCCACGCCTGCATCACGCCGTGTGTGAAGGCACAGAGCTGGGCGGGCAGCTCCTCCTTCGCCAGGCCTTCGTAGGGGCCCGCGTCCACGTGCCGGACCAGGACGCCGGGCGCGAGCTCGACGGCGGGCGGCAGCGCGCCCGTGGTCGAGCGCGTGAAGATCTCGACCTCCACGTTGATCGCGGCGAGGCGCTTGGCCAGCTCGACGATGTAGACGTTCATGCCGCCCGCGTCGCCCGTGCCGGGCTGGTGCAGCGGTGAGGTGTGCACGCTCAGCATCGCGACACGACGCGGGCGGCGGTGCGTACCGGGGAGCCGGAGCCTGCCGGGCGCCGCTGGAGAGAGACGACCGAGCCTGGACACGTACTGGGTCACGTGGCGGTCCTCACTTGCGCGTGCGGGCATGGCTTGCGGGAGGGCTCACAAAAGCCCTCCAGAGGGAGAACATCGGAAGGCTCGCCTCCATTTCCTCTTTGTCAAATCATTACCGGGCTGAGCTCAACCGTTGCCTGCCCGCGCGGGCGCATACCCTTTGCCCCATGGCCTCCCGCACCCCTTCCCGCCCCGTGGGAACGGTGACCCGCGGGACCACCAACCCCAACCGGCTGCGCCGCATGGACCGCTGGATCGCCGCCACGCACGGCGCCGAGCTGCGGCGCGCGGCCGACCCCGTGGCCGTCGACCTCGGCTACGGTGCCGCCCCCTGGACCGCCGTCGAACTGCTGGTGCGGCTGCGCACCGCCGCGCCCCACGCGCGCGTGGTCGGCGTCGAGATCGATCCGGCGCGGGTCGCGGCCGCGAAGCCGTACGAAAGGGAGGGGCTCTCCTTCCGGCACGGCGGCTTCGAGGTGCCGCTGCCGGGCAGGCCCGTGCTGATCCGGGCCGCCAACGTCCTGCGGCAGTACGACGAGGAACAGGTCGCCGCCGTGTGGGAGCGGCTGTGCGCGCGGCTCGCGCCCGGCGGGCTGCTGGTGGAGGGGACGTGCGACGAGATCGGGCGGCGGCACGTCTGGGTCGCGCTCGGCCCCGAAGGCCCGCGCACGGTGACCTTCGCGACCCGACTGGGCTCGCTCGAGCGGCCGTCCGACCTCGCCGAGCGGCTGCCGAAGGCGCTGATCCACCGGAACGTGCCGGGTGAGCCCGTACACGCGTTCCTGCGCGACTTCGACCGGGCCTGGGCGGCAGCGGCGCCGTACGCCTCGTACGGGGCGCGGCAGCGGTGGATCAGGACGGTGCGGGAGCTGGCCGCGGACTGGCCGGTGGCGGACCGGGCTTCGCGCTGGCGGCAGGGCGAAGTGACGGTGCGGTGGGAGGCGTTGGCGCCCCGTCAGGCGTGAACCGCACGTCAACCGCACGTCGGTCAGGCGTGAACCACGCCCCGCCAGGCGTGACCCACGCATGAACCGCCCCCCGCGTGGAACAGATCCCCCCGGCCTGACCTGCGGGGAACGATCTTCCAGTGCCGTTCGTCACATGAGAAGGGCAGCGGGGTGGGAGTTGCCGACGTGCTCTGTCGTATTGCGCGCCGACATGGCACCATCCCCGGGGCGACCACAAGTTACTGACGGTAAATCAGTTTTGGGGGAGGCGGGACGTGACCGGCAAGCGGAGTTCGACGATGGCTGGCATGGCGCTGATCTGCGCGGTGGCGGTGCTGACCACACCGGGCACGGCCTTCGCGAGTCCGGCCGAGCCAACACCCGGCAAGGCCAGGTCCCTTGAGGACGTACGCAAAGAGATCGACCGCCTCTACCACGAAGCGGGCGTCGCCACGGACGCGTACAACGCGGCCGAGGAGAAGTCGAAGAAGCAGTCCGAGCAGATCGTGAAGCTCGCCCGCTCCATCACCAAGGGCCAGCAGAAGCTCGACAAGCTCAAGTCCCGTGCGGGCGCCGCCGCCCGCGCCCAGTACCGCAGCGGCGGAATGCCCTCCGAGGCCCAGCTGATGCTCAGCGACGACCCGCAGGATTTCCTGGACGGCGCGGGGCGGATGCGGCAGGGCGCGAAGGCCACCAAGGGCATGCTGACCGAGCTCGGCCGGACGCAGGAGGACCTGCGGATCTACGCCAAGGACGCCACCGCCCAGTGGAAGAAGCTGGAAGCCAACCGCAAGGCGAAGGCCGCCTCGAAGAAGAAGATCAAGAAGAAGATCGAGGCCGCCGAGGACATGGAGTCCAAGCTCGAGAAGAAGGAGCTCGAGCGGCTCCGGAAGCTCGAGGAGGAGGCCGCCCTCAAGAAGCAGACGGCGTGGGTGAGTTCGGGTGTCCTGAAGGACATCAAGGGCAAGGCGACCGGCAAGGGCAAGAAGGCCGTCGAGTTCGCCACCGCGCAGATCGGCAAACCGTACGTGTGGGGCGCCGAGGGCCCGTCCTCGTACGACTGCTCGGGGCTCACCTCACAGGCCTGGGCGGCGGCCGGACGGGGCATTCCGCGTACGTCGCAGGAGCAGTGGAAGCAACTGCCGCACATCGACATCAAGAACATGCGCCCCGGCGACCTGATCATTTATCACCAGGACGCCAGCCATGTCGGGATGTACCTGGGCGACGGCGCGATCGTGCACGCACCGCGCCCCGGACGCGATGTCACCATCACGGGCGCGGGATCGATGCAGATCCTCGGGGTCGTACGGCCCGACAAGTAGCCGGCCGCCGGGAAAACGGCCGCCAAGTGACCGGTCCTGTGCGGTGAGTCAGTTGTACGGCCGTTCTGTGCCGTACGTCATGTGACCCACCGCACCCCCGCGTTCCGCACTCAACCCCTCCGGCGTGATGTTCGTCATCCCTGATGGGAGCCGTCGTGCCCAAATGCGGCCCTACATGCGGCATATGACGGTGGCCGTTTGCCGCTCGGCATTCCAATGGGGCCGCGGCTAACGCTATGGTCCCCGTCGGTGGTGCGGCGACCGTCGCCCCACCATGCCCTCGGGGGGAGGGAAGGAACCAATACCGATGCCCGTACCCATACCGCGGCAGAGAGCGATCCCGGCCGCGGAAGGCGGTCAGGCTCACGCTCTGCCGGCGCCCGTACCCACGTCCCCGGACGTGGCCGCACACCACCGCCCGACGGAACAGACAGTCGGCACCGGACTCAGCCTGCTGGTGATCGAGGACGACCCGGCAGGCTCACTCAGCGTCCCCGAGCTGCTCGACTCCGCGGGCAAGCCCATCCGCATCCGCACCGCCCGCAACCTCACCGAGGCCGAGCGGCTGCTCACCGACGACGTGCACTGCATCCTGCTCGACCTCGCCCTGACGGGGGCAGGCGCCTCCGAGGACGACGAGGACGAGCTCGCCATGCTCAAGCACGTGCTGCGCCTCGCGCCCCGGCACGCCGTCCTCGCGCTCACCGCGAACGGCGACTCCGAGACCGGCGCCGAAGCGGTGCGCGTGGGCGCCCAGGACTATCTCTTCCGGGACGAGCTGGACGGGCGGCTGCTCAGCCGCGCCATCCGGTACGCCGTGGAGCGCAAGCGCGCCGACGCCGCCCAGCGCCAGCTGACGGAGTCGCGCCTGCGGGCCCAGGAGAACGCCCGTCTGGAGCGCGGCCTGCTGCCCACGCCGCTGCTCGACGGCTCACCGCTGCGGTTCGCGGCCCGCTACCGCCCCGGGCGCTCGAGGGCGCTGCTCGGCGGCGACTTCTACGACACGGTGCGCACCCCCGACGGCTCGGTGCACGTCATGATCGGCGACGTCTGCGGCCACGGCCCCGACGAGGCCGCGCTCGGCGTCGAGCTGCGCATCGCCTGGCGGACCCTGACCTTCGCGGGCCTGTGCGGCGACGAGCTGCTCTCCACCCTGCAGAAGGTCCTGGAGCACGAGCGCGCCGACGACGAGATCTTCGCGACGCTCTGCACGGTCGACATCGCCCCTGACGGCCGCCGGGCCGGACTCTGCCTGGCAGGACACCCGTCCCCGCTGATCGTGCGCGACGGGCGCCTCGCGGAGCTGCTTCCGTACGAGAACAGCGGCCCCGCGCTCGGCCTGCTGCCGAACGCCCGCTGGCCGCGCCGCCAGGTGGAGCTGGGCGGCAAGTGGAGCCTGATGCTCTACACGGACGGCCTGATCGAGGGCCGCATCGGCGAGGGCAAGGAGCGCCTCGGCCAGGAGGGCATGGTGGAGATGGTCCGCCGCAAGATCGCGGCGGGGCTGCGGGGCGACGAGCTCCTGGAGGCCGCGGTCAACGAGGTCCGCGACCTCAACGGCGGCGACCTGACGGACGACGTGGCTGTGCTGCTGCTCGACCGGGACCGCTGAGCGCTCCGCTGGAATTGCGGTGATGGATCCGCGGGCCGGTGGGTGCTGGTCGCGCCCCGCGGCGGAGCCGCAGATCGATACAGCCCCGCGCCCCTTACGGGGCACGGTCCGCTTGGCCGCGGACGCGCCGGTGGCTACCGGCCGCCGTTGTAGGGCCCGTACGGCCCGTCACTGCTGGAGCCGCGGCGGCCACCGCCGCGGCCTCCGCCGGTGATCTGCCGCAGGGCGGGCCGCACGTCGACCATGTAGACGATGGTCGCGACGAGGCCGATGATCGGCAGGAACGACAGGATGTTGAAGATCAGGTTCACGATGAAGGCGAGCCCGAGGATGATCAGCCAGAACGGCTTGGTCTTCTTGTCCGCCGCGCGGTAGGCGTCCTCGCGCCGGACGGCCGCGTCGATGAGTGCGAAGCCGCTGAAGACGATCAGGGCCAACGACAGCAGCCACATGAAGTTTGCGAAGCCCTGCATCAGCACAACGTCCACCACCAGTCTCGGCTCTTGAGTACGCGGCCACCGTACCCGCTACCCGCAGAACGGGTCGGGCACTCCGAGAGTGCCCGACCCTCCGGTCCTACTTGGCCGACGGCGCGGTCTTCTTCGCCGTCGTCTTCTTGGCCGTGGTCTTCTTCGCCACCGGCTTCTTCGCCGGGGCGGCGCCCTGCGCATCGGCGGGCTTCGACTCCGAAGACTCCGAAGCGGCCGGCTCGGCGTCCGGCTCGACGGCCTCGGCCAGTTCCGAGATCTCCTCGGCGGCCTCGCCGCGCCAGGTCTTCACGGCCTGCTCACCGTGCTCGGCGACCTCCTCGTACTTCTCCCGCGCCTTGACCGCGTACTCGGCGGCCACGCCGACCGAGCGCAGCGCCAGGTCCTGAGCGCTCTCACCGAGCTTCTTCAGGTCGGTGTCGAGGGTGCCGATGAACTCGGTGACCTTGGCCTGGATCGTCTCCTGCGCCTCCTTGGCGCGGGCGGCGGCCTTGTCCTGGACGGCCTTGGTGTCGGTGTTGCGCACGGCGTCGAAACGGGCCGGCGCCTCGGCGATCAGCTGCTCGACCAGGCCCGGAACCTTCTTGGCCTGCTGGTACGCCAGGTCGGCGGTACCCGCGGCGAAGTAGGCGGGGGTGGGGTTGCTGAGGGTCTTGTACAGGTCGTCCTTGATGGCCATGGCGATGGTCCTCCCGGAATCTCTTCAGCTTGAGGGGTGGTCCTTGGGGCTGGCATCACTGCCGTCGGCCGTGCGGGGGCCGTCAGCGGTGGCGTCCGTTCCTTCCGCTTCTTCCGCGTGCGGCGCTTCTTCCGCGTGCGGCGCTTCTTCCGCGTACAACGCGTCATCCGCGTACAACGCGTCATCCGCGTACGAGGCGTCATCGGCGTACGACGAGACCTCGAAGCCGTTCTCCTTGCGGAACGACTCGTAGATCTGCAACAGCACTTGCTTCTGCCGCTCGTTGATGGACGGGTCGGCGAGGATGACGGCGCGCGTCTCCAGCTCGTCCCGCTCCTTCTCGTCGAGGATCCCGGCCCGGACGTACAGCGTCTCGGCGGAGATCCGCAGCGCCTTGGCCACCTGTTGAAGGACTTCGGCGCTCGGCTTGCGCAGGCCGCGCTCGATCTGGCTCAGATACGGATTGGACACCCCGGCGGCGTCGGCGAGCTGCCGCAGCGACAGCTGCGCGTTGCGCCGCTGCTCACGCAGGTACTCACCGAGATTGCCGACGTTGAGTGATGCCATACGCCGATACTGCACTGCCCTTGCTAACTATTGCAAGCACATGCTTGCAAAAGTGTGCCAGGCCACGTCGGACGCCGGAGAGATGACGGAGAGATGCCGCAGAGATGCCGCAGAGATGCCGCAAAGATCAGCAGCCGGACAGATCAGGATTCGAGAAGCGCGGGCCCCCGCGCCCGGCCTACCGTGAGGCAGGCGACGGAGACCGCGCAGGCGGCCCGCACGACGGATGGAGACGCGATGAGTACGGCCAAGAGGAAGGGCACGCAGCCGCCCGCGCCGCACGCCGCCGACAGCCACGACCTGATCCGTGTGCACGGCGCCCGCGTGAACAACCTCAAGGACGTCAGCATCGAGATCCCGAAGCGGCGCCTCACGGTGTTCACCGGCGTCTCCGGCTCGGGCAAGAGCTCGCTGGTGTTCAACACGATCGCCGCCGAGTCGCAGCGGATGATCAACGAGACGTACAGCGCCTTCCTGCAGGGCTTCATGCCGACCCTGGCGCGGCCCGAGGTCGACGTGCTCGACGGCCTCACCACCGCGATCACCGTCGACCAGCAGCGGATGGGCGCCGACCCGCGCTCCACCGTCGGCACCGCCACCGACGCCAACGCGATGCTGCGGATCCTCTTCAGCCGGCTCGGCAAGCCGCACATCGGCCCGCCCAGCGCCTACTCCTTCAACACCGCTTCGGTCAGGGCGAGCGGCGGCATCACCGTCGAACGCGGTGCCGCCAAGACCAAGACCGTGAAGGCGACCTTCAACCGCACCGGCGGCATGTGTACGCGCTGCGAGGGCCGTGGCTCGGTCTCCGACATCGATCTCACCCAGCTCTACGACGACTCCAAGTCGCTCTCCGAAGGCGCGTTCACCATCCCGGGCTGGAAGTCGGACAGCCAGTGGACCGTGCAGGTCTACGCCCAGTCCGGCCTCGTCGACCCGGACAAGCCGATCCGGAAGTACACCAAGAAGGAGCTGCGGGACTTCCTCTACGGGGAGCCGATGAAGGTCAAGGTCAACGGCGTCAACCTGACCTACGAGGGGCTGATCCCCAAGATCCAGAAGTCGTTCCTGTCCAAGGACAAGGAGGCGATGCAGCCGCACATCCGGGCGTTCGTGGAGCGGGCCGTCACCTTCACCGTCTGCCCCGAGTGCGACGGGACGCGGCTCAGCGAGGGGGCCAGGTCCTCGAAGATCAAGCGGATCAGCATCGCCGACGCCTGTGCGATGGAGATCCGGGATCTGGCCGAGTGGGTCCGGGGCCTGAAAGAGCCTTCCCCAAGCTCTTCGAGCAGGGGATACCCCACTGTCGCGCCGCTGCTCACCGCGCTGCAGCACACCCTCGACTCGTTCGTGCGGATCGGCCTCGGCTACCTCGCGCTCGACCGGCCCGCCGGCACGCTGTCGGGCGGCGAGGCCCAGCGCGTCAAGATGATCCGCCACCTCGGCTCCTCGCTCACCGATGTCACGTACGTCTTCGACGAGCCCACCATCGGCCTGCACCCCCATGACATCCAGCGCATGAACGACCTGCTGCTTCAGCTGCGGGACAAGGGCAACACGGTGCTCGTCGTGGAGCACAAGCCGGAGGCGATCGCCATCGCCGACCATGTCGTGGACCTCGGTCCGGGCGCGGGTTCGGCGGGCGGCACCGTCTGCTTCGAGGGCAGCATCGAGGAGCTGCGGGCCAGTGACACCGTCACCGGACGGCATCTCGACGACCGGGCCAAGCTCAAGGCGACGGTGCGCGAGTCCACCGGCACCCTGGAGATCCGCGGCGCCACCCGCAACAACCTGCGGGACGTGGACGTCGACGTGCCGCTCGGGGTGCTGTGCGTCGTCACCGGCGTCGCCGGATCCGGCAAGAGCTCGCTCATCCACGGCTCCGTCCCCGCCGACGCGGGCGTGGTGTCGGTCGACCAGGCGCCGATCAAGGGATCGCGGCGCAGCAACCCGGCGACGTACACCGGACTGCTCGACCCGATCCGCAAGGCGTTCGCCAAGGCCAACGACGTGAAGCCGGCGTTGTTCAGCGCCAACTCCGAGGGCGCCTGCCCCGCCTGCAACGGCGCCGGCGTCATCTACACCGACCTGGGGATGATGGCGGGCGTCGAGTCCACCTGCGAGGACTGCGACGGGAAGCGGTTCCAGGCCGAGGTTCTTGAGTACACCTTCGGCGGCAAGGACATCAGCGAGGTGCTCGCGATGTCGGTGGCCGAGGCCGAGGAGTTCTTCGGCTCGGGCGACGCACGCACACCGGCCGCGCACAAGATCCTCGACCGCCTCGCCGACGTCGGCCTCGGCTACCTCAGCCTCGGCCAGCCGCTCACCACGCTGTCCGGCGGCGAGCGGCAGCGGCTCAAGCTGGCCACGCACATGGGCGACAAGGGCGGCGTGTACGTCCTCGACGAGCCGACGACGGGCCTGCACCTCGCCGATGTCGAGCAGCTGCTCGGCCTGCTCGACCGGCTCGTGGAAGCCGGCAAGTCGGTCATCGTCATCGAGCACCACCAGGCGGTCATGGCGCACGCCGACTGGATCATCGACCTCGGGCCCGGCGCGGGACACGACGGCGGCAAGATCGTCTTCGAGGGGACGCCGGGCGAACTGGTCGCCGACCGGTCCACGCTCACGGGCGAGCACCTCGCGGCCTACGTCGGCGCCTGACCGGTGCCCGCTGTCACCTGACCGGTGCCCGCTGTCACCTGACCGGGGCCCGCTGTCATACGGGGGAAGGCCCGCCGGTAGTCCCCCGGTGACACGCCCACCTGCTTGAGGAAGTGGTGGCGGAGGTTGTTCGCCGTTCCCAGGCCGCTGAGTACGCCGATGCGCTCGATCGGCAGGTCCGTCGACTCCAGGAGGCTCTGGGCGCGCGCGAGGCGCTGGTTGAGCAGCCACTGGAGCGGGGTCGTGCCGGTGGCCGCCTGGAGGCGGCGGTACAGCGTGCGCGGGCTCATGGCCGCGTGCCGGGCCAGGTCGTCGACGGTCAGGGGGCGGTCCAGGCGGGCGCGGGCCCATTCCAGTACGGGCGCAAGGCCCTCGTCGTCCGTCGCGGGCACCGAGAGGTCGATGAACTGGGCCTGGCCGCCGGGGCGGTGGGCGGGCACCACCATCCGCCGGGCCAGCTGGTTGGCGACGTGCGCGCCGAGGTCGCGGCGGACCAGGTGCAGGCACAGGTCGAGGCCCGCGCTCACTCCCGCGCTGGTGAGGATGGAACCGTCGTCCACATAGAGGACGGAATCGTCGACCTCCACCTTCGGGTAGCGCTCGGCCAGTTGGGCCGTGTGCATCCAGTGCGCGGTGGCCCTGCGGCCGTCGAGCAGGCCCGCCTCCGCGAGCGCGAAGGCGCCGGTGCACAGGGAGACCATCCGGGCGCCCGCCTCGTACGCGCGGCGCAGGGCGGGGGCAAGGCCCGGCGGCAGCGGTTCACCGTCGTCGACGCAGGCGTCCGGCACCGACGTCACGATGACGGTGTCCGCGCCGGCCAGGTCGTCGAGTCCGTACGGCGTACGCAGCGAAAGGCCGGTGTCTCCGGCGCCCCCGGCACCCCCGCCCTCATACGCGCTGCACAGCCGGAAGTCGTACCAGTGGTCCGAGAGATCCGGCTGGGGCTTCCCGAACACCGTGCAGGGGATGCTCAGTTCGTACAGATCCCACGAGGGGATCGCTATCTCCTCGGTCACGACCAACGCGACGGAACCAGCGCTCATGGGGTGAGGGTAGGACGCGGGTCTGACATCGGGTGCGTCCCGACATCGGGTGCGTCCCGACATCGGGTGCGTCCCGACATCGGGTGCGTCCCGGCATCGGGTGCGTCCCGGCATCGGGTGCGTGGCGACATCGGGTGCGTGGCGGGAATTTGGTGGTCGGCGTCATCCCTGTCACTGTCCGGTGTTGTCGCGCGCTGCGAGCGTGGTCCGCATGAGCACAGAGATCAACGCCACGAGCACAGAGAACACCACCCCCGCACAGAAGACCCCCGTCACCATCATCGGCCTCGGCAACATGGGCTCGGCGCTCGCCGCCACCCTCCTGGACGCCGGGCATCCCACCACCGTCTGGAACCGCTCCCCCGGCAAGGCGGCGGCCCTCGTCGACCGGGGCGCGCGGCTCGCCGCGAACCCGCAAGAGGCCATCGCCGCCAGCCCGTTGATCGTCGCCTGCGTCCTGGACCACGACGCGCTGCACGCCGTCGTCGCCCCGGTCGCCGCCGCCGGAGGCCTCGCGGGCAAGGCCCTGGTCAACCTCACGTCCGGCTCCCCCGAGCAGGCCGACGAGGCGGCGGCGTGGGCGGGTTCGCTGGACCTCGGCTATCTCGACGGGGCGATCATGACGACGCCGCCCGGGGTCGGGAGCCCGGAGATGATGTTCCTGTACAGCGGTTCGGGCGACGTCTTCGAGGCGCACCGCCCGGCGCTCGCCGCCCTCGGCGACCCGCTGTACCTCGGCGAGGAACCGGGCCGCGCCTCCCTCTACGACGTCGCGCTGCTCGGCCTGATGTGGGCCACGTTCACCGGCTGGCTGCACGGCACGGCCCTGCTCGGCAAGGACACCGAGGCCACCGACTTCACCCCCGTCGCCATCCGCTGGCTCACGCACGCCGTCGCCGGCTTCCTCACCACGTACGCGCCCCAGGTCGACGCCGGGCACTATCCGGGCGACGACGCCACCGTCGACGTACAGATCGCGACGATCGACCACCTCATCCACGCGGCGGCCGACCGCGGCATCGACAACGCGCTGCCCGAACTCCTCAAGGCCACCATGGAGCGGGCCCGCGCCGCGGGGCACGGATCCGACAGCTACGCGAGCGTGATCGAGGTGCTTCGGGGGGAGCCTGTCGTGTGACTGTTCGGAAACAACGGCGGAAAGAACCGTGAACCCGTGCAACATGATGGCCCCGTGCACATGATGGATCGGCATCACGTCCATCACGTCCATCACGTCCATCACGTCCATCACGTCCTGGTGTCACGGGTCTTGGGGGGACCGCATGAACAAGCCGCTGCGTCACATAGCCGTCTTCTGCGGCGTGCTCACGCTCGCCCTGCTGCTGCGCGCTACGTGGATCCAGTTCGCCGAGAGCGACAAGCTCTCCAGCCACGAGAAGAACCGCCGCGTCCAGATCGAGGCCTTCTCGCACCCGCGCGGCGACATCATCGTCGGCGGGAAGCCCATCACCGGGTCCAAGGAAGTCGGCGGGACGGACTTCAAGTACCAGCGGGTCTTCAAGGAAGGCCCCATGTACGCCCCGGTCACCGGCTACTTCTCGCAGGCCCAGGGCTCGACGTTCCTCGAGGGCGTGCACAACGGCGTACTGAGCGGTGACGACGACCGGCTCTTCATCCGCCGCACCCTGGACATGCTGACCGGCGAGAAGCGGCGCGGCGGCGACGTCATCACCACCATCGACCCGAAGGCCCAACAGGCCGCCTACCAGGGCCTGGTGGACCTCGACGCGCGCGGCGCGGTGGTCGCGCTCGACCCGCGCTCCGGCAAGGTGCTCGCGATGGCAAGCACTCCTTCGTACGACCCGTCCTCCTTCGCCGGGATCTCGGCGAAGGAGGGCAAGGAGTTCACCCGGCTCAGGAAGAACAAGGACCAGCCGCTGTCCAACCGGGCGCTGCGCGAGATCTATCCGCCGGGCTCCACCTTCAAGGTGCTCACCGCGGCCGCCGCCCTGGAGCACGGCGTGGTCGACGACATCGACAAGCCGACCGGCGCCAAGGCCCCCTACAAGCTGCCGCTCAGCTCCACCACGATCGGCAACGACGTGCCGGGCGCGCCCTGCGACAAGGCGTCCCTGAAGGTCGGCATGCAGTGGTCGTGCAACAACGTCTTCCTCGACACCGCACTGAAGGTCGGCGACGACGACATGCGCGAGACGGCGGAGAAGTTCGGCTTCAACGAGCAGCAGTTCATCCCGGTCCGCTCCTCGGCGAGCAGCTACCCGGAGGACCTCGACAAGCCGCAGACCGCGCTGACCGGGATGGGCCAGGGCTCTCTCACCAGTACGCCGCTGCAGATGGCGATGGTCGCGGCGGGGCTCGCCAACGACGGCAAGGTGATGAAGCCGTACATGGTCGAGGAGCTGCGCGGCCCCGACCTCTCGACGATCGAGAAGGGCAAGCCCGAGGAGCTCAGCCAGGCCGTCTCCGAGGACACCGCGGGGAAGGTACAGGAGATGATGGAGCACACCGTCGAGGAGGGCACGGCGAACAAGGCCCAGATCGACGGCGTCACCGTCGGCGGCAAGACCGGCACCGCCCAGCACGGCTCGAACGTCAACGACGAGCGCCCGTACGCCTGGTTCATCTCCTACGCCAAGCTGGACGATGGCTCTTCGCCGGTCGCGGTCGCGGTGTTCGTGGACCCCAAGGACATGGACATCCCGCGGTCGGAGATCGCGGGCGGGCGGCTTGGGGGGCCGATCGCGAAGTCGGTCATGGAGGCGGTGCTGGACGACTGACCGGCCTCTTCACCGCTGCTTCGCCGCTGCTTTGCCGCTGCTTCGCCGCTGATTCGCCGCTGATTCGCCGCTGATTCGCCGCTGCGGGTCAGCTCTCCAGCAACTGCCCCGCCAGCCGCTCGAGCCGCGCGTGCCAGGCCGCCAGCACCGCTTCCGCGTCGTCCATGACGCCCGTCTGCGTGAGGACGAGCCGGGCCCCGTGCCCCGTGCCCTCGACGAACTCCCACCGCACCTCGCCCTTGGGATGCACGGCGTACGTGAGTGACGTCGGCGCCCACACCGAGGTGACCGGACCGGCCGAGATGCCGTCCGCGAGGAAACCGTCGGGCGCGGTGTCGCCCTCCAACGGCTCCTCCCCCGCGCACAGTTCGGCCCACACCTTGTTCGCGAACCGGACCAGCTGCCGCTCGAAGCGGATGCCGTCGCCGGTCACCTCGCCGCGACCGAGGTCGAACTGCTCCAGATACGCCTCGTGCAGCTCCCCCGCGTCCTGGCTCACCTCGGCGGGGCCGCCGTCGAGGAACTGGCCGAGCGCCGAGAGGCACAGGTGCCAGCCGGAGGCGAAGCTCGCGGCGCCGAAACGGTCGCCGAAGGTGTGCTCGAGCGTGAGGAGCGAGCCCTGTCCGTCGGGGCCGTCGGGGGCGATCTCCCAGCGCAGATGGTCGTCGCCCCAGCTGAAGGCGAAGAGGCGGGGCTCCTCGGCGTCGGTGACCTCGCCGGTCATGCCGGGGCCCTCGTCGCCGGGGAAGTGGAACCCCATCGCGCCGCCCGGCTTCAGCTCCAGGGTCACCTCGGAGGGGAACCAGTTGGCCAGGTGCGCGGGTTGAGTGATCGCGGCCCACACCTTGGCGGGCGGATGCGCGAGGCGCCGCTCCATCCGCAGGACGCTGTGCCGGCCGTCGTCGGCGGGGCCGAGGGTGTCGGAGTGCGGGTTCATGAGGAGTCACCGTCCATGGTCATCAGGACTCACCGTCCATCACGTCGAGGTGCCGTTCGAGGGCGTCGAGACTGCCGGACCAGAGGTGCCGGTAGTGCGCGAGCCACGCGTCGAGCTCTTCGAGAGGCTCGGGCCGCAGCTCGTACCAGCGGCGCTGCGCGTCCTGCCGCACCCGCACGAGCCCGGCGTCGCGCAGCACCCGCAGATGCTTGGACGTGCCGGGCTGGCTGATGCCGAGCCGCTCGGTGAGCTCACCCACCAGGTGGGGGCGCTCCAGGAGCAGATCGAGGATCTTCCGGCGGCTCGGCTCGGCGAGGACGTCGAACGGTATGGGCATATCTCGAACATACGCCGCGAGCTATATAACCGCAACGGCATGCACTCCGTCAGCGGCTGCTGCGCTCAGTCCCGCCCCTCCCACGGCAGCCCCCGGCTGTGCAGCACGTCGAGCCGGGACACCGCCCTGGTCAGGACGACGTACAGGCGACTGGGCCCGCGGCTCTCCGCCTCCGCGATGGCCGCGGGTTCGACGGCGACCACATGGTCGTACTCAAGCCCCTTCGCGACGGACGCGGGCAGCACCGTCACGCGGGCGCCCAGCTCGTCCGGGCCCGCGCTCTCGATGCCCGCGGCGGTGAGGGCCTCGCGGAGGCCGGGGGTGTCGGCGTCGGCGGCGATGACGCCGACGGAACCCTCACGGGTCAGCGCGGCACGCACCGCGTCGACGGCGGCCGCACCCACGTCGCTCACCTCCTGAATCCTCAACTCACCGTCGCGGCGCAGGGATCGGGCGGGCGGAACGTCGACGTCGAGGGTGGCGAGGACACGGTTGGCGAGGCCCACGACCGCCTTCGGGACGCGGAAGCCGGTGGTCAGCGGGGCGACGGCAGCATCCGGCTTCCCCAGATGGGCGAGGAGTCCGGGCCAGTCGCGGGCGGCCCAGGGGGTCGTGCCCTGCGCGAGGTCGCCGAGGACCGTGAGCGAGCCGAAGCCGGCGCGGCGGGCGATGGCGCGGGCCTCCATCGGGGAGAGGTCCTGCGCCTCGTCGACGACGATGTGGCCGTACCCCTCGGGCCGTTCGATGAGCCCCGCGAGCTCGTCGAGCAGGACGAGATCGGCGCCGGACCACTTCGCCGACTTGTACGAGCGCGGCGCCTTGCCCCAGCCGATCGCCTGCTGCTCCTCGGCCGTGAGGACGCCGTCGGCCGCGGCGGCGAGCGCTTCCGGGTCGGCGAGCAGGGCGGCGAGCACCTCTTCGGGCCGCGTCCTCGGCCAGGCAGCGTCGACGAAGGCCGATACGGGGCGGGCCCGGGAGATCTTCTGCAGCCAGGCGTTGTTCACGGCGCCGGCGCGCCGCTCGGCCTGGAGCTGGATGTGCCGGACGGCGCGGGTACGAACACGCTCACGGCCGACGGCGTACGGGGGCTCCTCCGCACGCACGTCCTCGATGATCCGCTCCAGCTCGTCGAGCGGGACCCGCCAGGTGTACGAACCTTCGGGTACGGCAAGGGAGTTGGCGGGCGGCGCGACGCGCTCGTAGAGGGCCCTTCGCAGTACGGCGGCCATCCGGGCGTCGTGCTTGACGCGGGCCGCGGCCTCGCTGTCGCGGGCGCGCACGGGGGCGGTGGGGCGGGCGATCTCGTCCTCGACGGTGGACTGCCGTACGCCGGTCTCGCCGAGAGACGGGAGCACCTCGGCGATATAGCGGAGGAAGGTGCGGTTGGGGCCGAGGATGAGGAGTCCGGCGCGCTGCACGCGCTGGGGGTAGGTGTAGAGGAGATACGCGGCACGGTGCAGGCCGACGGCCGTCTTTCCGGTGCCGGGGGCGCCCTGGACACAGACGGAGGCGGCGAGTTCACCGCGTACGAGGTCGTCCTGCTCGGGCTGGATGGTGGCGGCGATGTCACGCATGGGGCCGACGCGGGGCCGCTCGATCTCGCCGGTGAGGATGCGGCTGCCCTGCGCGGGCGGCGCGGCGGGGGTGTTCGGCGCGGGCGGCGC
>NZ_SRIC01000171.1 GCF_004684775.1 Streptomyces sp. MZ04
CGGCGGGGACGCTGCGGCGGGCGAGCGCCCAGTACACGAGCCCGGCGACCACCGAGCCGAGGAGCGTGAGGTCGCCGCCGCCGAGCGGTGCGACCAGGGGGCCGGTCCACAGCTCCGAGTCGCAGGTCAGCGCGGCGAAGGCCATACCGGCGACGAGGGCGGCCATCCCGGCGGGGTGGAATCCGGCCCGGTACCAGTACGCCCCGTCGCGGCCGGTGGTGTGCAGCGCGTCCGTGTCGTAGTGGCAGCGCCGCAACAGCATGTCGGCGAGGAACACCCCGCCCCACGGCGCGAACACGATGATCAGCAGGGAGAGGAAGCTGAGCAGCGACTCGGTGAAGTCGGTCAGGAAGAGCGCGCCGAGCGAGCCGAGCGCCGTGACGACGACGCTGATGACGATGGCCTTCGCGCGGCTCCACGGGATGCCGAGGACCTGCAGGTTGAGGCTGGAGGAGTACAGCGTGAGGATCGAGTTGGTGACCGAGCCGCCGAGCACGAGCAGCAGGAACACCGGCTGGAACCAGCCCGGAAGCAGCTTCTCCACCCCCGCGACCGCGTCCGTCATGTCGGCCTGCGTGGCGGCCGCGACGCCCGCTACACCGAGCGCGACGGAGGAGACGAGACCGCCGAGCGCTCCGGTGACGGTGATGGAGCGCAGCGAGGTGTCCCGCGGCAGATAGCGGGTGTAGTCGGCGGGCATCGGCAGATACGAGAACGGCCCGGCCAGCATGACGACGAACGCCCAGGTCCATCCGGAGAAGCCCGCGCCGCCGCCCGATGCGGCGCCGAAGTCGGCGTCGGGCAGCACGAAGAGCAGCAGCACCCCGAATCCGGCGGCCAGGACGTACGCCATCCAGCGCTCGGCGAGCTGCACGGTCGCGTGCCCCCACATGGCCACCGCGAAGGTCATCACGAGGGTCACCGCGAGCGCGAGCCCCCGCGCCGTGTCCCCGCCGCCCGTCCAGCCCAGATCGGTGAACAGGGCCTCCAGGGCGAGCGTGCCGACCACGGTGTTGACGATGGTGTAGCCGATGGAGACGACCCAGTTGAGCAGCCCTGCGGGCCAGTTCCCGAGGACACCCAAGGCGGCCCGGGAGATGACCAGGGTCGCGGTGCCGGTGCGGATGCCGCTGAGGCCCGCCGCGCTGATGGCGAAGAACGCGAGGCCGCCGATCACGACGACGGCGGTGGCCTGCCAGAAGCTGAGGCCGAAGCTGACGGCGAGGGCGCCGTTGATGACGTAGGTGAAGGTCAGATTGGAGCCGAACCAGAGCCAGAACAGATCCTTGGCGCTGCCGTGCCGGTCGGCGTCGGGGATCGGATCGATGCCGTGGGTCTCGACGCGGAACACCTCGTCGCTCGTGACTCCCGTGGCCTGTCTAGCCATGCGGGCACCTCACTTTCCGGCATCCAGACTTTGAATGCCGTTCTATAACTTTGAATGGCATTCAAAATGAGGCACGGGTCAGGGAGACGTCAAGACCCTGCGCGAAATCGATGAGGAGGGGCCCGGATAGGCTCGAGGACGTGGAGCGGGACGCGGGAACCGGAACGGGAGCAGGCGTGGCACGACGGCGGGACGGGCAGGTCGCGCGGGACCGGATGCTCGAGGAGGCGATGACGGCGATCGCCGAGAACGGCCTCGCGGCGCTCACCATGTCCGCCCTGGCCGACCGTCTGGGCACCAGCGGCGGGCACATCCTGTACTACTTCGGCAGCAAGGACCGCCTGCTCCTGGAGGCGCTGCGCTGGAGCGAGGCCGCGCTGGCCGAGGAGCGCCGGGCGCTCATCGAGGGCCGGACGGCACCGGCCCGCAAACTTGACCGCTTCCTGCGGATGTACCTGCCGGCGGGGCCGCGCGACCCCCGCTGGATGCTGTGGATCGAGCTGTGGGCGCGCGCCGGTGCGAACGAACCGCTCCGCACGGCCCAGGACGAACTGGACCACGGCTGGCAGCAGGACCTGGAGGCGCTGCTCACCCAGGGCGCGGACCGGGGCGCCCTCACGGTGGACGACGCCGCGGGCCGTGCCGGTGAACTCCTCGCGCTGCTCGACGGCCTGAGCACCCGGGTCGTCCTGGGTCAGCGCGGCGCGGACCGCAAGGGAGCGCTCGCCTCGGCGCGCTCGGCGGCCGAGCGGCTGATCGGACGGCCCGAGCCCACCGGCGCGTAGCCCGAGCGGCCGAACGAGCAGGTCATGACCGGGCCGGAGCGTGGCAGTCTCCAGGCATGACCGAAAGCGCGAACCTCCATGTGGCCCATCCTCGGATCACGGTCCTTGGCATCAATCCCGGCCGGCCCCCCTTCCGCATCGTGGAGATCGACGGCGAGGTGGTCGGCGAGGCCACCGGGCTCACCGAAGTCCTGGAGGTCGCCGCCCGGGCGGGCATCGTCGTGCACGACGCGGATGATCCGGAGGTCGTGCACTGGGTGGGCGGCGACAAGTTCAAGTGGAAGCCGAGCTGACGGGGTCAAGTGGAAGCCGAGCTGGAGACGGCGGACCCGGGGACGGCGGACCCGGGGACGGCGGACCCGGGGGAGGGGGAGCCGTCGTCACCGCACGGCGTGGGAGGGTGCGGATCGAGGTCGTAGATCCTGGCGAGCAGCTCGGCCTCATTGCCCGTCAGGCCCGCGCGGCGCAGCGCCTCGTCGGCCTCCGCCATCGGCCCGGCGAGCAGCGAGGCCGCCGCGGCCGGTGGGACGGGGTCCGTCAGGGCGGCACGTGCGGTGTGCAGCAGCCTCAAGCAGGCCTGGGCGGCGGCCAGTTCCGGGGTCGGCGTGGTGGTCATGTCTAGAGCTCCTTGGCGCGGGTCGGACCGGCCGGCGGTTGGCACCGGTGGACCTTCCACTCTTGCGCATGGGTCTGACAATCGAGGTTCTACGCCGCCCCGGCGCGGCGGCTGAGCCGCAGTGTGAGCCCGTCCGGCATGAGGGTCAGACGCTCGGCGACCCGCAGCCGGTAGCCCGGATCGGGGTGCAGGTCGTAGCGGCGTAGCAGCAGACCGAGGACCAACGTCGCCTCGTGCAGCGCGAACTGACGGCCGATGCAGGCCCGGGCGCCGGTGCCGAACGGCTTGAAGACGTGGGCGGTCCTGGCCCGTACGGCCGAGGGGGCGAACCGGTCCGGATCGAAGGTCTCGGGCCGCTCGCCCCATGCCTCCGGGTCGCGGTGCAGCAGCGTGGCAAGGACCAGCGCCCAGGCCCCCTCACGCATCGGATGCGTGCCGCCGAGCGTCGTGTCCTGCCGGGCCTGGCGTGAGAAGCCTGGGGCGGTGGGCCACAGCCGCAGCGACTCGTCGAGGACGCGGCGCAGATAGCGGAGCTTGGCGACCTGCTCGTACGCGGGTTCCGCCACGTCACCCCAGATCGCGTCGACCTCGGCCTGTGCGCGGGCCAGGACCTCGGGGGAGCGCGAGAGGTAGTGCAGCGCGAACGACAGGGCGCCCGACGTCGTTTCGTGCCCGGCGACCAGGAAGGTGATGACCTGGCGGCGGATGTTCTCGGCGGAGAGACGCTCGCCGGTCTCGGGGTGGGCGACCTCGAGCATCCGGTCGAGCAGATCGCCGGTGCCCTGGCCGGGCGCGGCACGCCGCGCCGCGACGACGTCGTCCACAGTGCGGTTGAGATAGGCCATGTCGGCGGTGTTGCGCCGCGTCGCGCCGCGCAGCAGCAGCGGGGCGAGCGCGGGCGGAACGACATTGCGGCGCTGGGCGTAGGAGAGCGTGCCGACCATCGCCGTCACGAACGGATGCGGCCGGGACCGCTCGAAGGATCCGAAGTCGTGCCCGAAGCCGGTGCGGGAGATGGTCTCCAGGGTCAGCTTCGTCATGTCGCCCGGCACGTCCACGGACCGTCCCGCCGCCTCGCGCTCGTCCCAGCGGGCCGTCAGCTGCCGGGCGACGTCCAGCATCAGCGGGTGGTAGCCCGCCATCGCGTCACGGCTGAACCCCGGCGCGAGAACGTCGTGTGCCAGCTGCCAGTTGGGCTCGTGGTTGTAGGCGGTGAACAGGCCGTCCCCGGCGAGCGGCCGCAGATTGGCGACGCCGAGCCCCACATGCTTGGCGAAGCGCGACTCGTCGGCCAGCTCGGCCGCGAGCCCGGCACCCCAGACGAAGACGATCTCCTTGCCGAAGGCCTTGCGGCGGAAGATCGGTCCCAGCGCCTGCCCGATCCGCATCGAATCCTGCACGGGCGTACGCACGTTGGCGCCGAGGACGTCGCCGACCAGGGGCAGACGGCGCGGCGGATGCGGAATGGCGCCGAGCCGCGGCCACCCGATCTCGGCACTGCGGAACCCCTTCGGTATGGGGGCATCCTCCGGCTCCGCCACCTGAGACAACTGCGCCATGAGTGCCATCTCCCTTGTGCCACGCGCTCGTTGAGCCTGTTGTACGCGGATTCAATAAGGCGCTTCAGTCTGGTCCCCCTATTGAATCCACGTCAAGTAAGGTGCTCCCATGGCCGCGAACCCGCAGGAACGCACGCGCCGCAGACTCAGCACCGAGGAGCGGCGCGAGCAACTGCTCACTGCGGGGGCGCGGCTCTTCGCGCAGAATCCGTACGACGACGTATGGGTCGAGAGGGTGGCGGAGATCGCCGGTGTCTCACGCGGCCTGCTGTACCACTACTTCCCGACCAAGAGCGACTTCTTCGCCGCCGTCGTGCAGCGCGAGAGCAGGCGCATGCTGCGGCTGACGGCCGCGGTCCCCGGGATCCCGGTCCGCGAGCAGGTCACCACGGGGCTCGACACGTTCCTCGCCTACGTGGAGGAGCACGCGGAGGGCTTCCGCGCCTTCCACCGGGCCGAGGCGACGGGCGACCCGACCGCGCGCGAGGTCTACCGCGAGAGTCTCGCGGCGCAGGAACACCAGATCCTTGAGGCCCTGGCCGCGGACCCCGAAGCGGCGGCCACCGCACACGACTTGCCCACCCTCCGCCTGGCCGTGCGCGGCTGGCTCGCGTTCATGGTGGCCGTCTGCCTGGAGTGGCTCGAGGAACCGGAACTCCCCAGGGAACAAGTGCGGGACCTGTGCGCGAGAGCGCTCCTGGGCGCCATCTCGCCGTGAGGGCGGCCCCGACCGGGCGGACCGAGTCCGCCCGCCCTTGCTGACGGCCACTCATACTGCTGTGAGGCGCGCAGGAGATGTACCGAGTGGACTATGGGGACGGATGCGGCCGTAGTACGTGCTCGAACAGCACGGACCGGCAGCCACAACTCGTTCCGCCTGTGAGCGCACTGCTGCGCGGACGGAGTTGACCCTGACCCTGCGTCAGGGTTGGAGCCTGGTCGCATGACGAACAACAGCACTTCCTCGGCTCGGCTCGCCCCGCCGGTCGGAGGATTCCAGGAGATCGAGGGCCGCCGCATCTTCGTGCACCGGTCGGGCAGTGGCGGACCGGCGGTGGTGTTCCTGCCGGGGGCCAGCGCGGTGGGCCTGGACTATCTCGGTGTCCAGCAGGCGGTCTCGCAGTTCACCGCCGCCGTGGTGTACGACCGCGGCGGCACGGGCTATAGCGACTCCCTCCCGCTGCCGCGTACCGCCGCCGCGGTCGCCACGGAACTGCGCGAGGTGCTGCGCGCCCAGGACATCGCCGCCCCGTACGTTCTGGTGCCGCACTCCCTCGGCGGCTTCTACGCGCATCGGTTCGCGCAGCTGTACCCCCAGGACGTGGCCGGGCTTGTCTGGTTGGACGCCTTCCACCGCGACTGGGACGACTTCATGCCGCCCGAGGCGTCTCTGGCCGCGGTCGAGCAGATGGCGCCCGGTCGCGAGCAACTGGACCAGATGCGCCCGGCCCTGCGCGCGATGCACGCCGAGTTGCTTGCGGACTTCCCGGAGTCCGTGCGGCAGGCGCTGGTCGACGCCAAGGTGAGCGACGCATGGACCGGCGTAGGCATCGCCGAGCGCGGCAAGTTGGCCGAGCTCGCCACCGAACTGCGGGCCGGGCCGGACCTTCCCGATGTCCCGGTGGTCGCTCTGACCGTGGTCGGCACCGACCCCGGCCAGCGGGCGCTGACGTCGGAGCGGACGTTGCAAGAGATGCATGACGGCCGCATGAGAATGGACGCGGCCCTGGTGAGCGGGGTCTCGCACGGGGAACAACGCATCCTCTCCGACACCGCCCACCACCGGCTCTGCTTCGACCGCCCCGATGCCGTGGTCCAGGCGATCCGCGACGTGATCGAACGGGCGGCTCGCGCCTAGGGCCTGTCCGATGGGTCCTGCCGGGGTCGCGACCCCTGGCACGCACTCCCCCAAGCTCTCGGCTTCGCTCGAGCAGGGAGGTGCCCCCTCCCGCGTTGTCGTCGGTTGCCAACGCTCCGCGTTGCCGCCCTCCTCCGCCTTGCAGCTGCACGCACCAGGGCCCGCTCGGCCCTGATCAATCGGCACCCGGCGCGAAGACCGGCCTGACCCATCGGACAGGCCCTAGACTCGGCGCCGGCAGACTTCACGACGACCAGAGGAGGACGGTGCTCACGATCAGCCGGCTCGCGGCGACCGCCGGAGTGACCGTGCGCACCGTTCGCCACTACCATCACGTCGGCCTGTTGCCCGAGCCCGAGCGAGATGCCTCCGGCTACCGCCGCTACAGCGCGCAGGCGGTGGTGGATCTCATCCGGATCAGGACCCTCGCCGATGCGGGGGTGCCGCTGGCCCGTATCGACGCGCTGCTGCACGCGCAGCCGGCCGAATTCGCCGCGACCGTCACCGACATCGACGCGGAACTGCAGCGCAAGATCGACCAGCTCACCGAGTACCGCCGCCGGATCACCGATCTGGACAGCGGCGAAAGGCTTGTCCTGCCCCCCGAGGTGGTCGCCATCCTGGACCGGATGCGCGGCCTCGGGGTCGGCGAACGCAGAGTGCGGCTCGAGCGCGACGCGTGGATCCTGATGCAGGCACTGGACCCGCACGTCATGCCGCAGCGGATCCGGGACAAGAACGCCGGCCTCGACGACCCCGAGACACTGCGCCTGTATCTCGCCTGCGATCAATCAGTCGACTGGGATCCGGACGATCCACGCCTGGACCAACTCATCGACGACCTGGACGCATGGGAGATCAAGCACGAACAGGACGACAGCCGACCGGGGTACGTGAAACTGGTCTCCTGCCGGATCTCCGAGGCGTCACCGGCATGGCAACGCATCGTCGACGCGCTCGCCCACCGCGCCAAGCGGCGCCTGGCCGCCGGGCACGACAGCTGAAGCCCGCACCGTCCATGCCGGGCCGAGCGTCAGCTCAGGACGGCAGGAATCCGGCCCGGAAGTGAGTGAACAGCGTGGTGTGCGACGTCGCTTCACCGTCCGCGAGGCGGCCCGCCGTCCAGAGGTAGAAGTCGTCCGCCTCCGCGTCGATCCAGTCGTACGTCGGGTCGAAGGGGCCCGAGTCCGGTGCGGGGTAGGGGAGTTCGAGGGCCGTGCCGTGAGCGTCCTCGACCGTGAAGAGGCGGGTGCCGTCCGCTCTGGTCGACTGACGGACCGTCACTGTCGCGCAGTTCCAGCGGTGTTCCGCGTGCTGAAGCCACAGGGTCTCCGCATCGGCGTACAGCGCCGTCGCCGCGTCGGCGCCCACGTGGACGAAGCCATGGCAACGGCCGGACGCGGGGGAGAGGAGCCCCGTTCGGGGGTTCAGCTCCCACGTCCGGCCGTGGTGGTCGTAGTCCCGCAGGATCATGGAGGTCAGCCGCGCGGCGGGATGCCGAGTTCCTGGTCGACGGCGGCGCTGGTGCGGGTGGCCGCCTCGATGACCTTGGCCCAGCTGCCGTACTTGGCGTACTGCTGGTCGGCGGTCGGGCCCAGCGGGTTGCCGTACTTCTCCATGTTCCGCTGCTCCAGGGCCTGCACCGCCTCGGGGGTCATCCCGGCGCGGGTGATGTCCTTGGCCTGGTTGCGCATGTCGACCAGGACGCGGGCGATCTCCTCGTCGGAGCGGCCCTCCTCGTGCATGCGGTCCGCGACCAACTCCATGGTGTCCAGGAGCTGGTGGTAGCGGAGCCGGGTCTCGCGGGCCTGCTCGCGCTCCTCCGGGCTCATCTGCCGGATGAGGCAGACCGCGGGGTCCTTGCTGGTGCACGGTTCGTCCGCCGCCGGAGGCGGGGCCAGCAGTGTGCTGACGGACACCGCCTGCGTCACCCGGACATCCGCGTGGGCGTGCGCCGGGGCGAGCAGGGCGGTGCTCAGCGTGGTCAGCAGGGGGAGGAGGAAGAGGGCGACGAGTCGGGGGAGGGCGGAACGGACGGGGAAAGCGGCCATGAGACGGGCACGCACGTAAGAACTCTCCTTCGCCTGGCGAGAGGGCAATCGGGGCGAAGGGGACGTTACGGCGAGACGCCGCCGCGGGGCGGGCGCCGCTGCCGCGCGTCCGGGTGACGGTCTCGGCGTTCACCGTGACGTACCACGCGCACGTCGCGCGCCATCAGGGGAAGATATCCAGGGCGCCGAGCGCCGACCGCGCTCCCTCGTTCAGCGCCACCGCGGTACCGGTCACCCCGCGCAGCCCCTCACACCCCGTCCAGGAACGCCCCCGTCCGTGACGCGCTCACCCGCGTGAGCTCCTTCGGGGTGCCCTCGGCCACGATCTCGCCGCCCGCCGCGCCGCCCTCCGGACCCAGGTCGACGACCCAGTCGGCGGCGCGGATGACGTCGAGGTTGTGCTCGATGGTGATGACGCTGTTCCCGGCGTCGACGAGCCGCTGCAGCACGCCGAGCAGCCGTGCCGTGTCGGCGGCGTGCAGGCCCGTGCTCGGCTCGTCCAGGAGATACAGCGTGCGGCCCGTGGCGCGGCGTCCCAACTCCTTGGCGAGCTTGACGCGTTGGGCCTCGCCGCCGGACAGGGTCGTCGCGGGCTGGCCCAGCTGCAGATAGCCGAGGCCCACGTCGGACATCCGCTGGAGCCGCGTGGCCGCGCCGGGCACGGCCTCGAAGACGGAGAGCGCCTCGTCGACGGTCATCTCGAGCACCTGCGCGATGTCATGACCGCCGTAACGCGCACCGAGCACCTCGGCCCGGAAGCGGCGGCCCCGGCAGGCCGGACAGCGCACCTCCACGTCGGGCAGGAAATGCATCTGCACCGTGAGCACTCCCGCACCCGCACAGCGCTCGCACCGGCCACCCGCCACATTGAACGAGAAATGCCCTGCGGTCAGCCCCCGTTGCCGCGCATCGGCGCTCGCGGCGAACGCCTCACGGATCGGCGTGAACGCGTCCGAGTACGTCGCCGCGTTCGACCGCGGCATCCGGCTGATCGCCTGCTGGTCGATGGTGACGACCTTGTCGATGTGCTCCCAGCCCTCGATCCCGTCGTGCGCGCCCGGTGCCTCGCTCGCACCGTGGAAACGCTGCCGCGCCGCACGGCCCAGGATGTCGAGCACCAGCGACGACTTGCCCGATCCGGAAGGGCCGCTCACCGCGATCAGCCGCCCCAGCGGCAGCCGCGCGGTGACGTTCCTGAGGTTGTGCGCCCGCGCCCCGCGGATCACCAACTCCTTGCCGTTGACCGGCCGACGGCCCGAGGGCAGCGGCATCGCCAGGCGCCCCGACAGATAGTCGCCGGTGATCGACCCGGGGGTCGCCGCCACCTCCTGCGGCGACCCCGCGGCGACGATGCGCCCACCGTCACGGCCCGCGCCGGGCCCGACGTCGATGACATGGTCGGCCGCCCGCAGCACGTCCAGGTCGTGCTCGACGACCAGGACCGTGTTGCCCAGATCACGCAGCCGGCGCAGGACGCCGACCAGTCGTGCGGTGTCCGCCGGGTGCAGCCCGATCGTCGGCTCGTCCAGGACGTACAGCACCCCGGTGAGCCCCGACCCGAGCAGGGCGGAAAGCCGCAGGCGCTGGGCCTCGCCCGCGGAGAGGCTGGGGGTGGCCCGCTCCAGGGTCAGATAACCGACGCCGACATCGATCAGACGCCGTACTCGTTCCCGCAGATCGTCCACGACGGGCTCGGTGACCTGCCACGCCTCGTCGTCGGTGACATGGCCGCGCAGTTCGCCGATCCACCCGGCGAGCTCGTCGAGCGGCAGCCGCGCCGCGTCGACGATGGTCAGACCGGCGACGGTGACCCGCCGGCTCTCCGGGCGGAGCCGGGTGCCTTCACAGTCCGGGCAGACGTCGTTGACGAGGAACTTCTCCGCCTTCTCGCGGTAGGCGGCGTCATCGATGCGTTCGGCGTACCGGCGCAGCGTCGTCGTCACGACGCCCTCGAATCGTCCGCGCGCCACGGTGGCAGGTGGCTCGACGCCCGGGAAGTGGCGGCGGAACGCGTCGCTCGCGACGCCGTGGAGCAACAAGTCGCGTTGTACGTCGCCCAGTTCGCGTACGGGTACGTCCGCGTCGAAGGCGAAGCCGTAGTGCTCGCCGGCGGCCCGCAGGACCGGGACGTTGCGCGCGGTCAGCACGGGCAGCCAGCCGAGCACGGCCCCCGCGGCGACGCTCAGCCCGTCGTCGACCAGGCGGCGCACGTCGGCCTGGAACACGGTGCCGATGCCGGTGCAGGTGGCGCAGGCACCGGCGGGCTTGTTGAAGGAGAAGGTGCCCATCACCATGCCGGGGACGGCTGTCCCGCAGTGCGGGCAGGGCAGCGCCGGGACTTCGCTGTCTTCGTCGGTGGACTCGCCCGCGGGCGGCTCGTCGCCCCAGAGCTCGTCGCCGTCGACGTGATAGGCGGGCGGGACGTCCTGCCCGCACGCCGGGCAGGGGCGGTGGCCGATGCGCGCCCACAGCAGACGCAGATAGGTGAAGACCTCGGTGACCGTGCCGACCGTCGAGCGGGGGCTGCGGTTGGTCAGATGCTGGTCCACGCTGATCGACGGGGAGAGTCCGGTGATCGAGTCGACCGCCGGCTTGCTGACGAACATGGTGACCAGGCCCAGCGACTCCAAGTACTGCCGCTGGCCCTCCTGGTGCAGGGTGTCGAACGCGATCGTGGACTTGCCGGAGCCGGAGAGCCCGGTCAGGACGACGAGCTTGTTCTTGGGGACGGCGAGCGACACGTTCTTGAGGTTGTGCAGGCGTGCGCCCTTGATGCGGATCGAGTCGGCGTTGACAGTGCTGGCATCCATGCCTTCAAGTGTTCCATTGAAGTCCTGATTGAGACTTTTGCAGGCTGATTGCCTCTATCAGTGGGAATCCATGGCGCTAACCTTCAACTCGGGGATGCGTCCACGCCACGCGAAGGATGCCGTGCGGAAGGCAGAGGAGATGTCGATCGATGAGCCGAGCGGAAACGGCACTGCGCCCCGTCGACCTGGCGCGGGCGGCCGGAGTCTCCACCCAGCAGATCCGCAACTACGCCGACGCGGGCATCCTGCCGCCCACCCCGCGCACCCCCGCCGGATACCGCAGATTCGACACGCGCCACCGCCGCGCCCTGCTCACCTACCGCGCACTCGTGCCGGGCTACGGCCTTTACACCGCCCAAGCGATCATGCGGGCCCTGCACGCCGACGACCTCACGCTGGCCCTCACCCTCGTCGACGCGGGCCATGTCGAACTGCACGAGCAGCGGCGCTCCCTCCAAGCGGCGGGCGAAGCGCTGGAAGCCGTCGCGAAGGAGACCCCACAAGCCGCCACCGAGACCCCGGACGACACCGCGCAGGCCTCCGACACACCGCGCCTGCGGATCGGCGAGGTCGCCGCCCGCCTGGGCGTGCGTACCTCGGCGCTGCGGGTGTGGGAAGCCGCGGGCCTGCTGCACCCGCAGCGCGAACCGGGCACCCACTACCGCTGGTTCGGCCCCATCGACGTACGCGACGCCCGCATCGTCAGCATCCTCCGGCAGGGCCACTACCCCCTGCCCCAGATCCAGTCCGTCCTCGACGGACTGCGCGAGACGGGCAGCCCCGACGCGCTGCGCGCGGCCATCGCGCAACGCCTTGCGGCACTGACCGGCCGGGGGACCGCGATGCTGGCGGCATCGGGCCGCCTGTACGCCTACGTGACCGGGGAACCCGAACCCGATCAGGCATGATCGGCGCATGGACGTCAGCACAGGCACCGAGATGATCGACATTCCGGCGGGACGGGTGACGCTGTCCGACCGCCGGACGCAACGCAGTTGGACGGTCGACGTCGCCTCCTGTCGCATCGCGGCGTTCCCGGTCACCCAGGCGTTGTACGCGGCGATCACCGGCCGGCGGCCCAGCGCCGCCGACGGGAAACGGCTGCCGGTCGAAGGGGTTTCCTGGTGGGACGCGGTCCGGTTCTGCAACGCGCTGTCCGAGCAGGAGGGGTTGGCGCCCTCTTACCGCATCAACACCGACGGCGAAGGCGGCGAAGACATCGAGTGGGACGAGTCGGCCGACGGCTACCGGCTGCCGACCGAGGCCGAGTGGGAGCACGCCTGCCGCGCCGGTACCGCAGGACCGCACTACGGGCCGCTCGACGAGATCGCCTGGTACCGCGGCAACTCGGACGAACGGATCCACGACGTGGGCGCCCTGCGGCCCAACGCGTGGGGCCTGCACGACATGCTCGGCAACGTCTGGGACTGGTGCTGGGACTTCTACGACCCGGACGTCTACGGCACCTATCGGGTGCTGCGCGGCGGAGGCTGGTTCGACGAGCACTGGAGCTGCCGTGCGTCCGCGCGGCGGCGCAGCCACCCCAGTTATCGGGTCGACGACGTGGGCTTCCGCCTCGCGCGTTCCGTCCGGAGCTGACCGCCGCGTTCGCGGTCGTGCCGGTGCCGAGTCTCCTCGTCCTCGTCCGCCACGAAATGGACGTGCCACACCGCTCTCAGGCGCCGCCCTCGGCGAAGGCGCCCTTGGCGGCGAAGGCCAGATCGGCGAAGCGTTCGCCGATGCGGCGGTGGGTCGCCGCGTCCGGGTGGAGTGCGTCGGGCAGCGGCAGTTCGGCGAAGTCCGCCTCGCCGTAGAGGTCGCGGCCGTCGAGGTGGTGGATGTTCGGGTCGTCGGCCGCGCGCTGTGCCACGATCCGGGCCAGCTCGTCCCGGATGACGGTCAGGGTCAGCTTTCCGCTCGCCGTCTCCGCCGGATCGCCCGTGGCCATGAACCGCAGTTGCCCGGTGCTCATCGCGCTGAAGTCCGGGGCGCAGGGACCGGGCGTGTCCTCGTGGATGGGGCACAGGATGGGCGAGACGACCAGCAGCGGCGCGGTGGGGTGGCCATCGCGGATGGTGTCCAGGAAGCCGTGGACCGCGGGCGTGAAGGCGCGAAGGCGCATCAGGTCGGCGTTGACCACATTGATGCCGATCTTGACGCTGATCAGGTCGGCGGGGGTGTCCCGCAGGGTGCGGGCGGTGAACGGGTCGAGCAGTGCGCTGCCGCCGAACCCCAGGTTGACCAGTTCGACACCGCCGCGGGATGCGGCCAGCGCGGGCCAGGTGGTGGTGGGGCTCGCGGCGTCGGAGCCGTGGCTGATCGAACTGCCGTGGTGCAGCCACACCCGGCGGCCCGGGTCCGGCGCGGGCTCGACGGGGGCGTTCGTGCGCAGGGCGACGAGTTCGGTGGTCTCGTTGTGCGGCAGCCAGATCTCGACGTCCTTCATGGCGTCGCGCAGATCGCTGAAGCGGACGGTGCCGGTCGCGCCGGGCCGCAGCTCGGCGGTCCCCTTGGCCATGTCGACGGTGAGCGTGTTGCCGCCCGCCGCACTGGCCTGACGGGTCAGCCGGCCGTCGACGAGCAGGTCGTACACGCCGTCCGGGCGGGGCGGCGCACCGACGTAGACCCGCTTGGTGGGCAGGACTTCGAGCTCGACGGCGGTGGCGCGGGTACGGAACACCAGGCGTACGCCCGACGGTTGGGCCTCGGCCATGGCGAGCTGTCCGTCGGCGTACTGGGCGCGGGCCCAGGCGGGCAGCCGGTGCGGCAGTACACCGTGCTCGGTGTGCTCCACATCGAGGGCGCCGCGCAGGAGTTCCGCGGTGACGGGCGTGGTGATCCGGTCCTGGGGGGTGTTCATGGCCTCAACCTGTTGATCAATGGGTCTGGGGTACGGGGATTTCCGGCGCGGGCCAGTTCCGCAGCAGGGCGTCGAGGGCGTCGAGGATCCGGGGCCAGGTCTCCTCCGTGTCGGGGGCGCTGTGGCTGAACCCTCCCGCGAGCTCCAGGCTTACGTAGCCGTGGAAGACGCTGCCGAGGAGGCGGACCGCGTGGGTCTGGTCCGGTTCCGTCAGGTCGTAGCCGCGCAGGATCGCCCGCGTCATCTGCGAGTGTCTGCCGCCCGCGCCGGCGGCCGCCGCCTCCGGGCTGAGCCGCATCTGGCCCGCGGCATAGCGGCCGGGGTGTTCCCGGGCGTAGTCGCGATAGACGTTCGCCAGAGCCGAGAGCGCGTCCTTGCCGGCCCGTCCGGCCAGCGCGGCGGCGCCCCGGTCGGCGAGTTCCTCCAGGGCGAGCAGGGCGATCCTGGTCCTGAGGTCCTGGGAGTTCTTCACATGCGAGTACAGACTCGCGACCTTGACGTCGAACCGCCTGGCCAGCGCCGAGACGGTCACCTGGTCGAAGCCGACCTCGTCGGCCAGTTCCGCACCCGCCCGGGTGAGACGTTCCGTGGTCAGCCCTACGCGCACCATGACCTGCCCCTCTCTTGCCGAAATAGATTATGCAGCTGCCTAATACCTTTAGGCAAATCTGCTCGTCTATTCGGCGAAGAGGGGCGGCCAGGTCGTCAGCGCACCGTCACATGGACGACGGGCGATACGGCGCCCCCGCCGACGATCCGCAGGGCGTTGTGCCCCTTGAGGCCGAGCTTGACGCGCATGGCGTACGCCCCGTTGCGCTGAATGTTCACCGACACGGGCAGCGACACCCACCGCTCGCCCTGCTTCTCCTGCAGGGTGACGCGGGTCCCCGGCGCCATGCCCTGGCTGAGGCCGTTGATGTTGAACGGCTGCCAGGCGCGCACACTGGCCACGCTCGCCTTCGCCGTCAGTGCCGGACGCGGGGCGGCGGCCTCGGCCGCCGGTGCCTGCGGCGCCGTGTCGGACGGCGGCGGGTCACCCGCGGTGGCGGCGGCCACCGCCGGGCCCGTCAGGACGGCCACCGCCGCGAGTCCCGCCAACGACGCGTACTTCAACCGATTCACAGTCAACTTCCTGTTCCCATCTCTCTGGTGCGATCCACTGATCCCTGGTGATCCCGTGGTGCGAGGTAGTTCTTCCATCCGCCGTCGGGGCGCTGCCCCACGTCGAGGCCGCGCAGTCGGTCGAGGACGGCCGGGTCCTGGACGTCGAGCCAGTCGACGAACTGCCGGAAGGAGACGAGGCGTACGTCCTTCTGCCCGGCGATGCGGGTGAGGGCCTGCTCGACGGCGTCCATGTAGATGCCGCCGTTCCACTCCTCGAAGTGGTTGCCGATGAAAAGGGGCGCTCGGTTCGTCTCGTACGCCCGCTGGAATCCGGCGAGATACGCCTCGGCCGGCTGGTTGCGCCAGCCGGGATAGTTGGACGAGGGGGCCCGCGTCGAATTCTGCGACTGGTTGGCGAGGATGTTGTAGCAGCCCGCCGGGCGACGAGGAGTCGTAGCGCCAGCCCAGGTCGCGGGCGACCGGCAGCAGATTGTCCTGGCCTTCCTTGACGAAGGACGTCGCCTGGTCGATCTCGTCCTGCCATTGCGCGGGCGTCCAGTTGGCGACGCTGCCGGTTCCGCCGCAGAAGTGCCCGTTGAAGTGCGTGCCGATCTCATGGCCCTCGAGCCAGGCCTGGCGGACGTACTTGAGGGTCTCCTTGATGTGGCCGTCGGTGAGATAGCCGATGTCGGATGCGCCCACGGAATTGTTCGGCGGCCGGTAGAGACGCTTCTTCGATTCGGGCAGCAGATAGAGCCCGGAGAGGAAGAACGTCATCCGCGCGTCATGGTTCTCGGCCAGTTTCAGGAAACGCGGGAAGAGACCGTTGCCGACCTCGCCCGCACCGTCCCAGGAGAAGATCACGAACTGCGGGGGCGTCTGCCCCGGCTCCAGCGGAACGGGCTTGGCGGGCTGCCGGGGCTGCTGCCCGGTAAAAGCCGTCGAACCGTCACCGATCGGCCTGATCGACGGCCGTCTCCGCTGCGCACCGTGCTGGCCGCCGCCGGTACCGCTCTTGCCGGGTCCGGGCGGTGTGGGGGAGACCGAAGCCCTGGACCCGGACTCCTTCGCGCCGCACCCCGCGAGTCCCACGCCCGCCGTCACGGCAAGTCCCAGACCCAGCGCGCGCCTTCGGTCGAACGCCCGCATGCTCTCGCTCCGTCCACTCGCCGACCGGTCCCACTATCTGTAGACCGCGCGAAAGCGAATGAATCAGGGCAATCCAACCCTTTCCCGGGATTTGACCCAGGCGGGTGACCGTCAAGGGGACCGAGACAAGGGCGGTCACTTCCGCTCGGTCGGACCGTGCTCGATCTCGGCGATGAGTTGCCGGACCGGGGCCGCACCGAGGGGCCCGGCCACGGCGGTGACACCGGCCAGCGCCTTGTGCGCGCGGCGCCAGGCGCGGCTGCGGCGGCCGCGGAGATGCTCGACGAGGGCGTGGGCGTACTGCGTCAGGGAGCGTGCCCACACGTCGTGCCGGGTCTGCGTACCGGCCGACGCGCGGCGGACGCTGCGCAGCGCGTCGGCCGGGCGGACCCGCGCCTGGGCCACGGCCAGCTCGGCCCAGCTGACCGCGGCCGGCGGGCCGAGCCGCGTATGGGCCGGGATGGTGTGGGCGGCCTCGCACAGGTGCTCGATGGCGCGCTCGGTCTCGCCGTTGCGCAGCGCAAGCACGCCCTGCGCGTGGGCGACACGGCCGACGGTCGCGTCGTCTCCCGCGAGAACGGCCACCCGCCAGGCCTGGCCCAGGAGTTCCTCCGCCTCCGGTCCGCCGGTGCACGCGGACAGCCACCCGGCGAGCCACAGCGCCTGCCCGCAGACGAGCGTGTCGGCGCGGCCGAAGGGCAGCAGCTGCCGCAGATGCTCCCGCCCCTCGGCGGCGTGACCGCACACCGCCCACCAGAACCACAGGTCCACGGCCATGCCCAGGGCGACCGCGCTCTGATCGGCGGCGTACGGGCCCCGCGCGAGCGCGATCCGCAGGTTCGGCTCCTCGTCACGGACCAGCAGGGTCGCCTGCTCGTGCCGTCCGGTGCTCCACAGGTGGTGGGCGGTCTGGGCGACGCCGCTGTACCAGGTCAGGTGCCGGGTGCCCGCCGCGGCCGACTCGCCCACGGACTGCAGGCGTTCGGTGCCGAACCCGCGGGCCGCCGCCGGCAGCCGGTAGCGGGGCTGCAGCACGCCACCGGGATCGCGCACCGGCTCGAGCACCGACGCCAGGACGAGCCGGGCCAGGCAGGAGGCCACCCGCGCCGGGGGCAGGCCGCCGCCCGCGCACACGAACACGGCGGCGTCCTCCTCGAACTCACCCGCGAACACGCTCAGCCGCGCCCACACGGAACGCTCGGCCTGCCCGCACAACGCGTAACTCGCGCCGACGGCGGCCCGCAGGGACCGGTGCCGCCGCAACGGCGCCTCCGGCATGCCGAGCCATCCTTGTGCGGGCCGCAGCATGCGGGCCAGCTGGTCGGGCGAATGGTGCGCGGTCTGCGCCGCGGCCAGCTCGACGGCCAGTGGCACGCCCTCCAGCTGCGTACAGATGTCGCTCACGGCGCGCAGCTCGGCCTCTTCCCCCGCCGTTCCCCGGACATCACGCGATCGCTGTATGAACAGCCTCACCGCGGGCCCCGGTTCCTCACTCGTGCCCGGCACGGTGACCGGGAGCGGGCCGAGGTGCAGGACCAACTCGTCCCCCAGACCCAGCGGTTGGCGCCCGGCGGCGAGGACCCGTACTCCCGGCGCGCACAGCATCAGCGACTGCACCAGGCGTACGCACTCGTCGCGTACGGGATCGAAGTCGTCGAGCACGACAAGCACCCGGCGGGAGCGAAGACGGGTGAACAGCTCACGCTCCCCGGCGTCATCGCCCCGCCCGTCGCCC
>NZ_SRIC01000172.1 GCF_004684775.1 Streptomyces sp. MZ04
GGGGAGTGATCAGGGGTGTGATCGGGGGTGTGATCGGGGAGTGACGCGCATCTCTGGACGCTCTGGTGACTGCCGGGTAACCTAAGGCTGAGCAAGCGCTTAGTCGTCGTAGGTCGTAGGCAGAGGGAGTTCTCCGTGCGCCGTACCGTTTTCAATGAGGACCACGAGGCGTTCCGGGAGACCCTGCGCGCCTTCATCGAGGCCGAGGTCGTCCCGGTCCACGAGGAGTGGTTCGCCGCCGGTCAGGTGCCGCGCGAGTTCTACTACAAGCTCGCCGAGCTCGGCGTCTTCGGCATCAGCGTCCCCGAGGAGTTCGGCGGCGCGGGCATCGAGTCGCACAAGTTCGAGGCCATCCAGTACGAGGAGACCTCCCGTGCGGGCGTCACCTTCGGCGGCTCCGGTGTGCACGTGCTGCTCGCCCTGCCGTACATCAAGGCGCTCGGCACCGACGAGCAGAAGAAGCGCTACCTCGAGAAGTTCGTCTCCGCCGAGGAGATGTGGGCCCTGGCGATGACCGAGCCGGGCACCGGCTCCGACCTCGCGGGCATGAAGACCACCGCCAAGCTCTCCGAGGACGGCACGCACTACGTCCTCAACGGCTCCAAGACCTTCATCACCGGCGGTGTGCACGCCGACCGCGTGATCGTCTGCGCCCGCACCTCCGCGCCCACCGCCGAGGACCGCCGCTTCGGCATCTCCCTCTTCGCCGTCGACACCAAGTCCGAGGGCTACTCCATCGGCCGCAAGCTCGACAAGCTCGGCCTGAAGACCTCGGACACCGCCGAGCTCGCGTTCGTCGACGTCAAGGTGCCCGTCGAGGACCTCCTCGGCGAGGAGAACAAGGGCTTCTACTACCTCGGCGCCAACCTGCCGTCCGAGCGCTGGGGCATCGCCTACGGCGCGTACGCGCAGGCCAAGGCCGCCGTCCGGTTCGCCAAGGAGTACGTCCAGGACCGCACGGTCTTCGGCAAGACGGTCGCCTCCTTCCAGAACACCAAGTTCGAGCTGGCCGCCTGCCAGGCCGAGGTGGACGCCGCCGAGGCCGTCGCGGACCGCGCCCTCGAGGCCCTGGACGCCGGCGAGCTGACCGCCGCCGAGGCCGCGTCCGCGAAGCTGTTCAACACCGAGGTCGCGCACCGCGTCATCGACAAGTGCCTCCAGCTGCACGGCGGGTACGGCTTCATGAACGAGTACCCCATCGCCCGCCTGTACGCGGACAACCGCGTCAACCGCATCTACGGCGGCACCAGCGAGGTCATGAAGATGATCATCGCCAAGGACATGGGCCTGTAGAGACCGCCCAGTAGACCTGTAGCCCCGTAGAGACCGCCCTGTAGAACTGCATTCATGAACCAGGCACTTGAGTCCCTCCTCGATCTGCTCGACCTCGAGCAGATCGAGGAGGACATCTTCCGGGGCGTGAGCCGATCGGCGCTCGTCCCGCGCGTCTTCGGCGGCCAGGTGGCCGCCCAGGCGCTCGTGGCGGCCGGACGCACGGTCCCCGCCGACCGGCCCGCGCACTCCCTGCACGCGTACTTCCTGCGTGCGGGGGACCCGGGCGCGCCGATCGTCTACACCGTCGACCGGATCCGCGACGGCCGCTCCTTCACCACACGCCGGGTCGTCGCCGTCCAGCACGGGCAGCCGATCTTCCACCTCTCCGCGTCCTTCCAGACGCACGAGGAGGGCCTGGAGCACCAGACCGGGATGCCGTCGGCGCCGGACCCGGAGACGCTGCCGACCGCTGCCGAGATGCTGCCGCGTCATCTGCCCGCCGATGTCGCCGAGCGTCTTGTCGAGGCCCGCGCGGCCGTCGACCTGCGCTATGCGGACGTGCCGCCCTGGGGCACGGTCGGGCAGCCGCGGGAGCCGCGCTCGCAGGTGTGGTTCCGCACCAACGGCAAGCTGGCCGACCACCCCTTGCTGCACGTCTGCCTCGCCACGTACGTCTCCGACATGACGCTGCTCGACTCGGTGCTGCTCGCGCACGGCCGGGGCGGCTGGGCGGTCGGCGACGTCGTCGGAGCGTCGCTCGACCACGCGATGTGGTTCCACCGCCCCTTCAGGGCGGACGAATGGCTTCTGTACGACCAGGAGTCGCCATCGGCGTCCGGCGGGCGCGGCCTCGGCCAGGCGCGGATCTGGACGCAGGACGGACAGCTCGCGGTGACGGTGATCCAGGAGGGCGTGGTCCGCGTCCCCCGCTAAGGCCTGACCCACCGGACAGGCCCTGGGGGGTCCCCTTCGGGCGGCCCGGTTTCGCGGCCGCCGCCGATCGGACATACCGTCCGATACATGAGTGAGCAATCGTCCGGGTCCGGCGCCGGGTCCGGCGGTGAGAGCGTCTTCACCGTCATCGTCGCGGCCGTCGCCAACCTCGGGATCGCGCTCGCCAAGGCCGTCGCCGGTGTCATCAGCGGATCCAGCGCGATGCTCTCCGAGGCGGCGCACTCGGTGGCCGACACCGTCACCGAACTGATGCTGCTGGTCTCCCTCAAGAGCGGCGAGCGGCCCCCCGACGAGGACCACCCGCTCGGCTACGGAGGCGCCCGTTACGTCTGGGCGCTCCTCGCCTCCGTCGCCACCTTCGTCGGCGGCGGCGTCTTCGCCGTCTACGACGGCATCCACACCCTCACGCACGGCGAGGACCCGGGCGACCCGCTCATCTCGTACATCGTGCTCGGCGTCGCCTTCCTCCTGGAGAGCTACTCGCTGCGGACCGGCCTCAAGCAGGCGCGCGGCGAGGCGGACCGCTTCGGAGTGAAGCTCAGGCGCTATCTGCGGCACACCCCCGACACCGCGGTGAAGGCCGTGGTCCTCGAGGACTCCGCGGCGCTCGCCGGCCTGGCGCTCGCCGCGGCCGGTCTGCTCGGCGGGCAGCTCACCGGGTCCGGCGTGTGGGACGGCGTCGCGTCGCTGTGCATCGGCGTGCTGCTCGTGTACGTCGCCTGGGTCCTCGGGCACGCCAACTCCGAGCTGCTCATCGGACGCCCGCTGCCCAAGGAGATGCGCCGGAGCATCCGCGAGGAACTCCTCGCCTCCGAGCACGTCGAAGCCGTGCTGGAACTGACCACGCTGCTCCAGGGCCCGCGCGAGGCGCTCGTCGCCGCCAAGGTCGACTTCCGCGACACCTCCACGGCGGCCCAGGTCGAGTGGGCCTGTGAGCAGGCCGAGCGGAGACTGCGGGAGCGATTCCCCGCCGTACGACGCGTCTACCTGGACCCGACGCCGGGATTCGCGCAGCGGCGCGAGGAGGGCCTCAACCCGTGGCCGTGAGTCCCGTGGCCGTGAGTCAGGCCTCCGGAGTGAGCCCCGCCGCGTCCAGGAGGTACGCCGTCATCGGGTCGTAGAAGCGCGGGCTCGTGACGTGGTCGTCCAGCGGGACCGTCACCTGGAGGGTGCCCTCGGCCTCGCCGATGAACAGCGCCGGGTCGTTGCAGTCCGCGTACCCGACGGAGTCGATGCCGCGCTGGCCGGCCCGTCCCGCCCAGCCGTGGTCGGCGACGACCAGGTTCGGCTGCGGGCGGCCCTCGCGCTCCAGGCCGTCCAGGATCGCGTTCATCGGCTCGGGGGAGTGCGTGTGCCACAGCGTCGCGCCGCGCTCCAGCATCGCCACGTCCGCGAACTGGAAGACCATGCCCTCGTCGGCGGTGAGGCCCTCCGGGATGACGACGATCTCGCAGCCCGCCGTGCGCAGCGCGGCCGCCGTCGCGCGGTGCACGTCGAGCAGGCCCCCGGGGTGGCCGGTCGCGAAAAGGACCCGCTCCTTGCCGGCTGCCGCCTTACGGAGACGGGCGGCCATCCGCTCCAGGGCGTCGACCGTCAGCTCCGGGTCGATCGTGTCCTGCCCCTGCCGGTACTCCGCGTCGTCGATGACACCGCACCGCTCGGCCATCACCGCGAGGACGTCCTGCTCGTCGCTCCAGCGGTCGCCGAGCTCCAGGCCGAGCCAGTAGTGGCGGTCGCCGTTCGCGAGCTTCCTGTAGTGGCTGAGGTTGTTCTCGCGGGGGGTGGCGACATCGCCCGCGATGCGGGAGCGTACGAGATGGTCGACGAGCGCGGCGCGGTTGGGTATCGGCATGGACCTATTGTGCCGTTGCTCGGGCCGCGGGGCCGGGGCGTCTTGGAGCCTGGACCGTGTGATCTGCCTTTCGTCTGTGGGCCGTACGTGGCTGGGCGCGCAGTTCCTCGCGCCCCTTACGGGGCCCGGTTCAGGGCGAACCACAGCTCCATCCGTACATCCGGATCGTCCAAGTCCGCCTCCAGGAGTGCCGCGCAGCGCGCGACGCGCTGGCGCACCGTGTTGCGGTGCACCCCCAGTGCCGTTGCCGTGCGGTCCCAACTGCCGTGCAGGGAGAGCCAGGTGCGCAGGGTCTCGGTGAGGGGCCGGCTGGCGCCGAGCGGGGCGAGCAGCACGCGCGCGTGGGCGTCGGCCTCGGCGGGTGCGATCAGCGCGGCGATGCCCGCCTCGCGGTGCCGGACCAGCGGCGCCCGGGTCGCTTCCGCGCGGCGCAGGGCGCGGGCCGCCTGGGCGTCGGCGGCGGGCAGGTCGCCGGTGGCGGCGGGTGCGGAGGCGCCGAGGGTCCAGCCGGACTGCTCGGTGATCTCGCGGTCGGCGGGCAGCAGCAGCCGTGCGACGTCGTCGCCCGCGTCGACCAGGCCGCTGTCCAGCGCCGCCGCGAGCGCGGACGCGGCCGTGGCGCGGGCCACCGGATCGGCACCGGCGTCCCCGCGCGCGTGCACCACGGTCCAGCGCTCGGCCCCCAGGAGCGGCGTGACATCACCTGCCGCCGAACCGAGGAGCAGCCGCACGAGCGCCGCCGAACGCGTGGACTCGGCGGCCCCCTGGTGCTTGCCGGTGAGGAGGGAGAGCAGGACGATCGCGACCCCGGTGATGGTGTGGTCACCGGGTTCGCGCTGCTCGGCGGCGACGCCGAGCGCGTACCCCTGACCGCCGCCGAGCGCGTACGCCGCGAGCTGGGTGCCGCCCACGGAGTCGGTGGCGGAGGCGGGGCTCGGGCCGGTCCTGCCGCCGGGGCGAACGACCCCGGCGAGATCGCACAACGCGTTGCGTGCCCCCGGCTCCGGCGTCGTCCCCGCCGTGTGCAGCACCACCCCGTCCGGCGCGTACAGGACCGTCAAGGCGCCCAGGCGGGCCGCCAGCTGGCGCAGCACCGCCGGGACCGGGTCCGGCCGTGCGGCGGCCGTGGCGAGGCCCTGCTGGGCCTCCGTCACCCGGCGCAGCTCCGCGAGCCTGGCCTCCGCCACCAGCTGCCACACCGCGCGGGCGACCCCGCTGAACGTCGTACGCGGCGGCACCTCCAGAAGGGGCAGCCCATAGCGGTCGCAGGCCGTCACCAGGGCGCGCGGCACCGTGTCGTGCACAGGGGCCACCCCGAAGCCGAGCGCCGCGCCGCCCGCCTCCACGATGCGCGCTACGTAGTCGTCGAGATAGACGCCCGCGCCCGCCGGGTCCGTGATGTGCACGCCCGCCGTCAACAGCAGCTCGCCGCCCAGGAGATACGGATACGGATCCGCCATCTCCGAGGTGTGCACCCAGTGGATGGCCGCCCCCGAAGAGGCGGCGTCGGGGCCCGCGATCTGGCGCAGGCCCAGGTCCTCCCGGGCGAGGAGGGCGGTCAGCGGGACGGGCGGGGTCGGGGGAGCGATGGAAGAGGTGGGTGAGCCAGGTGATGAAGGTGAGGCAGATGATGCGGCAGGGTCCGGCACGGTGGACGTTCCATCCATCTCGGTCGCTAGGAGTGGATGAAACGTACACTTCAGCGTTGCTTTCCGGCCACCTAAGGTCGTGCCGACCACAGGCCGCGGGTACGGGCGGATGTCCCCACGGCCGGTCATCACCCCCACCTGCATCACCCCCATCTGCACGACACGCCACCGAGGTGCGCGAAGGAGACCCTTATGGCCGTCGACTACACAGTGATCGTCGTCTATCTCGCCGGCATGCTCGCCATGGGCTGGTGGGGCATGCGCCGCGCCAAGTCCAAGAGCGAGTTCCTGGTCGCCGGACGCCGCCTCGGGCCCTGGATGTACTCCGGGACCATGGCCGCCATCGTCCTCGGCGGCGCCTCCACCATCGGCGGCGTCGGCCTCGGCTACCAGTACGGGCTCTCCGGCGCCTGGATGGTCGTCACCATCGGCCTCGGGCTGCTGGCGCTGAGCGTCTTCTTCTCGGCGCGCATCGCACGCCTGAAGGTCTACACCGTCTCCGAGATGCTCGACCTCCGCTACGGCGGCCGCGCGGGCGTCATCTCCGGAGTCGTCATGTGGGCGTACACGCTGATGCTCGCGGTCACCTCGACCATCGCGTACGCCACGATCTTCGACGTCATCTTCGACATGAACCGGACGCTCGCGATCATCCTCGGCGGCTCCATCGTCGTCGCGTACTCGACGCTCGGCGGCATGTGGTCGATCACGCTCACCGACATGGTGCAGTTCGTGGTCAAGACGATCGGCGTGCTGCTCCTGCTGCTGCCCATCGCGGTCGTCAAGGCCGGCGGCTTCAGCGAGATGAAGGCCAAGCTGCCCACCGAGTACTTCGACCCGCTGGGCATAGGCGGCGAGACGATCTTCACGTACGTCCTGATCTATACGTTCGGCATGCTCATCGGGCAGGACATCTGGCAGCGCGTCTTCACCGCGCGCAGCGACAAGGTCGCCCGCTACGGAGGCACCGTCGCCGGTACGTACTGCCTGGTCTACGCGATCGCGGGCGCCGTCATCGGCACGGCGGCCAAGGTCATGTACCCGAAGCTGCCGAGCGCGGACGCGGCCTTCGCCACCATCGTCAAGGACGAACTGCCCATGGGGGTGCGGGGACTGGTCCTCGCCGCCGCGCTCGCCGCCGTGATGTCCACGTCCTCCGGCGCGCTGATCGCGTGCGCCACCGTCGCCAACAACGACATCTGGTCGCGGCTGCGGGGCGCCGTGAAGTCCGACGGAGCGGGCGACGAGCCGCACGACGAGGTGAAGGGCAACCGCCTCTTCATCCTGATCATGGGCATCGCCGTCGTCTGTATCGCCATCGCGCTCAACGACGTCGTCCAGGCGCTGACCGTCGCCTACAACCTGCTCGTCGCCGGTCTTCTCGTGCCGATCCTCGGCGGGCTGCTGTGGAAGCGCGGCACGGCGCCCGGCGCTCTCGCGGCCGTCGCCACCGGTGGCCTCTCGGTCATCGGGCTCATGTGGGGCTACGGAATCCTCGCCAACGAGCCCATCTACTACGGCCTCCTGACGTCCCTGGCCGTGTACGTCGTCGTCTCCCTCGCCACGAAGCCGACCGACGCGGCGGTCCTCGCCGCCTGGCGCGAGCGGCTCGCGGGGCGGGTAACGCAGGAGGAGGCGGAACCGGAAGCTCCGGTAGCCGTCTAGCTTTGCGCGCGGCCCGCTGCCGGTGCTCACTGTCAGTGGGCCGCGCGACACTTGAAAACGCAGCACTCGCATCAGCAGGAGGAAACCGACCATGACCAGCGCCGAGACCCCGACCCCCCGCGGCCCCGTCGACTCCTCCCGCATTCCCCGGTACGCGGGCCCGGCGACGTACGCCCGGCTGCCCCGTCTGGACGAGGTCGGCGGCAAGACGGACATCGCCGTGGTCGGCGTGCCCTTCGACACGGGTGTCTCGTACCGCCCCGGCGCCCGCTTCGGCGGCAACGCGATCCGCGAGGCCTCGCGCCTCCTGCGCCCCTACAACCCGGCGCAGGACGCGTCCCCCTTCGCGCTCGCGCAGGTCGCGGACGCGGGCGACATAGCCGCCAACCCGTTCAACATCAACGAGGCCGTCGAGACGATCGAGGCCGCCGCCGACGACCTGCTCGGCTCGGGCGCCCGCATGATGACGCTGGGCGGCGACCACACCATCGCCCTGCCGTTGCTGCGTTCCGTCGCCAAGAAGCACGGCCCGGTCGCCCTGCTGCACTTCGACGCGCACCTGGACACCTGGGACACGTACTTCGGCGCCGAGTACACGCACGGCACCCCGTTCCGCCGCGCGGTGGAGGAGGGCATCCTCGACACCGAGGCGCTCTCCCACGTCGGCACGCGCGGCCCGCTGTACGGCAAGCAGGACCTCACCGACGACGAGAAGATGGGCTTCGGCATCGTCACCTCGGCGGACATCTACCGCCGCGGCGCCGACGAGGTCGCCGACCAGCTGCGCCAGCGCATCGGCGACCGCCCGCTGTACATCTCCATCGACATCGACTGCCTGGACCCGGCGCACGCGCCCGGCACGGGCACCCCGGAGGCGGGCGGCATGACGTCGCGCGAGCTCCTGGAGATCCTGCGGGGGCTCTCCTCCTGCAACCTCGTCTCGGCGGACGTCGTCGAGGTCGCCCCCGCCTACGACCACGCGGAGATCACGGCCGTCGCCGCCTCGCACACCGCGTACGAGCTGACGACGATCATGTCCCGCCAGATCGCGGAGGGGCGGGCGGCCAAGTGACGCACGACCACGACGTAGTACTGCGGCCGACGGAGGCACAGACCGAGGCCGCCCTGAACCCGCCCCCGGGGCGCAACGGCGGCGACCTCGTCGTCGAGACCCTCCAGGGCCTCGGCGCGACGACGGTCTTCGGACTCCCCGGCCAGCACGCGCTCGGCATGTTCGACGCCCTGCGCCGCTCGTCCCTCTCGTACGTCGGACTGCGCGTCGAGAACAACACGGGCTTCGCGGCGGACGCGTACGGCCGGATCACCGGAGAGGTCGCCCCGCTGCTCCTCTCCACCGGCCCCGGAGCGCTGACCTCGCTCGCCGCGCTCCAGGAGGCGGCGGCCGGGTCGTCACCCGTGCTTGCGATCGGCAGCCAGGTCCCGGTGGCGGGCCTCGGCGGCGGCCGGCACGGCTATCTGCACGAGCTGCGCGACCAGCAGGCCTCGTTCAGGGACGTGGTCAAGTCCGTCCACACGGTCCGCACGGCCTCGCAGATCCCCTCCGCGATCGCCGCGGCCTGGGAGTCGGCGCTGACCGCCCCGCACGGCCCGGTGTGGGTGGAGATCCCGCAGGACGTGCTGCTCGCGGAGACGACCCTGCCCGTCGTCACGGCCATGGACGCGACCCCGGACGAGGTCGTGCCGCGCCCCGAGCTGACCGCCGTGGCGGCCGATCTGCTGTCCCGGGCCGAGCGCCCGGCGATCATCGCGGGCGGCGGAGTCGTACGTTCGGACGCGAGCGGCAAACTCCTCGCTCTCGCCGAGCTGGTGAACGCTCCCGTCGTCACGACCTTCGGCGGCAAGGGCGCGTTCCCCTGGGAGCACCCGCTGTCGCTCCAGTCGTGGCTCGAGGACCGGTACACGACGGACTTCCTGGAGGACGCGGACGTCCTCCTGGTGGTCGGCTCGGGTCTGGGTGAACTCTCCTCGAACTACCACACGTTCAAGCCGCGCGGCCGGGTCATCCAGGTCGAGGCGGACGCGGGGAAGCTGGAGTCCAACCACCCGGCGCTCGGCATCCACGCGGACGCGCGCCTTGCGCTGTCCGCGCTCCTGGAGACGATCGACGCCCCCAGGGAGGACCCTTCGGCCCCCGAGCGGGTGAAGGCCGTCCTGGATCTGGTCAGGGACCGGATCGCCGCCCAGGACCTCACCCTGGAGCAGCAGGTCCTCGCGTCGGTGCGCGCGGCCCTCCCGGACACGTCCCCGTCCTTCTGGGACATGACGATCCTGGCGTACTGGGCGTGGTCCGCCTTCGACGCACGCCACCCGAACACGATGCACTCCGCCCAGGGCGCGGGCGGCCTCGGCTACGGCTTCCCCGCCGCCATCGGCGCGGCCGCCGCGGACCCCTCGAAGCCGGTCCTGGCCGTCTCGGGAGACGGCGGCGCGATGTACTCCATCGCGGAACTGGCCTCGGCCAAGCAGCACGACCTGCCGGTCACCTGGCTGATCGTGGACGACGGCGGCTACGGCATCCTGCGGGAGTACATGGCGGACGCCTTCGGCGAACCCACGGCGACGGAACTGTCGCGGCCCGATTTCGTCGCGCTCGCGGAGTCCTTCGGGGTGCCGGGTATCCGTACGACTCCGGAGTCCCTCCGCGACGACCTCGCGAAGGCGCTGGCGACACCCGGTCCGTCGGTTGTCGTGCTGCCGGCACTGCTGCGGATGTTCGAGCCGACGCATCTCTGAGCTGCTTGCAGAGAGCTACTTGCAGAGAGCCGCTCGCAGAGAGCTGCTTGCAAAGAAGCGCCGAGTCCCGGCGGCACACCGTGACATGCGGTGCGGCGCCGGGACTTCGCCGCGTGAAGGGCTACTGACTCAGCCGGCCCTCGGCACGGCCGATGGCTGCCAGAACCCGCCGCACCTGCCGGCACGCCGCCGGGATCGGTCCCAGGACCGGCACAGCGAAACGGCCCTGCAATGCCTCGGCGGCCTCGCCCAGTGGCCCGCCGCCGATGATCACCGCCTCGGCGCCGTCGTCGGCGACGCACGCCGCGACCGCTTCGCCCAGGCGCTCCCGCATCAGCTCGGGGGCGGCCGCCAGTTCCTGCGGGTCACCCGGGGTCAGACGAATGCCGGTGCACCGGGCGGAGTGGCCGAGCCGGTCGACGCGGGCCGCGATGGCGTCGGCGAGGCCGGGAGTCGTCGTGGCGATCCCGAACCGACGTCCGCCCGCAGCCGCCTCCGTCATGGCCGCCTCGGCGATCCCCACGACGGGAACCCGGGCCTCCGCACGCAGTTGTTCGACTCCTGGATCACCGAACGCGCTCACCACCAGCGCCGCGACCCGTTCCCCGTCCGGACCCGCGAGGGTCCGCCGTGCCGCGGCCACCACCTGCGGCCCCGCGGCACGCAACAAGCTCTCCGTGACCAGCATCGGGGGCCCCTCGGCCACGGTGACGCCATGGACCTCGAAGCCGTCCTCCGGCCGCAGCGTGCGCCGGGCGATCCCGGCCATCATCGCCGTGGCGGCCTGCGAGGTATTGGGATTGATCAGGACTACGACGCTCACTTGCCGTCCTCTTCCATGGACTGCCCGAAGGTCTCCGGCGGAATCTGTACGGACACGGCAAGGCCCACGAAGAGTATGCCGATCAGGGTGAACATGCCCGCCGTTGCGAATCTGCTCGCCGACGATGTCTCGCAGGGGCTTCCGATTGCGGTACAGCTTTGGAGGATGACGACGTCACGGCCCTCTGCTCACACTCGTTCGACGGGTCGGGCGGAACGCTCAGAGGTCGAGGACGGCGCGCAGCGCGTCGTCGACGACGGCCATCTGCTCGGGTGTCACCGAGCCGTGGCGGGTTCCTGTTTCGAAGCGGGCCGCGGAGAGCTGGACGAGGTTGACCGAGACGACGGAGGCGTCGACCGGGTCCGTGAGGCGGACACTCATGGCCGTGTCGGGATGGGCGGCGGGCGCGTGCAGCACCAGCGCCAGAACGGCGCCGTACGCGTCGGCGAGCCCGGTCAGGCTCACGATGAGGACGGTGCGCGTTCCCTTGCCCGTGTCGACGTCCCAGACATCCCCCCTGGCGATCGTCACAGGGCGTCGCCCTCCCCGTCGAGGTCGAGCGGCCGGCCGAGCGCGGCGAGCTTGCGAGCCGCGTCCAGCGTCATCTGCCGGCGTACGGCCTGCACGATGTACGCGTTCAGTGATGGTGCGTCGGCGGCCGCATCGCGCAGCGCGTCGTCCATGGTGTCGGGTATCCGCACGGTGACTACACTCATGCCACCAAATTTAGCTACACCTCTCGGGCGCGTCCAGGCCCGTGTGCCCCCTGGTCCTAGGCCTGTCCTAGGCCCATAGGCCCGTCTTTGTTGCAGCGGGATGAAATCAGCGCCCCATCAGGTTGTGCCTCTCGGCAGGTCAGGTCGACGGGAGGCATCTGGTGGCGGAGCAACGGGGCGGGGTCGGGCCGGAGGAATCCGGCTGGGCGGATGGGGTCTCCCCTGCTCGAGCGGAGCCGAGACCTTGGGGAAGGCTGACCGGGTACGCGTGGCGGTACCCGAAGGACGTCGTGCTCGCGCTCGGGGCCTCCCTCGGCGGCATGGCCGTCATGGCGCTCGTCCCGCTGATCACCAAGGTGATCATCGATGACGTCGTCGAGGACCAGACCCGGTCCATGCTCCCCTGGGCGGGAGCCCTCGTCGGCGCCGCCGCCATCGTGTACGTCCTCACCTACATCCGCCGCTACTACGGCGGCCGCCTCGCCCTCGACGTCCAGCACGATCTCCGTACCGAGATGTACGACACGATCACCCGGCTCGACGGGCGGCGGCAGGACGAGCTGTCCACCGGGCAGGTCGTCGGGCGGGCGACGAGTGACCTTCAGCTGATCCAGGGCCTGCTCTTCATGTTGCCGATGACCATCGGCAACATCCTCCTCTTCGTGATCTCCCTCGTGATCATGGCGTGGCTCTCGCTGCCGCTCACCCTCGTCGCGCTCGCCGTCGCCCCCGCCCTGTGGTTCATCGCCAAGCGCAGCCGCAACCGCCTGCACCCCTCGACCTGGTACGCGCAGGCCCAGGCCGCCGCCGTCGCCGGAGTCGTGGACGGCTCCGTCTCCGGCGTACGCGTCGTGAAGGGCTTCGGCCAGGAGGAGCAGGAGACCGGGAAGCTCAGGGAGGTCGGGCGCAAGCTCTTCGCGGGGCGGCTTCGGACCATCCGGCTCAACTCCAAGTACACGCCCGCCCTGCAGGCCGTGCCCGCCCTCGGGCAGGTCGCGATGCTGGCGCTCGGCGGCTGGCTCGCGGTGCGCGGGCAGATCACGCTCGGTACGTTCGTTGCCTTCTCCAGCTATCTCGCCCAGCTCGTCGGCCCGGTGCGGATGCTCGCCATGGTCCTCACCGTCGGGCAGCAGGCACGGGCCGGCGCCGAGCGCGTGCTCGAGCTCATCGACACCGAGCCGACGCTCGAGGACGGCAAGAAGGAGCTGCCCGCCGACGCCCCGGCGACCGTCGAGTTCGACGACGTGTCGTTCGCGTACGAGGACAGCCGGCCCGTCCTCGACGGGCTCTCCTTCGAGATCAGGCCCGGCGAGACCCTCGCCGTCGTCGGCTCGTCCGGCAGCGGGAAGTCCACCGTCTCGCTGCTGCTTCCCCGCTTCTACGACGTGACGCACGGCGCCGTCCTCGTCGGCGGGCACGACGTGCGCGAGCTGGCCGCCGACTCGCTGCGGGCCGCCATCGGGCTCGTACCGGAAGATTCGTTCCTCTTCTCCGACACCGTGCGGGCGAACATCGCGTACGGAAAGCCGGACGCCGGCCAGGAGGAGATCGAGACCGCCGCCCGCGCCGCCCAGGCCGACCGCTTCATATCCGAGCTGCCCGACGGATACGACACCACCGTCGGCGAGCACGGGCTCACCCTCTCCGGCGGCCAGCGCCAGCGCATCGCGCTCGCCCGCGCCATCCTCACCGACCCCCGGCTGCTCGTTCTGGACGACGCGACGTCGGCGGTGGACGCGCGGGTCGAGCACGAGATCCATGAAGCCCTGCGTGGTGTCATGGTCGGGCGTACGACTCTCCTCATCGCCCACCGCCGGTCCACTCTCCATCTCGCCGACCGCATCGCCGTGCTCGACGGCGGGCGTCTCGCCGCCATCGGCACGCACGAGGAGCTGACGGCGAACTCCGCCCTCTACCGGCGCCTGTTGACCGACCCCGACGAGCTCGGCGGCGTATCGCCCGGCCACGCGGTCCCGGTCGAGCTGCCCGAGGACACCTCCCTGCGCGCGGAGCTCGACGCCGAGTTCGACGCCGAGCGCGGCATCACCCCGCCGCTCTGGGTGGGCGACCGCGAGCCCAAGGACACCGCGCTCTCCGGGATGCCCGCGACGCCCGAACTCCTCGCCCAGGTCGACGCGTTGCCCCCGGCGACCGACACCCCCGGCATCGACGAGGCGCGCGCCGTCACCCCCGAGGAGTCCTACGGCCTGCGCCGCCTCCTCGCCGGGTTCGGTAAGCCGTTGCTGCTCGCCCTGCTCCTCGTCGCCGTCGACGCGGGCATGAGCCTGCTGCTCCCCGTACTGATCCGGCACGGCATCGACGAAGGCGTCTCGCAGCTCGCGCTCGGCGCGGTGTGGGCGGCATCCGGGCTCGCGCTGCTCGCCGTGGTCGTGCAGTGGACGGCGCAGATCGGCGAGACGCGGATGACCGGACGGACGGGTGAGCGGGTGCTCTACTCCCTCCGCCTGAAGATCTTCGCCCAGCTCCAGCGGCTCGGACTCGACTACTACGAGCGGGAGTTGACCGGGCGCATCATGACCCGGATGACGACGGACGTGGACGCCCTCTCCACCTTCCTGCAGACGGGTCTGGTCACCGCCTTCGTCTCCGTCGTCACTTTCTTCGGCATCATGGTCGCGCTCGTCGTGATCGACGTACAGCTCGCGCTCGTCGTCTTCGCGACGCTGCCGCCGCTGATCATCGGTACGTTCTTCTTCCGCCGCTCCAGCGTCAAGGCGTACGAACTCGCCCGCGAGCGGGTTTCGGTGGTCAACGCCGACCTTCAGGAATCCGTCGCGGGTCTGCGCATCGTGCAGGCCTTCCGGCGGGAGCGCTCCGGCGGCAAGAAGTTCGCCGACGCGAGCGCCGACTACCGCAGTGCGCGTATCCGCGGACAGTGGCTGATATCCATCTACTTCCCGTTCGTGCAGCTGCTCTCGGCGGTCGCGGCGGCGGCCGTGCTCATGGTCGGCGCGGGCCGCGTCGAGGCGGGCACGCTGACCACCGGCGCGCTCGTCGCCTATCTCCTCTACATCGACCTGTTCTTCGCGCCCGTCCAGCAGCTCTCGCAGGTCTTCGACGGCTACCAGCAGGCCACCGTCTCGCTCGGCCGCATCCAGGAACTCCTCCGGGAGCCGACCTCGACCGAGGCCGCGGACGAACCCCTCGACGTCCTCTCGCTGCGCGGCGAGATCGCCTTCGAGGACGTCGACTTCGCGTACGGCGGTGAGGAGGAGGCCCTCAGCGACGTCCGCCTGCGGATACCCGCCGGACAGACCGTCGCCTTCGTCGGCGAGACCGGCGCGGGCAAGTCGACCCTGGTCAAACTGGTCGCCCGGTTCTACGACCCGACCGGCGGCCGGGTGACGGTGGACGGCACGGATCTGCGGTCCCTCGATCTGACCTCGTACCGCCACCGCCTCGGTGTCGTCCCGCAGGAGGCCTACCTCTTCGCGGGCACGGTGCGCGACGCGATCGCCTACGGCCGCCCCGACGCCACGGACGCCGAGGTCGAGGCCGCGGCCCGCGCGGTCGGCGCGCACGACATGATCGCCACCCTGGACGGCGGCTACCTCCACGAGGTCTCCGAGCGCGGCCGCAACCTCTCCGCGGGACAGCGCCAGCTGATCGCGCTGGCCCGCGCCGAGCTCGTCGACCCGGACATCCTGCTCCTCGACGAGGCGACCGCCGCCCTCGACCTCGCCACCGAGGCGCAGGTCAACCAGGCCACCGACCGCATCGCGGGCAAGCGCACCACCCTGGTCGTCGCCCACCGCCTCACCACCGCCGCCCGTGCGGACCGAGTGGTCGTGATGGACCACGGCCGGGTCGCCGAGGACGGAACGCACGAGGAACTGCTCGCGCTCGACGGGAACTACGCGCGGCTGTGGCGCACCTTCGTGGGGGAGGCGGAGCCGTCGGCGGCGTGATCGCCGCGCGGGAAGCCGTGAGCAAGCCGTGAAGGAAGCCGTGAAGGAAGCCGTGAGCAAGCCGTGAAGGAAGCCGCGAAGAATCGGGACCGCTTCGCAACCGCGCCCCCTTCGGGACGCGTCCGTACATCAGTACGCTGATGCGGAAGTGGCGGGAGGGGAAACCGATGAGCAACGGTCGAATACGGCGGCGTCTCGCGCTCGGTGGTGCCGTCCTTGCGGCTTCCGTCCTGGTCGGGCTCATCGGCGCGGGCACGGCGCAGGCGCAGGTCTCGGTGGCCCGTTGTGCGGGCCACAAGGTGCGCACCCTCGAGTTCAGCACCGGCAAGGTCGTGATCTACAAGAAGCGCGGATACGTCTGTGCCATCACCCTCGCCAAGAGCCCCGGCGCCCGCAAGACCATGTCCGTCAGCGTCCAGGCCCGCGGCAACCGCCCGGCCAGGGACGCGGGCGAGTACACCCATCACGCGGGCCCGGTGACGGTGCACGCGGGACGCCGTTGCGTGTGGGTGAAGGGCACGGTGGGCGCGGGGAACACCAGCTCGGGCTGGATCCTGTGCTGAGGGTCAGTTTCTGAGGAGAGTGCCCCCTTTGTTGCGTACTGCGCCCTAGTGTGACGCAAGAGCCCCTAGTAGTGAGCGAGTTGCTCCGATAAGTTCCGGCGGACGCAACCGCGAACTTAGGGGAGAGTGCATGCGCAAGGCGCTCAGATGGCTGCTGTCGCTTGTGGTGCTCATAGGCACCGTCGGCACAGTGAGCGCGGCGGGGGCGGCCACAGCCGCCGAGCCGCGGGCCGTCGATACACAGGCCACGGACATAAAGGACCGGCTCCTCGCGATACCGGGCATGAGCCTGATCGAGGAGAAGCCGTACACGGGTTACCGCTACTTCGTCCTCAACTACACCCAGCCGATTGACCACCGGCACCCCTCCAAGGGCACCTTCAAGCAGCGCCTGACGGTGCTGCACAAGGACACCGCCCGCCCCACCGCCTTCTTCACCAGCGGCTACGGAGTCTCGACCAACCCGAGCCGCAGCGAGCCGACGCGGATCATCGACGGCAACCAGGTCTCCATGGAGTACCGCTTCTTCACGCCGTCCCGCCCCGAGCCGGCCGACTGGTCCAAGCTCGACATCTGGCAGGCCGCGAGCGACCAGCACCGCATCTTCAAGGCGCTCAAGCCTATTTACGACAAGAAGTGGGTGGCGACCGGCGGTTCGAAGGGCGGCATGACCGCGACGTACTACGAGCGCTTCTACCCCAAGGACATGGACGGCGTCGTCGCGTACGTCGCCCCGAACGACGTCGTGAACAAGGAGGACTCGGCCTACGACGAGTTCTTCAAGACGGTCGGGACGAAGGAGTGCCGGGCCGCGCTCGAGGCCGTGCAGCGCGAGGCGCTCGTGCGGCGTGAGCCGCTGGAGAAGAAGTACGCCGCGTTCGCCGAGGCGGGCGGCTACACCTTCGAGACCGTCGGGAACCTCGACAAGGCGTACGAGGCGGTCGTCCTCGACCTGGTGTGGGGCTTCTGGCAGTACCAGCCGGAGTCCGCGTGCGCCGACGTCCCTGACGCGTCGTCCGCCTCCGACCAGGCGATCTTCGACTACGTCGACGAGGTGGGCGGCTGGTCCTCCTACACGGACCAGGGTCTGACCCCGTACACGCCGTACTACTACCAGGCCGGTACGCAGCTGGGCTCGCCCGACATCGCCCAGCCCTGGCTCGGCGACCTGAGCCGCTATGGCTACCAGCCGCCGCGGAACTTCGTCCCGCGCTCCATCCCGATGAAGTTCCAGCCGGGTGTGATGCGGGATGTGGACAGCTGGGTGAAGCAGAACTCGCAGCGGATGATGTACGTCTACGGGGAGAACGACCCGTGGGGTGCGGAGCCGTTCCACCCCGCGACGGGCGGCAAGCACGACTCGTACGTCTTCACGGCACCCGGCGGGAACCACGGGGCGAACGTGGCGGGCCTCGTCGCGGACGAGAAGGCGAAGGCGACGGAGCGGATTCAGGCTTGGGCCGGGGTGTCCACTTCGGCGTCACCGAAGCCGCTGGCTCCGTACGACGCGAAGCTGGACCGCAAGGACGCGGACCGGGAGCAGACGCTGCGGCCGTAGATCACCGGCTTCGCCGAGTTCGTCCTCAAACGCCGGACGGGCTGATTGGTTTCAGCCCGGCCGGCGTTTGAGGCCATTCGGGAAGGGGCGGGGT
>NZ_SRIC01000173.1 GCF_004684775.1 Streptomyces sp. MZ04
CACAAGGCTATTCGTCGGCAGCGTCAGATGTGCATAAGAGACAGGCGCCGGCCGGAGCGCCGAACGCGGGCGGCGCCGCGGCCTGGCCGGGCGGCGCGAAGGACGGGGCACCGGCCTGCGGCTGCTGCGCGGCGGGCTCCTCCTCCGCGACCTCGCCACCGAAGTTCTTCAGGAGCGCGTCGAGACCGCCGTCGAAGCCCTGCCCGATGGCGGCGAAGCGCCAGACGTCCTTCAAGTAGAAGTCGCCCAGCATCACGGCACGTTCGGTGGAGAACTCGGCGCCGTTGAAGGAGTAGCGGGCCACTTCCTCGCCGCCCGCGACGATCCGGATGTATCCGGGGGCGACCTGCGACATCTGCCCGGCGCCGTCGATCGTCGCGGTGAACGACAACTTCTGGATCTTGGCCGGAAGTCGGTCCAGCGTGACCCGGAAGGACTCCGTGTCGCCGGCCTGCGCGCCGAGGAGCTGGATGGACTCCTCGGGCGACTTCGGCTGGTTGAAGAAGATGAAGTAACTGTCGTCCGAAAGCCGCTCGTCCGCGTCCAGGCCGAAGCAACTGATGTCGAAGCTCAGTCCAGGGCCACCGATCTGCACACCTACGTACAGATCGGTCCCCGAAGTGAGGTCACTGATCTTGGCCTTGTGGCCGCGTTGGAATTCCCTGGCCATACGTAACGACCGTCCCCCATCCCGAATGTAAATGCGTCGCGTCAGGCTAACCGCAAAGCCCGGCGCTGAGCCAAGCCGGTACAGACCCGCTACACAACCCCTGCATCCGGCGGAAGTTCACTCCTCGCGGGCGGCGGGCAAATGGGGCAGCCGGTCGGCCGCGACCACACCTTCGAGGTACCCGCGGGCCCGCTCCGTACGGGGATAGGCCTCCAGGAGCCGCCAGAAGCGGGGGCCGTGTCCGGGGACGAGGAGATGCGCGAGCTCGTGGACGAGGACGTAGTCGACGACGTACTCGGGCATGCCCTGCAGCCGGTGCGAAAGGCGGATGCTGCCCTCCGACGGAGTGCACGATCCCCACCGGGTGTTCTGGTTCGTGACCCAGCGAACGGACGAGGGCCTGGCCCGGCCCTCGAAGTACTGCTCGGACAGCAGTTCGGCGCGCTCGGCCAGCTCCGCGTCGCCCAGGACCCGCTTGCTCTCCTGCGCCGCGAGCTTGTCGAGCATGACGTCGACCCAGCGCTTCTCCTCGGCCTCGGACATCCGGGCGGGGATGAGCACGACGGTGCGATCGCCCTCCCGGTACGCGGAGACCGTTCTGCGGCGGCGGGCGCTCCGTCTGACCTCGACCGCGCTCGCCCCCGAGCCGGGTGACGGCGGGCTGGTCGTGCTGCGCTGTGGATTTCCGGCGCGGTGCAGTGGGTCGGCGGGCACGCCCCGACGTTACCCGCTGGGTGTGGGGGAAGTCCCGCCTCCGGGACGGTTCGGCGGTGTTCCGCGCCCCGTGCGATCGATTAGTACGACGAATACCCACTGCCTGTGGACAACTTTCCGCGGCCGTTCGCCGCGGCGGGCAATCTGGCAGTCGACCGGTGATGCGGACGGGGACCGCGCCGGAGGACTCGGGGAACACGGGGGACGACCATGCATCCGATCTTGAAGCCGGCGCTGCGCCGCGGCTGGCGTGACCTGAACACCGTCCAGTTCGGCGTGGCGCCCGCGCACGCGCTGGTGCTCGGCCCGGTGGACACGGCGACGGGCAGCTTTCTCAACCTCCTGGACGGGACACGCGGGCTGCCGCATCTGCGCGAGGAGGGCAAGCGGATGGGTCTGCCCGACGACCACGTGGACACCCTGGTGCGCCGCCTCTCCAGGGCCGGGCTCCTGGACGACGCGACGGGCGGCGGCCCGGCCGCCGACGCCCTGCGCAAGCGGAGCGGGGCCATGGACCGGCTGCGCCCCGATCTGGCCTCCCTGTCGGTGGTGACTCCTGAACCGGGCGACGGCATGCGGAAGTTGGCTGCGCGGCGCGCCATGCGGGTCCAGGTCCGGGGAGCGGGCCGGGTGGGCGCCGTGTTGGCGTCGGTCCTGGCGGGGGCCGGTGTGGGACAGGTCGATGTGCGGGACGGGGGCCTGGTCGAACCGTGGGACGTGGCACCGGGAGGTCTGCCGGCCGACACGGTCGGGGACAGGAGGGACGCTGCGGCGCGGCGGGCGGTGCGGCGCTCGGCTCCCGACCGGCCGCCCCGGCCCGGCCGGCCCGATGAAGGGGAGCCGGGTCTCTCCCTCGTGGTCATCGCACCGCGGGACGGGCTCGACGCCCATGCCCCCGACCCGGTCGCCGCCGAGCCACTGGTCTCCTCGGGGACACCGCATCTCTATGCGGGGGTGATCGAGGGAACCGGAGTGGTGGGGCCGCTCGTCCTGCCGGGAGCGACGGCGTGTGCGGGCTGTCTGTCACTGGAGCGTGCGGACCGGGATCCCACCTGGCCGCGCATGCTGGCTCAGTGGCGTTCGGGACGTGCGCGCCATGTGACGGCGTGCGATCTGGCACTGTCGACCACGGTCGCCGGCCTTGCCGCGGCGCATGCGCTCGCCTTTCTGGACGGGGCGGCACCGGCGAGCGCGGGGGTCCGCTGGGAGGCCTCCGTGCCCGGTCTCGACTGGCACGCGCGGCCGGTGCTCCCCCATCGCACGTGCCCATGCGGGGCGGGTGCGGTGGATAAGGGGGAACACCCCGCCGGGACCCGAGAGCCGCACGACACAATGGCCGAGTAGGCGCCTGACAAGGCGCGGCTGTCTGGGATTTGGAGGGGCGCATGTCTGATCTTCCCCGGAAGGCGGTTACCCGTACCGCCAAACTGGCCGCGCTGCCACTCGGCTTCGCCGGGCGCGCGACCTGGGGGCTCGGCAAGCGGATCGGGGGCAAGTCCGCCGAGATCGTCGGGCGCGAGCTGCAACAGCGCACGGCGGAACAGCTGTTCAAGGTGCTCGGCGAGCTCAAGGGCGGGGCCATGAAGTTCGGCCAGGCCCTGTCGGTCTTCGAGTCGGCGCTGCCCGAGGAGGTCGCGGGACCCTACCGCGCCGCGCTGACGAAGCTGCAGGAAGCGGCGCCGCCGATGCCGACGAGCACCGTGCACGCCGTGCTCGAGGAGCGGCTCGGCGAGGACTGGCGCGAGCTGTTCCTGGAGTTCGAGGACAAGCCTGCGGCCGCCGCGTCGATAGGGCAGGTCCACCGGGCGGTGTGGGAGGACGGACGCGAGGTCGCGGTCAAGGTGCAGTATCCGGGGGCGGGCGAGGCGCTGCTCTCCGATCTGAATCAGCTCAGCCGGTTCGCCCGGCTCCTGGGGCCGCTGATCCCGGGGATGGACATCAAGCCGCTCATCACGGAGCTGCGCGACCGGGTCTCCGAGGAGCTCGACTACGGCCTGGAGGCGCAGGCGCAGGAGGCGCACGCCGAGGAGTTCGCGGACGATCCGGATGTCGTGGTGCCCGCGGTGGTCCACCAGTCCGACCAAGTCCTCGTGACGGAGTGGATCGACGGCGTCCCACTGTCGGAGGTGATCGCGGACGGCACGCAGGAGCAGCGCGACCGGGCCGGACAGCTCCTGGCCCGCTTCCTCTTCTCGGGCCCGGCGCGCACAGGCCTGCTGCACGCCGATCCGCACCCGGGCAACTTCCGTCTGCTGCCCGACGAGAAGGCCGGCTGGCGGCTCGGCGTCCTCGACTTCGGCACGGTGGACCGCCTGCCCGGCGGGCTGCCCAGCACGATCGGCGAATCCCTGCGGATGACGCTCGACGGCGAGGCCGACGCGGTCTACGAGATGTTGTGCGGGGAGGGCTTCGTCAAGGAGTCCGTCGATCTCGAGCCGGACGCGGTGCTCGACTATCTGCTGCCGATCATCGAACCGATGCTGGTCGAGGAGTACACCTTCACGCGCGGCTGGATGCGCAGCCAGGCGGCGCGGGTGGCCGATCCGCGCTCTCCCGCCTACCAGTTGGGCAAGCAGCTGAATCTGCCGCCCAACTATCTGCTGATCCACCGTGTGACGTTGAGCACGATAGGGGTGCTCTGTCAGCTCGGGGCGACGGTGCGGATGCGGGACGAGCTCGAGGCGTGGCTGCCGGGCTTCCTGGAGGAGGAGCTTGAGTTCGAGGAGGAGCTTGATGAGGAACTTGAGGAGGAGACGGCCGACGATCCGGCGGCCGGTGCCTGAGGGGGCGGACCGCCCTCACCACCAGGCGGAGTCGAGCCGCCCCTCGATGGCTCTGAGGTTCTCGCGCGCGCAGGATTCGCAGAAGTAGCGGCGGGTGCCGTTCTCCACGGAGCAGGTCCAGGTGGGCGGCGCGCCTTCGGCGACCGTTCCGCAGCGGGAACACACGAGATTCTCGGCGCCCGCGGGCTGAGGAGGCTGCTGGTCCACCCGGCGACCATATCGCCGCTTCCGGAGCTTCGCCCGGCACAACGCACCGCGGGGGCCGGTCCGTTCGGACCGGCCCCCGCGGGCTCTTTCGTGGTGCGCCGTGTTGTGGCGCTCAGCCGATGCCTCGGCTTGTCGGGCGCCTGGTCAGTTCATGACCGCCATGGCGAGCGCGCGCCGGGCACGCAGTGACGCGCGCTCCGCGCGGCGCTGCATCCGGCGGGCCGCCACCAGGCGTGCGGCCGGACGCTGGGCGTCTGCCTCACGCATGCGTTCGTGCATATGCGCACGCGCCATGGCTTCTGGGATGAGTTGCATCTCGCGGGTCCTGTTCTGGCGCGAGTCGTTCGCGCCGGTGGTGGTGAAGTCCGGGGTGGCTGAGCCGGCGGGCTCGGTCGTGACTGCTGCCTTCATCGGGGCCTGCTTCTGGGGGTCGTGCGTCAGGGGGCGATCAATCGTTCCGGCGGTGCTCATGCCGCGACCGGGTTCTTGCGCGGACGGCCACGCGGCCGCTTGCGGGCCACGACGACACCCTGGACGAAGAGCTCGCCGCCCCAGACGCCCCACGGCTCGCGCCGCTCCTTGGCGCCGGCCAGGCAGACCTCCATCAGCGGGCAGGTACGGCAGAGGGACTTGGCGTACTCGACGTCCGCCGGCGACTCGGCGAAGAAGACCTCCGGGTCGTAGGCACGGCAGGGGACGGGTACGCCGAGGTTCTCGATGGCGTCGTCGAGCGCGGTGAGCGCGGTGAGGGGAGTCAAGGTGGAGTCCTCCGTAGGAACGGGCGGGGGGAGCGTCTCTGAAGGCGGTACGGACGGGGCGTGCGCTTCGAGTTGCACGGTGGTGTTCTTCCTCGTCTGGTCGTGCCGGCCTGGGTCGGCCGGTTGGCGGCTGGTACCGGGTCTTGCTCTTGGCCCCTTGGCTCTGTCTCCCTGTTTTGGGGAAAACAGAAGGGCCGCGGATCCCGGGTGGGGTTCCGCGGCCCTGAAGGCGCCGGTCTGATCGAGGATCAGACTGGATCACTCCAGGGTTCGAGCCCACGGAAGGCCCACATCGTGTGGTGGTGCGTCGTCTGCTTCTTGGCTCCGGCACCGGCTGCGGCAAAGGCATAGGCCTGCGCCTGTGCCGTCGCTACTGCTTCCGGTGCCTTGGTCGCTCGCTCGCTGCCTTCATTGACCTCACGCACCGGGAAACCGTTGAGAACGGTCCGCGGGAGGGAGAGCGGCAGGACGGAGGACTCCGGACGGATGGCGGCGGCAGGGATGCCACCGGACAGACCGGTGCCCAGGTTCGAGAAGCCGAGCAGGCAGGAAGCGACGACCGAGCGATCGGTCATTTTCGCGGTGCTGATGAAGCTCTGGTTGATGCTGATCACTGGAATCGCCTCCTCTCGGCGTCTATGGGATCGACCGAAACCGATCCTGCGGGCTATTAAGTACAGCACGGGGCGAGGGCTTCGGAGAAGCGCCGTTCCCGTGCTTAAGAACCTATGGGTCTTCCTTGCGCATGCGCAAACTATTTTTTCGACGAGTTTGAATCAGTTGTCATCGGCGCCCCTTACAGGCTCTTGACCTGCGCAGATGGCGAGGACATCCGCGCCGAAGCGATGAAACTTACGAACGCCGACGCCTGGGATCCGGGCCAACTCGCCCTCGTCGTCCGGCTCGGCCTCCGCGATGGCGATCAAGGTCTTGTCCGTGAAGACGCAGTACGCGGGCTGTCCCAGCTGTGTCGCCTGGCCCGCGCGCCACTCCCGCAACCGTTCGTAGAGCCCCTCGTCCATGTCGGACGGGCAGTCCTCGCACCGCATGAGCTTCATCTCGCCCGCGTCGGTCAGGGACCGTCCACAGACCCGGCACCGGGCCGGCGTCCTGCTCGTGCGCCGACGGCTCCGGGCACCACCACCGCTCCCCTCGGCGGAGCTGCCGCGCTCCACCCCGCCGGGTCCGCCGCCGGCGGCACGGGCTGCCGTGCCCGCGCCGGATCCCGGGCGCAGTCCGTCGAGGAAGCGGCTCGCCTTGCGGTTGGGGCGGCCGCCGGGCGAGCGGGAAAGGGCCCAGGACAGGGAGAGGTGGAGGCGGGCCCGGGTGACGCCCACGTAGAGCAGGCGGCGCTCCTCCTCGATCTGTTCATCGGTCTTGGCGTACGTGATCGGCATCATGCCCTCGGCGAGACCGACCAGGAAGACGGCATCCCACTCCAGGCCCTTGGCCGCGTGCAGCGAGGCGAGGGTGACGCCCTGCACGGTGGGCGCGTGCTGGGCGGCCGCGCGCTCGTCGAGCTCCGCCACGAGGTCGGAGAGGGTCGCCTCGGGCTTGGCCCGCACGAAGTCCTCGGCCAGGCGCACGAGGGCCGCCAGGGACTCCCAGCGGTCACGGGCCGCGCCGGAGCCCGCCGGGGGCTGGGTCGTCCAGCCCTTCGTGGACAGCACGGCCCGCACCTGCGAGGGCAGGTCGACGACGTCGTCCAGGAGGGCGTCGTTGCCTCCGAAGCGGGCCGCTCCGCGCAGGGCCGCGCCCGCCTCGCGGACCTCGGTGCGCTCGAAGAACCGCTCGGCGCCGCGCAGCTGGTAGGGCACGCCCGCGTCGGCGAGGGCCTGTTCGTAGATCTCGGACTGGGAGTTCGTGCGGAAGAGGACCGCGATCTCGCTCGCCGGGACGCCGTCGGCGAGCAGGGCGCGGATACGGCGGGCGGCGCCCTCGGCCTCGGCTGGCTCGTCCGCGTACTCCGTGTAGACGGGTTCGGCTCCGGCGTCGCGCTGCGAGATCAGTTCCAGGCGGTGGTCGGCGGCGCGGCCGCGGGCCTGGGAGAGCAGGCCGTTGGCGAGGTGGACGACCTGGGGTGTGGAGCGGTAGTCGCGGACGAGCTTGACGACCGTCGCCCCGGGGTGGCGGGTGCGGAAGTTCAGCAGATGGTCGGGGGTGGCGCCGGTGAAGGAGTAGATCGTCTGGCTGGCGTCGCCGACGACGCAGAGGCTGTCGCGGTCGCCGAGCCACAGCTCCAGGAGGCGCTGCTGGAGCGGGCTGACGTCCTGGTACTCGTCGACCACGAAGTGCTGGTACTGGGCGCGGACCTGGTCGGCGATGTCGTGCCGGTCCTGAAGGATGCCGACGGCCAGGAGCAGGACGTCCTCGAAGTCGATGACCGCGCGGTCGCGCTTGAGGTCCTCGTACGCGGCGTAGAGCTGGGCGATCTCCGCCGCGTCCCGGGGGATGAGGCGTCCCGACTTCGCGGCCGCCGCCACATAGTCCGCGGGCACGGTCTGGGTGACCTTGGACCATTCGATCTCGCTCGTCACATCGCGCAGTTCGTTGCGGTCCAGGCGGATGCGGCAGCCGGCGGCCGCGTCGGCGACGAGCTTGATCTTGCGGTCGACGATCCGGGGCAGCTGGCCACCGACTGCTTTCGGCCAGAAGAACTGGAGCTGACGCAGGGCCGCGGAGTGGAAGGTGCGCGCCTGGACGCCGGAGGCGCCGAGCTGGCGGAGGCGGCCGCGCATCTCGCCCGCGGCGCGGTTGGTGAACGTGACGGCCAGCACACTGGCGGGCTGGAGGATGCCCGCGCGCACCCCGTAGGCGATCCGGTGGGTGATCGCCCGGGTCTTGCCGGTGCCCGCTCCCGCCAGGACGCACACCGGCCCGTGCAGGGCGGTGGCCACCTCGCGCTGCTCCGGGTCGAGCCCGGCGAGCACCGCGTCGGCAGAGTCCGGTACCTGCGGGAAGAGGGTGGAGTGCGTTGCTGATGTCACCCCGCCATGCTGCCAGGTCGGCGGGGGCGGGTGAGCCGGTTGTCCACAGGGAGGCGTACGCAGTCGTACTAATGCGGGAATGGTGGCCGGGTCACGTACGTTCGTGTCAGTGCGATGACGCACCCGAGCTAAAAGGAGCGCGAGACACATGCCGGGCACTGTGACGATGTACAGCACCACGTGGTGCGGCTACTGCCGCCGGCTCAAGGGCCAGATGGACCGCGAGGGCATCACGTACAACGAGATCAACATTGAGCAGGACCCGGATTCCGCGGTCTTCGTGGAGAAGGCGAACGGCGGAAACCAGACGGTTCCCACCGTTCTCTTCCCGGACGGCTCGACGCTGACGAACCCGTCCCTCGCGCAGGTCAAGCAGAAGCTGGCCGCCTGAGCGACTAGCCGACGGTGCCCGGCCTCGGCAGGGGCTTTCCGTACCAGAGCTCGATCAGTCGGGCCGCAATCGAGATCCCGTAGGGAGGCAGGACCTCCCCGGACTCGAATGCGGCCCGCAGGTCTTCCCGGGAGAACCAGCGGGCCTCGGAGATCTCCTCGCCGTCCACGTTGATCTCGTACGACGTGGCGCTGGCCATGAAGCCCAGCATCAGGCTGGACGGGAAGGGCCAGGGCTGGCTCGCGACGTACTCGACGTCGCCGACCGTGACGCCGGCCTCCTCGAAGACCTCGCGCCGCACCGACGTCTCGATGGACTCGCCCGGCTCGACGAAGCCCGCGAGGGTCGAGAACCGGCCTTCGGGCCAGTGCACCTGGCGGCCCAGGAGCGCGCGGTCCTCGTCGTCCGTCACCAGCATGATCACTGCCGGGTCCGTGCGCGGGTAGTGCTCGGCGCCGCACGCCTGGCAGCGGCGGATGTGGCCCGCCGCCGCGATGACGGTGCGCTCGCCGCAGCGCGAGCAGAAGCGGTGCAGGCGCTGCCAGTTCTCCAGGGCGACCGCGTGCACCATCAGGCCCGCGTCCCGGGGCGACAGGAGCAGGCCCGCCTCGCGCAGGCCCGCGGGGCGCGCCGACTGGTCCATGCGGCCCGGCAGGGAGTCCTTCTGGAGCGCGAAGTAGCTGACGCCGTCGTCGTCCGTGCCCAGGAAGTAGCGGTGCGCCTCGGTGAGGGGCGCCTCGAAGGACGGCGTCATCACCAGTTCGGTGCTGCCCTCCGGCGTCTCGTCGATGAGCACCTGGCCGCCGGAGACCACGAAGACCCGAGTCGTCGGGTGGCTCCAGGCGGCGGCCAGCCAGGCCTCGTCGAGGCGGTGGTGGGCCGCGCGATCGATGCCGCTCGGCGCGGTGAGCGAGACGGGACGGTCTGCGGTGCGGTCGGTCCAGGTGGTCACAGGTGCTTCCAACTCCCCCGATGGAACGGATGATTCAGCAGGGCGGTGAGTTCAGTGTGCATCGCGCCAGTGCTCGGCGAGATCGCCCCACAGGTAGGCCGTCGTCTCGACTCCCTTGAGGAGCAGATCGAGCTCGACCTTCTCGTTCGGCGCGTGCCAGCCGTCCGACGGGACGGAGATGCCCAGGAAGAGCACGGGTGCGGCGAGCACGTCCTGGAGGTCGGCCGCCGGTCCCGAACCGCCCTCCCGGGTGAAGCGGATCGGCTGCTCGAAGGCCTGTCCCATCGCCCGTACGACGGACTGCAGGGCGGGGTGGTCGAGCGGCGTGAGGCACGGGCGCGTGGCGGCGCCGAAGGTGATCGTGTGGCTGATTCCGGCCGGCAGCTGGTCGCCGACCCAGGTGCGCACGGCCTCTTCGATGCGGTCCGGGTCCTGGCCCGCCACCAGCCGGAAGGAGAGCTTCAGGAGGGCGGACGACGGGATGATCGTCTTGCCGCCCGCTCCTTGGTAGCCGCCGCCGATGCCGTTGACCTCGGCGGTGGGGCGGGCCCAGATGCGCTCCAGGGTGGTGTGGCCCGCTTCTCCGTGGGTGGCCCGCGACTTGGCCGTACGCAGCCAGCGCTCTTCGTCGAAGGGCAGCTCGGCGAAGAGTTCGCGCTCGCGGTCGGTGAGTTCGACGATGCCTTCGTAGAAGCCCGGTACGGCCACGCGCGCGTGCTCGTCGTGCAGGGCGGCGACGAGGCGTGCGGCCGCGGTCGCCGGGTTCGGGACGGCGCCACCGAAGGAACCGGAGTGGATGTCCTGGTCGGGGCCGCGCAGCTCGATCTCGCAGTCGGCGAGGCCGCGCATGCCGGTGCAGACCGTGGGGGTGTCCTCCGCCCACATGCCGGTGTCCGAGACGATCACGGCGTCGGCCGCGATGCGGTCCTTCTGCTCCTCGATCAGCGCGCGGAAGTTCGGGGAGCCCGACTCCTCCTCGCCCTCGATCAGGAGCTTCAGGTTCACGGCGGGGGCGGTGCGGCCGGTGGCGGCGAGGTGGGCGCGGACGCCGAGTGTGTGGAAGAACACCTGCCCCTTGTCGTCGGCGGCACCGCGCGCGTAGAGGCGGTTTCCCTGGACGACCGGTTCGAAGGGGTCGGTGTGCCAGCCGTCCTCGCGGGCCGCGGGCTGCACGTCGTGGTGGCCGTAGACGAGCACGGTGGGGGCCTGGGGATCGCCCGACGGCCACTCGGCGAAGACGGCGGGGGCACCGGCGGTCTGCCAGACCTCGGCGGTCGGGAAGCCGGTCTCCTTCAGCTTGGCGGCCAGCCAGTCGGCGCTGCGCCGCACGTCCCCGGCGTGGTCGGGCTGGGCCGACACGGACGGGATGCGCAGCCACTCGGCGAGGTCGTCGAGGAACGCGGCACGGTGGTTCTGGACATACGTACGGACGACGCTGACGCCACTGACGTCGCTGACCTCGCTGTCAACGGGCTTGCTCATGGTCACGAGCCTAGCCGCCCACCGTGACCCGCTCGTCCGGTGGTTCGTCACTGCGCCGCTGACCCGGTTGCTCACCCGGATCACCGCCCGGTTCCTCCAGGAGGATCCGCTCCAGTTCCGCGCGGCCGGGGAGGGGGGCGGGGCGCGACGTCTCTCCGCTGCGGACGTAGAGGAACGTCGCCTTCACCGACTCCGGGGGCACGTCGTGCTGCTCGGCCCAGGCGAGGCGGTAGACGGCGAGCTGCAGGGGGTCGGCGGTGCGGGTCCTGCTGGTCTTCCAGTCGACGATCTCGTACGTCACGTCGTCGCCGTCGACCTCCTTGTAGACCGCGTCGATCCGGCCGCGGACGACCCGGCCCGCGATCGCCAGCTGGAAGGGCACCTCGACGCGGTGCGGAGTGCGGTGGGCGTACTCGGTGCGCTCGAAGGCCTCCTTGAGGGCGGCCAGGTCGCGCTCGTCGGCGATCTCGGCCTCGCCGGGGGCGCCGCCCGGCAGGTCATCCGGGCCGAGCAGCGGGAGCCGCAGCTCTTCGAAGCGGGTCTCCATCCAGGCGTGGAAGCGGGTGCCCCGGCGGGCCGCGGGCTGCGGTGGGCGGGGCATGGGCCGCGCGAGCTCCTGCGCGAAGCCCTCCGGGTCGGCGGCCAGGCGCAGCACCTCGGACGCGGTGAGCGATGCCGGCACGGGGATGTCCCTGATGGCCTCGCGGGCGCGCAGGAGCTCACCGGTGAGGGCGTCCAGGTCCCGGTCCCAGGAGGCGAGTGTGCGGGCCTCCTCCGGAGTGAGGCGGGTCCGCTCCTGGACAGCTTCGGCCGGGTGCGGGCGGGCGTCCGGCGCGGAGGCCTGGTGCGGGACGGCCGCCCGGTGCGAGTCCGCGGGGCGGGGCACCGTCGGGCGTTCCTGAGGCAGGGCGTCCCAGTCCTCCGGGGTGGCGTCCTGGAAGTCGGCCTCTTCGTAAGGAGGTTCGTCTTCGTAAGGAGGTTCGTCGTCCTCGGGCGGCGGCCAGTCCGGGTCCTGCGCCGGGGGTGCCTCGTCGTACGCGGAGGGGTGGGCCGCATCGTGCGAGTGGGCGGCCTGAGGGATCTCGTCGCCCGTCAGGCGGTCCAGGTGGTCCAGGACGGTCCGGGCGGCGGCCCTGCGGCGCTCCAGGGACGCGTCGTCCAGCGGGAGCGGCCACGCGTGCTCGGCGGACGCCTCCGTCAGTGCGGGGTTCTCCTCGCCCTCCTCCGGCTCGTCGGCCCAGGCCTCGATCTCGCCATGGCCCGCCGCGCAGTGCTCGTACAGCGCCTGGAGGAAGTCGGAGGGACCGCGCGGCTTCTTCTGGGAAGGGCCCCACCAGTGGCCGGAGCCCAGGAGCAGGGAGCGGGGGCGGGTGAACGTCACATAGCCGAGGCGGAGCTCCTCGGTGCGCTGGTGGTCCTTCATGTCCTCGTGGAAGGCCTTCATGGACCGGGAGTCCCATGCCTCGATGTCGGGCAGGGTCGCCGCGTCGCCGCGCAGCGCGTGCGGGACGACCTTGCCCTGGGCCGTCCACTTCTCGCGGCCCTGGGTGCTGGGGAACGTCCCTGTCACCAGGCCGGGGACGGCCACGACGTCCCACTCCAGGCCCTTGGACTTGTGGGCGGTGAGCACCTTGACCGTGTTCTCGCCGCCGGGCAGGGCGTTGTCGAGGCCCTTCTCGTACTGGGCCGCCGTGCGCAGGAAGGCGAGGAAGGCGAGCAGGCTCGCGCCGCTGTCGTTCGCAGCGAAGGAAGCGGCGACGTCCAGGAAGTTCGAGAGCGTCTCGCGACGGCGGGCCGCGAGCGCGTGCGGCGACGCCGAGAGCTCGACCTCCAGGCCAGTGACGGCTAGCACCCGGTGCAGTACGTCCATCAGCGGGTCGGCCAACGAGCGGCGCAGGTCGCGCAGTTCGGCGGCGAGGCGGGCGAACCGCACGCGCGCGTCCGCCGAGAAGGGCAGCCCGTCGTCCTCCGTGCCGCCGTCCACGGGCGTCTCCAGGAACGTGTCGAGCGCGTCCGCGAGCGATATCACCTCGGCCGGATCGACCCCCTCGACGGCGGCCGCGAGGCGGCGGTCGGGGTCGTCCAGAGCGGCGTGCCCATGGCGTACGAGGAGGCGCGCGCGGCGGCCCAGGAGGGCGAGGTCGCGCGGACCGATGCGCCAGCGCGGGCCCGTGAGCAGGCGCACCAGGGAGGCGTTCGCGCCCGGGTCCTGGAGCACCTCGCAGACGGCCACGAGGTCGGCGACCTCGGGGAGGTGAAGCAGCCCGGAGAGCCCGACGACCTCCACGGGAATGTCTCTGGCGACCAGCGCGCCCTGGATCTGCGCGAAGTCCGTCGCGGTGCGGCACAGGACGGCGATCTCGCCGGGTGCCTTGCCGGTGCCCACGAGGTGGGCGATGGAGTCGGCGATCCAGGCGATCTCCTCGGTGTGCGTGCGCAGCAGGGCGCAGCGCACCAGGCCTTCGCGCTCGGCGCCGGGCGCGGGGCGCAGGGCCTCCACGCCCGCGTGCATGGCGCGCAGCGGCTCCGCGAGGCCGTTGGCGAGGTCCAGGAGGCGGCCGCCGCTGCGGCGGTTCTCGCTGAGCGCGTGGCGCGTGGCGGGGCGCCCGTCGGCGTACGCGAAGTGCTCGGGGAAGTCGTCCAGGTTCGCCACGGAGGCGCCGCGCCAACCGTAGATCGCCTGGCAGGGGTCGCCGACCGCCGTCACCGGATGGCCCGTGCCGCCTCCGAAGAGGCCTGCCAGGAGGATGCGCTGGGCCACGGACGTGTCCTGGTACTCGTCGAGCAGGACGACCCGGAACTCCTCGCGCAGGATCTCGCCGACCTCCGCGCGGGTGCGGGCCAGCGTCGCGGAGAGGGCGATCTGGTCGCCGAAGTCCAGGAGGTCGCGGGAGCGCTTCGCCTCCCTGTAGCGACCGACGAGCTCGGCGAGCTCGAGCCGGGCCGCCGCCGTCTCGGGCACCTTGCGCAGGTCCGCGTTGGAGAGCTTGGCGCTCTGAAGGGTGCGCAGCAGTTCGGTGTCGTACGCGCGGAGCCTGTCGGGCCGTACGAGATGCTCCGCGAGCTCGCTGTCGAGGGCGAGGAGGTCGCTGACCAGGTCGGGGAAGGAGCGGGTCAGCGCGGGATAGGGACCCGGCGCCTCGCGCAGCACGCGCGCGGCGAGCTGGAAGCGGGTGGCGTCGGCGAGCAGCCGCGCGGTGGGTTCGAGGCCGATGCGCAGGCCGTGGTCGGTCAGGAGGCGGCCCGCGAAGGCGTGGTACGTGGAGATGACCGGCTCGCCCTGGGGGTCGCCGGGCGCCGTCCGGTCGGCCGGGGCCAGGGCGTCCGGGTCGGTCACCCCGGCCTTGATCAGCGCCTGGCGGACCCGCTCGGCGAGTTCACCGGCCGCCTTGTTCGTGAACGTCAGGCCGAGGACCTGCTCGGGGGCGACCTGGCCGGTGCCGACCAGCCAGACCACGCGCGCCGCCATCACCGTCGTCTTGCCGGAACCGGCTCCGGCCACGATCACCTGCGGGGCGGGCGGCGCGGTGATGCAGGCCGTCTGCTCCGGGGTGAACGGGATGCCGAGGAGCTCTGTGAGCTGCTCGGGGTCGGTGATACGAGGTGGCACGTCAGAGAGGCTAGCGGCGGCCACTGACAACCGGGGCGCGCCCGGTGGCCAGCGGCCGCCGACAGGCCGCGGGGTCAGGAAGAGGCGCCGAGCTTCTCCGGGTCGACGACCTGGTCGGCCGGCGGGGCCTTGACGACGACGGGCTTGCCGTAGTCGCTGAAGAGCATCGTGCCCGGGTCGTCGGAGCCCGTGGTGACGACCTTCAGGAAGTACGGCTTGCCCTCGGTGGCGACGTAGAAGGTGGACTTCTTGCCCGACTCCTTCTTGGTCAGGACGGCCGTGTTCTGGCCGTTGACCTCGGCGTCCTTCTCACGCTTGAGGTCCTTGAGCTCGTCCGACTTGAACATGTCGTCCGGGTTGCAGGTGCCGTCGCCCTTGTCGTTCGGCACCTTCATCCAGCGGCCCTTGAGGAGCTCGCTCTGGGCGGAGCCGCCCGTGGTCTCCTTCCAGAACTTCTCGTCGCCCTTCATGTACGAGAACTCTCCGGAGACGAGGATCTCGGCGGTGCCCTGCTCCGCGCCGCCCATCTTGCCCTTGCAGTCACCGGACTTGGCAACGGAGAAGTCGACCTTGATCGGCTTGCCCTCCTGCTTGCCCTGGCCGGCAACCCTGAAGGAGCCCGCGTCCTTGGACGCGTCGGCCGCCTTGTCGGCGATCTTGTCGGCGCTCATGCCCTCGAAGGGGTCCTTTTTGTCCTCGCTCGAGCAGCCCGTGATGCCGACGAACGCGGCGGCACAGGCGACTGCCGCGGCCAGGAGCTTCCGGTTGGCTGCCATGTATGTATCTCCTCGGAGAGGTGCACGATCGGAGGGTCCGCTGAGTGCACGGATCAGCTTTACCGAGACTTTAGATGGCCTGTGAGGCTGCTATGAACGCGGCTGCCACGACGTGAGCTTGGCCACTGACGGCACGGTTGCCGTAGATATCAGTCCACACAGGTCAGTCCACGACGTGCCGGCCCTCGGGGCGGGCGCTGCACGAGGCGCGGAAGGCGCAGTGGGTGCAGTGCTGGCCCGTGGTGGGCGAGAAGCGTTCGTCGAGGACCTTGCCCGCGGCGGTGGCGAGCAGGTCGCCCACCCACTCTCCGGAGAGCGGCTCCTGCGCCTGCACCTTGGGGAGGCTCTCGCCGCCGTCCTTCTTGGCGGCTCCCTGGCGCAGCTGCACCAGTTCCGCGCCGCCCGCTTCCGGACGTACGCCATCGAAGGCATCGTCCACCGCGCCTTCACGGAGGGCGAGTTGGTAGACGGCGAGCTGGGGGTGACGGGCCACGTCGGCGGCGCTCGGGGTCTGCTTGCCGGTCTTGAAGTCGACTACGTAGGCACGGCCTTCGGTGTCCTGCTCGACGCGGTCCATGGAGCCGCGTACGCGTACCTCATAGGGACCCGCTTCGAGGGTCACGTCGAAGTCGTGCTCACTGGCGACGGGGGTGCGGCTCGCGCGGTCCATCACATGCCACTGGAGGAAGCGTTCGAGCGCCACGCGCGCGTGCTCCTTCTCCTGCGCCGACTTCCAGGGGGCGTCGAAGGCCAGCGAGTCCCAGACCGAGTCGAGGCGCTCCATGAGGACGGCGAGGTCGGCGGGGGTCCTGCCGGACGCGACCTCGTCGGCCAGGACATGCACCACGTTGCCGAAGCCCTGGGCGGCGGTCGCGGGGGCGTCCGCCTTCACCTCGCGGCCCAGGAACCACTGCAGGGAACAGGTGTTGGCGAGCTGGTCCAGGGCGCTTCCGGAGAGGACGACGGGCTTGTCGCGGTCCCGCAGCGGGACCTCGCTCGCCGTCGGTTCGTACATGCCCCACCAGCGGTACGGGTGCGCCGACGGCACGAGGGGGCGTCCGTCGGCGTCGCTGAGCGCGGCGAGGCGGGCCAGGCGGTGCGCGGCGGCCTCTCTGAGGGTGTCGGACACCCGGGGGTCGACCGTCGTGGCGCGGAGCTCCGCGACGAGCGCGGAGACGGACAGGGGGCGGCGCGGGCGGCCCGTGACGTCCTTGGGTTCGACGCCGAGTTCGGTGAGGAAGCGCGAGGGCTGGTCGCCGTCGTCCGCGGGTGCCTTGACGGCGGTGACGACGAGGCGTTCACGCGCGCGCGTGGCGGCCACGTAGAACAACCGGCGCTCTTCGGAGAGGAGCGCTCCGGGGGTGAGGGGCTCGGCTAGGCCGTCGCCGCCGATGCGGTCGGCCTCCAGGAGGGAGCCGCGGCGGCGCAGGTCGGGCCAGAGCCCCTCCTGGACGCCGGCGACCACCACGAGCCGCCACTCGAGGCCCTTGGAGCGGTGCGCCGTCATCAGGCGTACGGCGTCGGGGCGTACGGCCCTTCGGTTGAGGGTGTCGGCGGCGATGTCCTGCGCCTCCGTTTCCTCCAGGAAGTTGAGGGCGCCGCGCCCTCCGGTGCGCTCCTCGGCGCGGGACGCGTACGCGAACAGGGCGCAGACCGCGTCGAGATCGCGGTCCGCGTTGCGCCCCGCGGCGCCGCCTCGGCGTGCGGCGCGCTCCAGGCGGCGCGGCCACGGCGTGCCGTCCCACAGCTCCCAGAGCGCCTCCTCGGCCGTGCCGCCGCCCGCGAGGCACTCACGGGCCTTGCGGAGCAGCGCACCGAGCCGCTGAGCACCACGGGCGTACGCGGGATCATGCGCGATGAGCCGCTCCGGCTCGGCGAGCGCGCGGGCAAGCAGCTCGTCCGATGGTGGCGGCAGCAGGTTCCCCCCGGCACGCTCCTCCTCGCGCAGCGCACGGCCGAGCCGACGGAGATCGGCGGCGTCCATGCCGGCGAGGGGGGAGGCGAGGAGGGTGATCGCGGTCTCGGTGTCGAGCCAGACGGGCGCCTTGGCTTCGGGCTGGGGGGCGAGGTCGGACCCCGGGTCGGGCTCGGACCCGGCCGCAGGCCCAGGCCCGGCGTCGGACCCGGACTCGGCGTCGGGCCGGGACTCGGCGTCAGGCCCGGACCCGGCATCGGACTCGGCCCCGGGCACCGACCTGGCGTCGGACCCGGACTCGGGCCCGAACTCGGGCCCGAACTCGGCATCGGGCCAGGACTCAGCGTCGGACCCAGACCCGGCATCGGGCCGGGACTCGGCGACAGGCCCGGACCCGGCATCGGACTCGGCCCCGGGCACCGACCTGGCGTCGGACCCGGACTCGGGCCCGAACTCGGGCCCGAACTCGGCATCGGGCCAGGACTCAGCGTCGGACCCAGACCCGGCATC
>NZ_SRIC01000174.1 GCF_004684775.1 Streptomyces sp. MZ04
CCCGTGATCCCCCCGGTACTTCCCGCCGCTTCCCCCCTAGGAGCGGCGGCCCCCGTGATCCCTCAGGCGACCAACTCGCCGAAGGACTCCTCCTGGTCACGGCCGAAGCTGAGGACCTCGTCCTCGCGCAGCCGGCGCAGGGAGCGCCAGATGCTGGACTTCACCGTGCCCACGCTGATGTCGAGGATGTCCGCGATCTCGGGGTCCGTGCGGCCCTCGTAGTAGCGCAGGACCAGCATCGTCCGCTGCAGTTCGGGGAGGCGGGCCAGGGCCTGCCAGAGAACCGCGCGGAGTTCCGTGCCCCGCATCGCGTCCGTGTCGCCCGCCGTCTCCGGCAGTTCCTCGGTCGGGTATTCGTTCAGCTTGCGGCGGCGCCACGCGCTGATGTGCAGATTGGTCATGGTGCGGCGGAGGTATCCGCCGACCGCGGCCTTGTCGCTGATCCTGTCCCAGGCCCGGTACGTCGAGAAGAGGGCGCTCTGCAGCAGATCCTCGGCCTCGAAACGGTCACCGGTCAGGTGGTAGGCGGTTGCGTACAGGGAGGCACGACGCTCCTGGACGTAGGCGGTGAACTCCGCCTCCGACGCTGAAGTGCGCTCCCCCGTGTCCTCCCTGTACGCGGCTCCCCCGTGAGCTCCCCCGTCCGTTCCCCCGATGACACCCGGGAGTACGTCAACCACCGTCATGTACGCGGTGTGCTGACGCCCGGTGCCGCGAGCGCACCCCCGCCCGCTCACGGCACCGGACTTCTCGTGCCTCTCGGCAGTCCGAGCCACGTCGTGGAGACGCGTGACAACTGCGCTTGAGCTGGTGCTGTACAGCGTGTTCATCTCGCGCCCCCCGTCGGTGGAGTCTGGCTTCTTCCGTGTGACCAAAACTCTGCCCGAGGCACTTCATGACGGTGTCCGTCGACTGTCACAGGCCTGCAACAGCCGTCATGTGTGTAGGGGAGAAGTGTGGGAGGGCTCCCAACAGTCGAACTGTGGCCGCACCATGGGACAGAATGTCGTCCGTGCCTTCCCTGTTGCTGATCGAGGACGACGACGCCATCCGTACGGCCCTTGAGCTTTCGCTCACCCGCCAAGGGCATCGGGTGGCTACTGCTGCCACGGGCGAGGACGGCCTGAAACTGCTCTCAGAGCAGCGGCCGGACCTGATCGTGCTGGATGTGATGCTGCCCGGCATCGACGGGTTCGAGGTGTGCCGTCGTATCCGGCGCACCGACCAGTTGCCGATCATCCTGCTGACCGCGCGCAGTGACGACATCGACGTGGTGGTCGGACTCGAGTCCGGCGCCGACGACTATGTCGTGAAACCCGTGCAGGGGCGGGTGCTCGACGCCCGGATCCGTGCGGTCCTCCGCCGTGGTGAGCGCGAGGCCAATGACGCGGCGACGTTCGGTTCGCTCGTCATCGACCGCGCCGCGATGACCGTGACGAAGAACGGCGAGGATCTGCAGCTCACGCCGACCGAGCTGCGGCTGCTCCTGGAGCTGAGCCGCAGGCCCGGACAGGCCCTGTCGCGGCAGCAGTTGCTGCGTCTGGTGTGGGAGCACGACTACCTCGGTGACTCCCGGCTCGTCGACGCGTGTGTGCAGCGGCTGCGCGCGAAGGTGGAGGACGTCCCGTCCTCGCCGACGCTGATCCGTACGGTGCGTGGGGTCGGCTACCGGCTGGACACTCCTCAGTGACCAAACCGCAGGACAAGCTCCGTGGTTGGGCCGCGGCGCGCAAGGCGATACTGGCGGGGCTGCGTTTCACGAGCCTGCGGCTCCGGCTCGTCGTGGTGTTCGGGTTGGTGGCGCTGACCGCCGCCGTCTCGGCGTCCGGAATCGCGTACTGGCTGAACCGCGAGGCGGTGCTCACGCGTGCGCAGGACGCGGCGCTGAAGGACTTCCAGCAGGAGATGCAGACCCGCGCGGGGGCGCTGCCGCCCAATCCGACGCAGGACGAACTGCAGCAGGCCGCAGGGGCGATGGCGAACAGCAGCCAGCGCTACAGCGTGCTGTTGATCGGGGAGAACGGCGAGGGTGACACCGTCGTCGGCTACTCCGATCTGGACGCCTTCACCCTGGCCGACGTGCCCAAGTCGCTGCGGAAGACGGTGAACAAGGAGCAGCCGCTCACCTCCAGCAACAAGAGCCCGTACCACCTGTATTGGCAGCGGACCGCCGACGACGGCACCCCGTACCTGGTGGGCGGCGCGAAGGTCATCGGCGGCGGTCCCACCGGTTACATGCTCAAGTCCCTCGAGCCGGAGGCGAAGGACCTGAGTTCGCTGGGCTGGTCGCTCGCCATCGCCACCGGGCTGGCCCTGATCGGTTCCGCGCTGCTCGCGCAGGCGGCGGCGACCACGGTGCTCAAGCCGGTGCACCGGCTCGGCGTGGCCGCGCGGCGGCTCGGCGAGGGCAAGCTCGACACACGGCTCCGGGTGTCGGGCACGGATGAACTGGCCGATCTGTCACGGACGTTCAACCGGACCGCGGAGAGCCTGGAGAAGAAGGTCGACGACATGAGCGCCCGTGACGAGGCGTCGCGGCGCTTCGTCGCCGACATGTCGCACGAGCTGCGTACGCCGCTGACCGCGATCACCGCGGTGACGGAGGTCCTCGAGGAGGAGCTCGACGCGGAGACCGGGTCCGTCGACCCGATGATCGAGCCCGCCGTGCGGCTCGTCGTCAGCGAGACCCGGCGGCTCAACGACCTGGTGGAGAACCTGATGGAGGTCACCCGCTTCGACGCGGGCACGGCCCGGCTCGTCCTGGACGACGTCGACATCGCCGACCAGATCACGGCGTGCATCGACGCCCGTGCCTGGCTCGACGCGGTCGAGCTCGACGCGGAGCGCGGCATCATGGTGCGGCTCGACCCGCGGCGCCTCGACGTGATCCTGGCGAACCTCATCGGCAACGCCCTCAAGCACGGCGGCTCCCCGGTGAAGGTCTCGGTGCGGCTCGCGGGCGAGAAGCTGGTCATCGCGGTGCGTGACGGGGGCCCCGGCATCCCCGAGGACGTACTGCCGCACGTCTTCGACCGCTTCTACAAGGCGAGTGCGTCCAGGCCGCGTTCGGAGGGCAGCGGGCTCGGGCTCTCCATCGCTTTGGAGAACGCGCACATCCACGGCGGTGAGATCACGGCCGCCAACTCCCCCGAGGGCGGGGCGGTGTTCACGCTGTGGCTGCCGCGCGATCCCAGGCCGCTGGTGGAGGAAGAACAGGACGTCTGCGAGACCGGCAAGGGCGCGGACGGCGCGGGCAAGGGAGAGAAGCGATGAACCGGCGACGGCTGCGTGCCGCGCTCCTCGCCGCCGCGCTGACCGCGACGCTCGCCGGGTGCGGCATCCGGTCGACGGCGGTGCCGACCGACTTCGGTCCGGGGCCCTCGCGGGTGCCCTGCGTGATGTCCGGGTCGAGCATCGCGTCGCAGTCGTCGAGCGGCGTCCCGGTGCAGGTCTTCCTGGTGTGCGCGGCGCAGCTGGTGACCGTCGACCGCGCGGTGCGGATCCCCACCGACAAGGCGACGACCGACCGCGTACGCATCGCGCAGGCGCTCCTCGACGAGCTGGCGCAGTCGCCGTCGGACCCCGAGAAGCAGGCGGGCTTCGCCACCGACGTACGCGGCGGCACGGTAGTCAGCGGTCCCGGCGAGGGGGACCCCGAGGACGCGCTGCGGTTCAGCACGCGGCCGGAGGACCTGTCGGCCTTCGCCCTCGCGCAGATCGTGTGCACCTACGCGGACAGCGCGGCGGCGGCCGGCGAGCGCTCGGTGATCCTGGGCGGCCCCGGCGACTCCCCGCTGCGCCGCTACGAATGCACGCAGGCCGTCAGGCAGCGTCCCGGCACGGAGGCACCGCCGACGGAGACGGTGAAGTGACCCCCAAGTGACCACGGAGCGTCACATCGCCCGCGTTTGAGACAGCCACCGCGTGCGATCAGGACAGCGCCCCGTACCGGGATGAGATACGCGGAACCGATCCTGCCGCTAGGCGCGTCTAGGGGGACGTGCGTCAAGGCTCGGGCGGCCACGGGGCCGCCATCCGCTTCCGCGCGGCGGGAGGATTCCTCCTCGTCGCGCACCTTCTGCTCGTCGGATGGTTCACGCTGCGTCCACTGGACGTGCCCTGGGTCAGCGCGGCGAATCTGCAGCCGTTCGCCGGCATCAAGGCGGATCTGGCGCTCGGTCCCATGCAGGCCGCCCGGCAGATAGGCGGCAGCCTGCTGCTCCTGGCCCCGCTCGGCGTGCTGCTTCCGCTCGCCGGCGGGCGGGTCCATGTGTCGCCGCTGGGTTCGCTGGTCCGCACGGTCGCGGCGGGGGCGATGCTCTCGCTGGGCATCGAGCTGCTGCAGACCGGGGTGCCGGGACAGGTCGTCGACATCGACTCGCTGTTCCTGAACAGCGTGGGCGTGGCCCTCGTGCATCTCGCGGTGGTGCCCGCCGTCAGGGCCAGACTCCGCCGCCGTACTGATGTGGTGGACCACGCGGCCCTCCTGCGGGAGGACGCGTCTCAGGGTGCGACCCCGACGATTCCCAGGGTCGGTATCGCACCGTAGAGCGACGCTTTGCCCGCTTCGTGAACGTAGCTTTGAGTCATCGGGGAAACGCCCCCGGACTTCATGCCTGATGACTACGGTTCACGAAGGAGCCACCATGACCGCCCTTGCCCGCCCCACGAACGGCCGGATGATCGGCGGAGTGTGTGCCGCCCTCGCCAAGCGCTTCGGCACGTCGGCGACGACGATGCGCGTGATCTTCGTGCTCTCCTGCCTGCTGCCCGGACCTCAGTTCCTCCTCTACGTAGCCCTGTGGGTGCTGCTGCCCTCGGAGGGCAAGACCCAGCAGGCAGCCTGGTGAGAGGCCTGTATGCGTACGCCGATGGGGCGCACCCTTGCGAAAGGGTGCGCCCCATCGGCGTACGCGGATGCGCGCGAGGATCAGCCGAGCGGCAGACCGTTCACCGGCAGACCCGAGGTCTGCAGGCTCTGGGCGACCGGCAGGCCGCCGAGCAGGCCCGAGAGCGGGTCGGCGGCGGGCGGCATGACCTCACCCTCCGGCTGGACCTCGCCGTTGGCCAGCTTGTCGCCGTTGGCGAGCTTGTCGACGGTCGGCGCGGCGGCCTGCACCGTGCTGCCGAGCGCGTTCTGACCGGCGGCCAGCGCCTCGGGGCCACCGGCGGGCAGCGTCTTGGCGACGTCACCGACGGGGAGCGTCGAGGCGGCGGAGCCGAGGACTGCGGTGGGGTCCGGCACCGGCGGGGCGGCGTTGGCGGCACCCGCGCCGGCGGCGGCGAAGGCGGCACCGAGAGCGGCGACACCGAGGGTCTTGGCAGCAGACTGCTTCATCTTCAATGCGTCCTTGGATGACGGGGACTTTTGAGCGGCCCATGACCGTAAACATGTGAAGGGGCGGTCCGCAAACAGCGAAACGGCGAAAAGCGCGGCCGGGAATTAATGTTCCCGGCCGCGCCCGCAATGCACGAATTACTGCTAGGACCCGACAGAAGCCCTGGTCGAAGCGGTCTGGCGGAACAGCCATTCGGACTTCAGCTCGGCATAACCGGGCTTGATCACGTCGTTGATCATTGCCAGGCGTTCATCGAAAGGAATGAACGCTGATTTCATCGCATTGACTGTGAACCACTGCATGTCGTCGAGCGTGTAGCCGAATGCGTCGACCAGGTGGTCGAATTCACGGCTCATGCTGGTGCCGGACATGAGGCGGTTGTCGGTGTTCACCGTCGCCCGGAAGTGCAGCTTGCGGAGCAGCCCGATGGGGTGCTCGCCGTAGGAGGTCGCGGCGCCCGTCTGCAGGTTGGAGCTGGGGCACATCTCCAGGGGGATGCGCTTGTCGCGTACGTAGCTGGCGAGGCGGCCGAGCTTCACGGTGCCGTCGTCGGCGACCTGGATGTCGTCGATGATGCGTACGCCGTGGCCGAGGCGGTCGGCGCCGCACCACTGCAGGGCCTGCCAGATGGAGGGCAGACCGAACGCCTCACCGGCGTGGATCGTGAAGTGGTTGTTCTCGCGCTTGAGGTACTCGAACGCGTCGAGGTGCCGGGTGGGAGGGAAGCCCGCCTCGGCGCCCGCGATGTCGAAGCCGACCACTCCGCTCTGGGGGCCGGGGCCGCGGTAGCGGTTGGCGAGTTCGGCGATCTCCAGGGCGCGGGCGGCGTGCCGCATCGCGGTCAGGAGCGCGCCCACGCGGATGCGGTGACCGTTGGCCTTCGCGCGCCGCTCGCCCTCGCGGAAGCCTTCGTTGACGGCCTCGACGACCTCTTCGAGGGTGAGGCCCTGCTCCAGGTGCTGCTCCGGCGCGTACCGGATCTCGGCGTAGACGACGCCGTCCTCGGCGAGGTCCTCGGCGCACTCGGCGGCCACGCGCTTGAGGGCGTCCTTCGTCTGCATCACCGCGCAGGTGTGGGCGAAGGTCTCCAGATAGCGCGGCAGCGAACCGGAGTCGGCGGCCTCGCGGAACCAGATCCCGAGCTTGTCGGGGTCGGTCTCGGGCAGCGACTCGTACCCCGTCTCGCGGGCGAGGTCGACGATCGTGCCGGGGCGCAGACCGCCGTCGAGGTGGTCGTGCAGGAGCACCTTGGGGGCGCGGCGGATCTGTTCGGCGCTGGGTGTTTCGCGGTCCGTCTGACCGGCTTTGGTGGTCTGGCTCGTCATCTCGGCACTCTAGCGCCTACGCGCGTAGATCGCCTGGGGGATCTCACGGGTCGATACGTAACAGTGACCCCGCGGACGGGTGGCGTACACCATCGCTTCTGACACTGTTCTGTCATGGCACAGCAAGCGACGCCCGATTCCGCGCGTGCGGCCGGCCTCGGGCGCGTGATCGGTACGCGGCCTTCGGCGGTCAGTGGCGCGGTGCTGCTGCTCCCCGGCGGCCACGAGACCTCCTCCCGCAAACCGCCGCCGATCCCCGCGAGCATGGTGCGCGCGGTCGGCCGCAGACTCGCCCGTGACGGGCGTGAGGAGGGGCTCGCGGTGCATGTCGTGCGCTATCGCTACCGCGGGTGGAACGGTGCGCAGGCGGAGCTCGCCGCCGACGCGGCATGGGCCGCGGACGAGATCATCCGGCGCTACGGCGATGTCTCCGTCTGCCTGGTCGGCGTGGACATGGGCGGGCGGGCCGCGCTGCGGGCCGGCGGGCACGACGCGGTGAACTCCGTCCTCGCGCTGGCCCCTTGGCTGCCCGAGGACGATGTGGCGGCGTCACCCGAACCGGTGAAGCAGTTGGCGGGGCGGCGGGTGCTTGTCGTGCACGGCACGAACGATGAGCGGACGGATCCCGAGCTTTCGTTCCGGCTTGCGGAGCGGGCGAAGAAGGCGAATCGGGATGTGTGCCGGTTCGAAGTCCATTCGGACGGGCACCGGTTGCACCAGCACCAGTCCGAAGTCCTCGCTCTGGCCTCGGACTTCGTCCTCGGCTCCCTGTTCGGCCACGCGTACGCCCGCCCCCTGGAGGACGCCTTGGCGGCTCCGCCGCCGCTGGGGCTGCGGATGCCGCTGGCTTCGGGCTTCGGGGCGTCGTTGCGGCACTGATGGGCGTTCTTTCAGCCCGTCCGGCGTTTGAGGACGAACTCGGCGGAGCCGGTGATCGACGGGCACAACTACTCCGGCAGCAGCTTCCCCCTCCGGCTCAGCAGGAATTTCTTGAACGCCGCCACCGGGGGCGTGTCCGGGTGGCCGTCCAGCCACGCCACGCCGATCTCCCGTACCGCACGCTGGCCCGTCACCGTCAGTTCCACAACTCCGGGGCGGGCCACCGCCGGTGGGGGGAGGAGGGCGACCCCCAGGCCCGCCGCCACCAGGCCCCGCAGCGTCTCCGCCTCCTCGCCCTCGAACGCCACCCGCGGCTTGAAGCCCGCCTCCTGGCAGAGGTCGTCCGTGATGCGGCGCAGGCCGTAGCCGGGCTCGAGGGTCACGAAGGACTCGTCCGCCGCCTCCGAGAGGCGGACGCGCTTGCGGGCAGCGAGGCGGTGGTCGTCCGGCACCACGAGGCGCAGCCGCTGCTCGTCCAGGCGGCGGGCCACGAGGTCCGGCGCGTCCGGCACGGGTGAGGTGAGGCAGAGGTCGAGATCGCCTGCCCGCAGCCGCTCGATCATGGCCTCGCCGTAGTTCTGTACGAGGCTGAAGCGGACCCTCGGGTGGTCCGCCCGGAAGGCGCGGATCAGGCCCGGGACGGTCTCCGAGCCCATCGTGTGGAGGAAGCCGAAGGCCACCTTGCCCGACGCCGGGTCCGCGTCCGCCCGCACCGACTCCGCGGCCCGCTCCACCTCCCCGAGCGCCCGCTCGACCGAGGCGAGGAAGGTCCGCCCCGCCGGGGTGAGCGACACCGTACGGCCGTGCCGGGCGAACAGGTCGACCCCCAGGTCCTGTTCGAGACGTACCAGCGCACGGGACAGGGTGGACTGCGGCACCTGCATCTCCTGCGCGGCGCGCGTGACGTGCTCGGTGCGGGCGACCCCCGCGAAGTACGCGAGCCTCGGTGAGAGCAGGGCGGACCACGAGCCGGGCGTGAGCTCGGCGGGTGGCACCGCCGCCTCCCGGCCGCCGGTCTTTCCGGTGTCCTTTGCGTAACCGCTCTGCGACAGACGCCCCGCTGAACTGCTCTCATGCACCATGGGATCGATTATGGCCAGTTCATGCATTGGACGGATGAGTCGCGGGTGCCTACGTTCGATGCATGCCTCCTGCCAGTAGCGGGGCGTCCGTCACCCACGCGGTCGCCCTCACCCCGTCGTCCCCCGCCACCGACTCCGACACGCGCCTCACCCCCGGCGGCCCCGGCTACCGCCGGATGAGCTTCGCCCTCTTCCTCGCGGGTGTCGCGACCTTCGCCCTCCTCTACTCCACGCAGGCGCTGCTCCCCCTCGTCTCCGCCGACTTCGGCGTCAGCGCGAGCTCGGCGAGCTGGACGGTCTCGGCGGCCACGGGCGCACTGGCCCTCTTCGTACTGCCCCTGAGCGCGCTCAGCGAGCGCTTCGGGCGGCGGACCCTGATGACGGCCTCCCTGACGGTCGCGGTGACCGTGGGGCTGCTCATCCCCTTCGCCCCCTCCATCGGCGCGCTGATCGCGCTGCGCGCCGTCCAGGGCGCCGCGCTCGCCGGGCTCCCGGCGTCCGCGATGGCCTTCCTCGCCGAGGAGGTGCGGCCCAAGGCGCTGGTCGCCGCGATCGGCATGTTCGTGGCGGGCAACTCCATCGGCGGCATGAGCGGCCGCATCATCACCGGCTGGGTCGCGCAGGCCTGGGGCTGGCGTGCGGCACTGGCCGTGATCGGCGTCATCGCCGTCCTGTGCGCGCTCGCCTTCCGCGCGCTGCTGCCCGCGCCGCGCCACTTCACGCCGGGCTCGCTCAACCCCAAGGCCCTTGGCAGGACGATCCGTTCGCACCTCGCCAACCCGCTGTTGTGCCGCCTGTACGCGATCGGCGCGCTGTTCATGACCGTGTTCGGCGCGGTCTACACGGTGATCGGCTACCGCCTCACCGAGGCGCCGTTCTCGCTCCCCCAGGGCATCATCGGCTCGATCTTCCTCGTCTATCTCGTCGGTACGGTCTCGTCGGCCGCCGCCGGGAAGCTGGTGGCGCGGCTCGGCCGGCGCGGGGCGCTGTACCTGGCGGTGAGCACGACGGCGGGCGGCCTGCTGCTCTCCCTCTCCGACGCGATCGTCATGGTCCTGCTCGGGCTCGTCCTGATCACCGCGGGCTTCTTCGCCGGGCACGCGGTCGCCTCGTCCTCCGTGAGCCGTACGGCCACCACGGGGCGGGCGCAGGCTTCGGCGCTCTACCAGTCGGCGTACTACCTGGGCTCCAGCGCGGGCGGCACGCTCGGCGCGATCGCCTTCCACACCGGCGGCTGGGCCGGGACGGTGGCCCTGGGGCTGCTCGCGGTGTCCGGCGTCGTCTCGATCACCCTCTGGGGATCGCACGCGGCGCGGGCGCAGGAACGCCGGGCCCAGGAACGCCGGGGGCTTGTGGCGGCGCACTGAGCGCCCCTCGAAGGACCCGGCGAAGGGCCCCTCCCATCTGCGGGTTCTGCCACTCCGGGGGTCATTGTCAGTGGGCTTCGGTAGCTTACGGAGTGCTGGGACTTTCGTGGCAGCCGCAGGGGTGGGTTGGGATGAGTGACATCGCAGGTACGACGTCGCCGGAGCTGGACGTCACGCTGGAGAAACACCGGGTCGAGCTGACCGGGTACTGCTATCGCATGCTGGGCTCGTCCTTCGAGGCCGAGGACGCGGTGCAGGACACGATGGTGCGCGCCTGGCGCAGCTTCGAGAAGTTCGAGGGCCGCTCCAGCATCCGCTCGTGGCTGTACCGCATCGCGACGAACGTCTGCCTGGACATGCTGAACGCGGGCAACCGCCGCGCGCGTCCCATGGACCTCACCGCGGCGGCCCCGCTGGCCCAGGCCGCGCTGACGCCCCGCCCGGACAATGTGTGGCTCGAGCCGATGCCGGACGCGCGGGTACTGCCGTCCGTCAGCGACCCGGCCGAGGCCGCCGTGGCCAAGGAGTCGGTGCGCCTCGCCTTCGTCGCCGCCCTGCAGCAACTGCCGCCCAAGCAGCGGGCGGTGCTGATCCTGCGCGAGGTCCTCGCGTGGAAGGCCAGCGAGGCCGCGGAGCTCCTCGACACCTCGGTCGCCTCCGTCAACAGCGCGCTGCAGCGGGCGCGGGCGACGCTGGCGGAGGGGCCTGCCGACGACACGGCGGTCTCGGACCCCTTGGACGACGAGCAGCAGAAGCTCCTCGAGCGGTACGTCGCCGCCTTCGAGGGCTACGACATGGCGGCGCTGACGGCATTGCTGCACGAAGACGCCGTCATGACCATGCCCCCGTTCGACCTCTGGCTGCGCGGCACGTCGGACATCACGGGCTTCATGTCCACCATGGGCGCGACCTGCGCGAACGGCCGACTGCTTCCCATCAACGTCAACGGCACGCCGGGCTTCGCCCAGTACAAGCCCGACCCCGACAAGGGCGGGTTCATGCCGTGGGCGATCCAGGTCATCGAGATCTCAGCGGAAGGGCGGATCGCGGGCTTCCACTGCTTCCTGGACACGCCCCGCTGGTTCCCGCTCTTCGGTGTGCCGAGCCATCTCGATCTCAATGGGCAGGCCGACGAGGTGGAGTAGTTCGCGCAGGTGCGGCGCCGGATTCCGCAGCCGGATCCGGCCGCCTGCGCGGCGGGCGGTGAGCTGGAGTCTGGCCACGGCGTCCACCGCGGCGAGGACGGGTGGGCCTACGCCTGCCGCGTCGCAGACGAGGACACCGGGGGCGTCCGCGTCTGCCGCGCGCAGCAGCTCCCTGGCCTCCTCGCAGAGGCGGTGCGTGGCCTCGCGGTCGAGGGTGCCGGCGAGGATGAGGTCGGGCGGCTTGTTGGGTTCCACGTGGGGTGGACTGTGCGGGGGGCCGGAACTCATCGGCAGGGCCGGGATGCTCCCTACGGGGCCTTCCCCCACCCCGTCCCTTCCCGATGTTCGGCAGTAGATGTTCTGTCCCGCCCGGCATCTGACCGGGCGGGACGTCTTGTTTCCTGCGCCTGTGGCTACGGGGTGGGGATCTCGTCGTCGGGGGTTGGTCCGGCTCCGAGCTCAGGGGCGCACTCGGGGCAGGCGTACAGAGTGGCTCCGGGGCCGCTCGTGCTGTGAATCCAGCGGACAGCCACGGGCGCGCTGGTGTTCTTCGTGCACTTGATGCAGAGCGCCACCGTCACTACGGGCGTTGCGCCGGTCAGTCCCTCGCTCGTCATGCAGACACCCCCGCAGCGGCGAACGCGGACGGGCCGAAGGGGGCGCCTGGGTAGCTGTATGGGTAGTCCACGCCCATGGTCGCAAGCACGGCAGCACGGCGACGTTCCCGGATGATCCCCAGTTCCGTCGTGGTCTCGGATTGCCGCCGGAAAAACGCGGCGGCTTCCTCTTTGGTCGGTCCGGTCCACGGACGTGGCCACGGGTTGACCGGTGCGGGGGTCGGCTCGGCTGCCTGATCCGCGAGGAACGCGGCGGAGTGCCGTCCGGGGCGGCGTGGGGCGAGGACCGAAAGGGTCCATGCGAGGGCTCGGGCGATACGATCACGCATAGTCGTTCAGCTCCTGGAAAGCTGTTCGGCGGAGCCCCGGCGGACCGGTCCTAAGCGGTCTGTCGGGGCGTTTTCATGCCTGACGTTAGAGCAACCGGTATATCCCCATCTAGGTCGGTGCAGGCCGGTACAGGAATAGTCGGTTGTCTACGCTTCACGTCATGGCAGCGCTTGAAATCGATCACCAGGCACCGGAGCCCCCGTACCGGCAGATCGCTGCCGATCTGACGCGGCAGATCGAGCGGGGTGAACTCGTCGCCGACCGGCCCATCCCCTCGGAGAAGGCGCTCACGGACCGATACGGGGTGGCCCGGAACACGGTCCGGTCGGCGATTTCCGTACTCAGGGAAAACGGACTCGTCTACACCGTGCCGAACCGGGGGACGTACGTTCGAGATCGCAGCGCCCTCGACGGCAAGTAGCCCCGCCCGACGGGTCTGGATCGCCGTCGTCGGACGGGGCTGCGAAAAGGGGCTTCGGCTTCTCCGGGGCCGAGGCGGATTCCCACGCCGCCCAGGGCTGCGCCCCAGCGAGAGGGCTTGAGGTCAGAAGCTCTCGGCGGGGAGCGTGGGGGGATCGTCGGCGTTCGTGTGCACGACCCGTGCCAGAGGCAGAGCTTCGAGCAGCGTGTTCGCGGCGGCAACCCGAAGAACGCCGACTTCGACGTAAGCGCGCCCGTTGCCGGTGACCAGACCGCGAACCCGTGACGCGTCGTCTTCGGAGAGCCCGGCACGGATCAGGGCGGCTCGCATGAGCCCCGCGATGTGGTCAGCCTCTGTGCGCGCGCTCTTGTACTGATCCATGGGAATCATGCGCGCCGCCTCTTCCTGTGCGGATGGTTCCGGATCTCGATGTTCACGTCTGAGACCTTGGACATGTCGCCCATGGTCCGTGCCTCGCTGCGCTCTGCGCTCAGTGCCCCGCATACGTCGCAGTCGGGCACTGGTTGTGGGTCGCCTTCGAGTCTCAAGGGCAGTTCTACGGGCTGACTGGGATACGTCGTCGGATTGGCCATGGGTGGATCCCTTGCGTCGTCCTGAGGGTGACAACGCTAGGGAGCTGCCTGCCGCAACTCACAGCGGATTGCGCGTGATTGCAGGGCAATCACCCAAGCGAGTCGATTGACGCTGCGATCAGCGCACGAGCCTTAACGCCGTAGACCGCCATGTCGGCCAGCATGCTGAACGTGTCGGCATAGGTGCTTACTTCGCTGGGCTGCGTGAGCGTGAGATAGCCCGAGATGAGTTCGACGTTGACCTGTGACCTGTCGTAGATCCAGAAGCCCTCAACCGGCATCCGCGATCGGCTGAGGCGGGTAGGTACCACGCCCAAGCTGACGTTGGGAAGCGAACCGATCGTGAGCAGGTGCTCAAGCTGTTCAAGCTGCGTGTCCGACTCCCCGAGCCCGTTCCGTAGAACCGACTCCTCCATCAGGAATGCGAAGCGCCGGCCTCCCTCGTAGAGGACGCGCTGACGTTCCATGCGTACTGCCACGGCGTCCGCCACGTCATCGACTGTCACCCGCCTCCGCTGAACAGCGCGCAACACGTCCTCGGTGTACCCATGAGTCTGAAGCAGGCCAGGTACCAACCATGAGGAGTAGGCGCGGAACCAGTGAGTACGTTCGAAGAGAGGCAGAACGGCTTCCTGCGCCCGTCGCAGTCCTGAGCGCTCCATACGGCGCCAGTCCACCCACATGCCTTCAACGGCTCGCAGCGAAGCGACGAGGTCTTCTGCCTGGCCGTCGGCGCCACACGCACGGCACCAAGCCCGAATGTCGTCAGCGCTGGGCTGGGTCTTCGCTGTCGAGATACGGGACACCTTGGACGGGTGCCAGCCACACAGAGCGGCTACGTCCTTACCTTCCAGCCCGGCGTCCTTCACCAACTCCCGTAGACGGCCGGCAAGAAGACGCCGGGCTTGCTGAACGCTCGATGATCCTGAAGCGGGCATGGTCGCTCAGGTCAGCTTGTAGTCCTCGTGCGGCGTGGCTCGTTCCCACACCGCTTCAAAGGCCGAGCTGACCAACTCCACCACGGCGGGAGCTGTGCACCATTCCCGGTCCACGACGTCACCGTCCCCAGAGAAGTAGGTGAACAGCACTGAGGAGTTGTCGAACATCCAAAGGTCGGTACCCGGGAGTGCGAGATCGGCCGCCTTGCGCCGCGGCAGCCAACGCACCAGTTCCCCCGCCGCCACGTTGGCGAACGTCAGGTCATGCTCGTAGCGGATGTACTCGGTGACCGGCTCCGAGACGATCCGAGCCCGGCGCACCACTACTCCGCGCGCCGTCACCTCGCCCACCAAATCCCGCCAGGACCCCCACCACTCGGGCAGCTTCGCAGGGTCGTTGCCGTACCGGTGACCAGCCCGCCAACGGGCGAACTCGGGGTCATTCGGGGTGTAGTTGTCGCGCATCTCCAGATGCACGGCTGAGCGCTGCGTTTTTGCCAGTCCCTCACGTACGGGGTACTTCACCGTTGTCGCCTTCCGGTCGCGGGATGTACTTCAGCATGACCGCCGGAAGCCGGACGATCGTCTCGTGCTCCGGAACGTCCGTGGAGTGACCGGGAATGGAGCCGATCTGCTGGCACGCCTTCACGTCTTCTTCCGTGGCCCTGTAGGACTGGATCAACAGGTCTCCCGTGTCCTCGTCCAACCAGATGGTCGGCGAGTCGTCCACGGGCGTGTTCGGGATGATCCCAAGGAAACGTAGCTTCACGGCTTCTCCCTCTGTCGATCCGATTGCCCTCGATTGCACGGCCATCACCATCGTGGCAGGGAGCGTCAATAGGGCGTACCTGTAAGGCACTTGAGATCGCTATCTGGTGCGACGAAACTCCCGCGCCCGCCGCCTTGATGGGGGACGCTGTTGGCAAATCAATTCGGCGGTTCACGCGACGTCGGTTCTCAAGACCCCGGTGGTGCTCCTGAGAGCCGACGTTGTCGTTTGGGGTGGGCGCCGATGTCGATGCAGACGGGCGGGCCCGGCTGAGATTCTGGCGGAGACGGTACATGTGGCGCGGGCTGCGTTCCCGAAGGGGAGCCTGGCGATCCGGGTCCGGGACGAGTTGGGGGCACTGTTTCGCGACGAGGAGTTCGCGGACCTGTTCCTGGTACGGGGGAACCAGCCTGGTCACCGGGTTGTCCGGCGCTCGTGCTGGTGCTGCAGTTCGTAGAGGGCCTGACCGTCCGGTGATCCGCATCCGGTTCAGCGGCGGACACTGCCGCCCCGTCCGGTCCGCGAGCAGTGCTGCGCCCTGCGCAGATCCCGCTACCGCGGCCTTGCCAAGACCAGCCTCCAGCACCAACTCACCGGAGCCGCCATCAACCTCGCCCGCATCGACGCCCACCTCACCCAGATCCATCGACGCCCACCTCACCCAGATCTCCCGGACGACCACCCGCACCAACGACTTCACCCAAGGGGCACAGCAGGATGTTCAGCGGCCCCCGTGTCAGCGGCCGAGGGCGTCTAGCTCCTTGCGGGCCTCGGCCACGAATACGTCACGAGCATCCTTCAGGTCGTTGCGAGCGCCAGTGAGGGCTTCTCGTTCGCCGTTCCCGTCGTCACCTTTCGCGTACTCGATCACCGCCCCTGCGGCCCTCAGCGGAACGAGTCGTGCGGCTGCTGTGAGGGCCTTGCGGCCTCGGCGTTCAGCTTCCTGCGAGTGAGGGGACGAGGAGAGCGCTCTGAGTGCATCGAGTGCTTCTCGGGCGGCTTCGCCCGCGTCGATAGTCCGGTTCATCTGCTGGAATTGCTCGTCGGAGGAGGGGGTTCCGACTTGCCTGTTGCCGTATTCGTCATCTTCCAGCTCTTCGTACGGCCTGCCGCTGGCATCGCGCCCCATGCCTTGGATCTGTTCTGCGAAGGTTCGGAGCGTTTTGTACGTGCTTTGCACGCTGCGGCGTCGGCTTTCGGCATGCCTGACAGCGACGAGGGAGGACGCGAGGCAGAGGGCCGCGTCCTTCGCTTCTTTGGCTGCGACCAGGACACCCGGGGGGCTCATCAGCTCGACCATGGCGTAGGCGCCGTGGAGGCGGTCTTCGGCGGCGGTACAGCTTTCGGTGATCTCCAGGGTGCGGAGGATGTCCAGGGCTTTGGTGTAGTCGGCCCATATGGTCTGGCTACGGTCGCGCTGCCACTGCGCGTGACCTTCGCGGGCTTGCTCCTTCGCACTGTCGACCGCGGCCCGGTAGGCGGCGTCGGCAGTCTTGGTGGCGGCTTTGATGGTTCCGTCTGCGACGTTGTGGCCTTGGAAGTAGGCGCCGAGGAAGCCGCCGATGATGGCAATGGCGGCGATGGCAAGCGTGCCTATCTCGGTGGGACTCATGGCCGCAAGCCTTGCTTGGGCGGGGTGTGCACCGTAGGCGATTTGAGGGTGTTTTGAGGTAGGCCGTCCGTGTTCCGGAACGGCGACGCCCCGCCAACCCAGGGGGCAAAAGCAGACAGGAACCCAAATTTGCCCCCAGAGTCTCGACCAGAGGCCCTCTTCGTGAACGGCGGTTACGACCACACTCGAAACCATCATCCCATCACAGGGGCCACAGAGCCTCGATCTCCGTGCGGCCGGTGGGCCGGAAGTCAAGGGCGGGACCGTCCGTCACCACGAACCGCAGGACGCCCCCGAGATCGGGGCGCCGGATGTTCAGCCCCATGTCGATGGTCGCTTCAGGGTGCTTCTGCAAGATGACCGGGGCATGGAGCGGATGGAACAGCACCCACAAGGCCAGCTTCTCGGGGATCTTCCCTGACTCTCTGATGTACCTCAGGAAGGCGGGAACCGCGTCCACTTTGAGGAACTGCGCCTTCGCCTTGCCTGACATCCCCTCGTACCTCACGTCAGGGTGATGGCACATCAGCACGGTCTTGATCAGCCAGCGCGAAAGAGGCGCAAGAGATGGCGGCGGATCGTCCAGCACATCCCGCCCCTGAACCAGCTTCGGAAGATACTTCGTTGCGGGATCCTCGAAGTTCACGCGCAACCATTGATTGCACGGCGGACAGCACACAAGACGGACCGCGCTCAACGGATTGATGGGCTTCTGCGTCCCGGATACTTCCTTGCCGTCTCTCGTCGTCTTGGCGTGCAGCTCGTACGCCTCACCAAGGCAATCGGTGTTGGCCTTGTCCAGTACCTTCAGGAACTGCTTCGGGATCGCATGCTCACCCGTGGGTTTACTGGCGGGCCCGGAGCAAACGGCACAGGTGAACTTCTTCCTAGACACGGAACTGGACACTAGGGCAGCTGCTGGATGAAGTCCGGTGATTCCACAGAACGGAATCACGTAGTCGATCGGCGCCTACCTGTTCACTCAGGCGAGGGTCTGAGTCTGGGCGGATGCGACCAGTGCGCAGCATGGCGTCATTGGCTCGGCGGTCCGCCTCACCGGAGCGGCATTCCAGATCGTCCATAAGGGGCCCTTCCCGCCGATGGACGTTGCTGACGAATCTCCAGGGCAGGTCGTCAGGCGCAGGCAGGCTGGGATCCGGGATTCGCCAACAGCATCCCCTGATGGGGTGGCGGGGGCGAGGGCTCTGTGGTTGTGGTCAGCCCCCGGCTCTGGTGCCGGGAAGGCGGTGCGGGTCGGGAACGGCTTCGCCGAGTTCGTCCTCAAACGCGGGACGGGCGGAAGGACCTGCGGACGGGGTGGGCGGGCAACTCGGGG
>NZ_SRIC01000175.1 GCF_004684775.1 Streptomyces sp. MZ04
CCACCAGTCGGCCCCCCGCCAGTACAACTCGTTGTGCAGACACCGCCCCGCCTCCGAGGTGGCCCAGTTGGACACCTCGTACCAGGAGAAGCCCGCACCACCAAGGACCTCGTCCGCGATGAGATACCGGTCCGCGTGCACGTCGTCGTCCGTCATCGGCACCTCCCCGCGCCGAATCCGCCGCGCGAGCTGAGTGCCTTCCTCCACGATCAGCGCGTAAGCACTGACGTGGTCGGGACCCGCCCCGATCGCCGCCTCGAGCGAGGCGCGCCAGTCGGAGTCGGACTCCCCCGGGGTTCCGTAGATCAGGTCCAGATTCACGTGGTCGAAGCCCGCAGCCCGCGCCTCCGCCACGCACGCCTCGGGACGGCCCGGCGTATGCGTACGGTCGAGCACCTTCAGGACATGCTGCTTCGCGCTCTGCATCCCGAAGGAGATCCGGTTGAAGCCACCGGCCCTGAGCTCGGCCAGGTACTCGGGCCCGACCGACTCCGGGTTCGCCTCCGTAGTGATCTCCGCGTCGTCCGCAAGACCGAACTCATCCCGTACGGCACCCAGCATGCGGACGAGATCACCCGCCGAAAGGAGCGTCGGCGTACCCCCGCCCACGAACACGGTCCGCACCGGACGCGGGTCGTCGCCGAGGACCTTGCGCGCGAGGCGCACCTCGTCGATCAAGGTGTCCGCGTAGTTGTCGCGGGAGGCCAGTACGCCGCCCGATCCGCGCAGCTCGGTCGCCGTGTACGTGTTGAAGTCGCAGTATCCGCAGCGCGTGGCGCAGTACGGAACGTGGAGGTAGAAGCCGAGCGGACGGGCCCCCGCCCCCTGCAGGGCGGACGCGGGCAGCGTCCCGTCCTCGGGCATGGGCTCACCATCGGGCAGTGCGGAAGGCATACCTTCGATTGTCCCGCACCGGCGGGAATACCCGAGCCGCCGTCGTTTTCCCCTGACGCGACTACTGCGCCTGAAGCACAAGCACCGCCATGTCGTCGTCCGGCGGCCGCTCCGAGAACTCGTGCACCAGGCGTTTGATCCGCTCCGCCACAAGACCGGCGTCGAGCCCCGCGCAGCCCGCCAGCGCCGTCGCCAGGCCGTCCTCGTCGTCGAACATGTCGAGGCCCGCGCGACGCTCCGTGACGCCGTCGGTGACGCAGAGCAGTGTGTCGCCGGTCCGTAATGCGAAGGTCTCGCTCGTGTACGTCACGTCGTCGACGACCCCGAGGAGCAGCTGGGGCGTGGCCGCCGCGCGGACGTCCCCGTCGGGCGAGAGCAGGAGGGGCAGCGGGTGTCCCGCGCTCGCGACGGTGCAGCGGACGCCGCCCTCGACGGGGGCCAGCTCGCCGTAGAGGAGGGAGAGAAAGCGGGAGGTGGCGCCGTCCGGCGGCACGCCCTGGCCGCCCGCCACCGCGACCACCGCCGCGGCCGCGTCCGCCGCCTCCGTCGCGTCGTCGAGGAGGAGTTGGTTGAGGCGGTCGAGGACCTCCGCGACCTGGTAGCCCTCGCGGGCGAGCAGGCGCAGCCAGGGCCGGGCGAGGCCGATCACGACGGCCGCCTCGACGCCCTTGCCCTGGACGTCGCCGAGCGCGAAGCACCAGCGGCCCTTGCCGGCCTGGAACACGTCGTAGAAGTCGCCGCCGGGGCCGCCCTTGTCGCGGGGTTCGTAGACGACGCCGCTCTGTACGCCGGGGATCTCCGCCACGGATCCCGGCAGCAGGCCGCGCTGCAGGACCTGGCTGATATTGGCCTGCCGCTGGTAGCGCCGGGCCGCGCTGACGGCGAGGGCGACGCGGCGGCTGAAGTCCTCGATGAGCCCGGTGACCTCGTCGGCGAAGCGCACCATTCCGGAGCGCCCGATGACGAGCGTGCCGAGCGCGCGCCCGCCCGCGGTCAGGCGGTACGCGAGGGCCGTGCCCGCCTCATCTCCGGGCAGCGCGTCGGCGGGCCAGGGCACGGGGACCGCGCCGGTGCCGACCGCGTCGGACAGCCGGGGCGGATCCTTCTCCAGGGTCCGGCGCAGCTCCTCTATGCGCTGCTCGCTGGTGTGCCAGACGCGGGCGAGGCGGGTGCCGGTCGCCCCGGTGCCGACGCCGCGCCCGGCGACCTCCGTCTCGTCGTCGAGCCAGACCGCGCACCAGTCCGCGAGCCGGGGCACCAGGAGCTGTCCGGCGAGCGCCGCCACCAAGTCCTCGTCGAACTGTCCGGCGAGCAGATCGGAGGCCTCGGCGAGGAAGGTGAGCGCGCCGCGGTTGACCCACTCCGTGTCGTGCGTGATCCGTTTCGGCAGCGGCGCGAGGATCTCGGCGGCCCGCAGACCGCGCTGCAGGGCCTGTTCACTGGCGTACGACTCTATTTCCTGGACGGCCTGTACGCCCTCGACGGGGAGGCGGGCCCAGACGGTCTTGGTGCCCGTGCGGTAGGTGATGCCCCAGGACTCGGAGAGGGTCGCGACGAGCTGCAGGCCCCTGCCGTACTCGGGGGTGCCGGGCGGCTGGGGGACGGGCTCGCTGCGGACCGCGCGGGCGGGGTGGTGGTCGGAGACCTCGATGACCAGGGCGTCGGCGCTCTCGCCGAGGCCTGCCTCGTCGAGCCGGCACAGGAGCTCGACGGTGGTGCCGGCGTGGACCACGGCGTTCGTGACGAGTTCGCTGACGAGGAGAACCGAGTCGTCGGCGAGGCGGTCGGTGATGCCCGCGGCCGCGGGCACGGCGAGTTCGGTCCAGTCGGCGAGCGCCGCGCGCACGAACCTGCGCGCGGCGGCGGGCGCCATCGGGTTGCCGGGCAGTGATGTGCGTACCACGGCCGGCGGGCCGGGGCGGTGCTCCGGCTGGAGGGACGCACGGAAAGTGGTCTCCCGTTGCCTCGGAATGGACCCCACGTTTCGGCTCCTGAGCAGTTCGGTCGAATACGCCTCAGGCGACACGGACAGAGTGACAGACTGGCCACGCCCATAAGCACCGAGTTACTGAAGTGGGCCGTTATGAGTGAGAACAGTGGTATGCCTGCGCTCGGTTTCGGTCAGATTCCGGCTCCGATACCCGCGCCGGATCCGGTCACGGTCACGTCCGCCGAGAGCGCCGCGGAGCCTGCCTCCGACCTGCGTTTCCTCCTGGCGGCGATGCGGGCCGCGCGGGACGGGGACTTGACCAAGATCGCGGTGACCGGTGACGGTCTGGCCGGCGAGCTGCACACGGTGTTCAACGAGATGCTCGACCGCTCGCTGCACTTCGACAGCGAACTCACGCGCGTACGCCGGGAGATCATCCGCCACGGCCATCTCGACGAACGCTTCTCGGCCAGCCCCGGGCAGGGCAGCTGGTCCACGCGCGTCACTGACGTCAACTCGCTGCTCAACTCGCTGGTGGCCCCGGCGGCCAACGCCACGCGCGTCCTGAACGCGGTGGCGGGCGGCGATCTCACCCAGCACGTGGATCTGCACGACGGCTCGCGTGAACTGCGGGGCGACCTGCGGCGTCTGGGCCGTGCCGTGAACACGATGGTCGACCAGCTGTCGCTCTTCACGGGCGAGGTCACCCGGGTCGCGCGCGAAGTCGGCACGGAGGGGCGGCTCGGCGGGCGCGCCAAGGTCCGTGGTCTGTCGGGGAGTTGGCGGGACGTGACGGAGGCCGTCAACACGATGGCGTCCCGGCTCACCGCCCAGGTGCGGGACATCGCCCTGGTGACGACGGCGGTGGCGCAGGGCGATCTGACGCGTACGGTGACGGTCGAGGCGACGGGTGAGCTTCTCGAGCTGAAGCTGACCGTGAACACGATGGTCGACCAGCTCTCGGCGTTCGCGGCCGAGGTGACGCGGGTGGCGCGCGAGGTCGGCACGGAGGGCCAGCTGGGCGGCCGGGCGCAGGCGCGCGGGGTGTCCGGCGTATGGAAGGACCTCACCGACAACGTCAACTTCATGGCGTCGAACCTCACTTCGCAGGTCCGCAACATCGCCCAGGTGACGACGGCCGTGGCGAACGGCGATCTGAGCCAGAAGATCACCGTGGACGCGCGGGGCGAGATCCTGGAGCTGAAGTCGACGGTCAACACGATGGTCGACCAGCTCTCCGCCTTCGCCGACGAGGTGACACGGGTGGCCCGTGAGGTCGGCACGGAGGGAAATCTGGGCGGGCGGGCCCAGGTGCGTGGCGTGTCGGGCGTATGGAAGGACCTCACCGACAACGTCAACTTCATGGCGGACAACCTCACTTCGCAGGTGCGGAACATCGCGCAGGTGTCGACGGCGGTCGCCCAGGGCGACCTCGGCAAGAAGATCACCGTCGAGGCGAAGGGCGAGATCCTCGAACTGAAGTCGACCATCAACACGATGGTCGACCAGCTCTCCGCCTTCGCCGACGAGGTCACCCGCGTCGCCCGCGAGGTCGGCACGGAGGGCAACCTCGGCGGTCAGGCGCAGGTGCGTGGCGTGTCCGGCGTATGGAAGGACCTCACCGACAACGTCAACTTCATGGCGCTGAACCTCACTTCGCAGGTCCGCAACATCGCCCAGGTCACCACGGCCGTCGCCAACGGCGACCTGTCCAAGATGATCACGGTGACGGCGCGCGGCGAGATCCTGGAGCTGAAGGACACCGTCAACACGATGGTGGAGCAGCTGCGGGCCTTCGCCGACGAGGTGACGCGGGTGGCCCGGGAGGTCGGCACCGACGGGCGGCTCGGCGGCCGGGCCCAGGTCCTGGGCGTATCGGGGGTGTGGAAGGACCTCACCGACAACGTCAACTACATGGCGGACAACCTCACCGGTCAGGTCCGCAACATCGCGCAGGTCGCGACGGCGGTGGCCGAGGGCGACCTGTCCAAGAAGATCGACGTCGACGCGCGCGGCGAGATCCTGGAGCTGAAGACCACCATCAACACCATGGTGGACACGCTGTCCTCGTTCTCCTCCGAGGTCACCCGCGTCGCCCGTGAGGTCGGCTCCGAAGGTCAACTGGGCGGCCAGGCAAGGGTCGAGGGCGTCTACGGCACGTGGAAGCGCCTGACGACGAACGTGAACGAGCTGGCCCTCAATCTCACCACCCAGGTCCGCGCGATCGCCGAGGTGGCGTCCGCCGTCGCCCAGGGCGACATGACCCGCTCCATCACGGTCGAGACCCGCGGCGAGGTCTCCGAGCTCAAGGACAACATCAACCTGATGGTGTCCAACCTCCGCGAGACCACCCGCGCCAAGGACTGGCTGGAGTCCAACCTGGCCCGCCTGGCGGGTCTGATGCAGGGCCACCGCGACCTGATGGAGGTCGCCGATCTGATCCTGCGCGAGCTGACCCCGCTGGTGAACGCCCAGTACGGCGCGTTCTTCCTGGCCGACCCGGACACCGAGGACACTGCGACGCTGCAGACCCCGCCGGCCAAGGGGCTCGCCTTCATCGCCGGGTACGGCTCGGCGCAGGGCTCGGTCGTCGACACCGGCGCGATGCCCGCGCACGGTCTGGTGCGGCAGGCGGCGCTTGAGAAGAAGCGGATCCTCGTCGACGAGGTGCCGCCCGACTACATCAAGATCCACTCAGGGCTCGGGGACTCCAGCCCGGCCAGCCTCGTGATCATCCCGATCCTCTTCGAGGACAAGCTGCTCGGCGTGATCGAGCTGGCCACGTTCTCCCGCTTCTCCGATGTCCACCTGGCGTTCTTCGACCAGTTCGTGAACACCATCGGCGTCGCGATCAACACGATCATCGCCAACTCCCGTACGGAATCACTGCTCAGCGAGTCGCAGCGGCTCGCCACCCAGCTGCAGGACCGCTCGGATGAACTCCAGCTCCAGCAGGCCGAGTTGCAGCGCTCCAACGCCGAGCTGGAGGAGAAGGCGGCGCTGCTCGCCACCTCGTCGCAGTACAAGTCGGAGTTCCTCGCGAACATGTCGCACGAGCTGCGCACCCCGCTGAACTCGCTGCTCATCCTGGCCCGGCTGCTCTCCGACAACCCCGACGACCATCTCTCGGACCAGGAGGTCCAGTTCGCGACGACCATCCACCGCTCGGGCTCCGACCTCCTCCAACTCATCAACGACATCCTGGACTTGTCGAAGATCGAGGCGGGCCGGATGGACGTCCGGCCCAAGAGCCTCCCGCTGATCAAGGTCCTCGACTACGTCCACGCGACGTTCCGCCCGCTCACCCTCGACCGCGGTCTCGCCTTCGAGGTGTCGGTCGGCGAGGACGTGCCGCGCGAGATGTTCTCCGACGAGCAGCGCCTCCAGCAGATCCTGCGCAACCTCCTGTCGAACGCGGTCAAGTTCACCGCGAACGGCCGCGTCGAGCTGCGCGTGACCCGCGTCAAGCCTGCCGGCGACCGGCCGGGTCAGGACGGCGGCGACCTGATCTGCTTCGCCGTCAAGGACACCGGCATCGGCATCCCCCCCGAGCAACTCCCGGTCATCTTCGAGGCGTTCCAGCAGGCGGACGGCACCACCAACCGCAAGTACGGCGGCACCGGCCTCGGCCTCTCCATCAGCCGCGAGATCGCCGGACTCCTCGGCGGCCGCATCACCGCGGAGAGCAGCCCGGGCCAGGGCTCCACCTTCACGCTGTACGTCCCCGTGGCGCACCCCGGACACGGTCCCGCCGCGGCGGCGTACGCGGCGGCGAGGACCCACGCCGCGCCGGACCCGGAGAGCCAGGCCCCGCTGTCCCCGCACACCTTCCTCGACCAGGACGACAACTGGCCCACGCCCACCAAGCTGGAGGAGTACCGGGAGGGCAGGGCGGGCCGGGTCCTTCGCGGGCGCCGGGTGCTCATCGTGGACGACGACATCCGCAACGTCTTCGCCCTCACGCACGTACTGAGCCGTGTCGGCATGCCGGTCCTGTACGCGGAGAACGGCCGCGAGGGCATCGAGACGCTCGAGCGCAACCCGGACGTCGACCTGATCCTGATGGACATCATGATGCCGGAGATGGACGGCTACGAAACCATCGCCGCGATCCGCCGCACCCCGCGCTGGTCCGGACTCCCCATCATCGCGCTGACCGCGAAGGCGATGCCCGGCGACCGCGAGAAGGCGATCGCGCAGGGCGCCACCGACTACGTACCCAAGCCCGTGGATGTGGACCAACTGCTCAGCGTGGCCTGCGCCCTGCTGGCTCCCGAGGGTGGTGCGGACGCGGTGGAGCTGTCCGCGCCGGCCGCCACACCACCGGCTACGTCCGAGTGAGGCACTGTCACATGAGCACAGAGGTCATGACCGACCATCGCGCGAGCATCCTCCTTGTCGATGACATGGAGGACAATCTGATGGCGCTGGAAGCCGTCCTGGGGTCACTCAACGAACCACTGGTACGCGCCCGTTCGGGCGAGGAGGCGATGAAGGCGATCCTGCGGCAGCGGTTCGCCGTGATCCTCCTGGACGTGCGGATGCCGGGAATGGACGGCTTCGAGACGGCGTCGAACATCAAGCGGCTCGACCAGACCAAGGACGTACCCATCATCTTTCTGACGGGCACGGACAACGACGCGGGGTACGCCTTCCGCGGCTACGCGACGGGTGCCGCCGACTATCTCACCAAGCCGTTCGACCCCTGGGTGCTGCGCGCGAAGGTCACCGTCTTCCTCGAACTGCACCGCAAGAACCAGCAGTTGGAGCGCATTCTGGCGCGCGAGCAGCAGCAGTTCGACGAGCTGGCGGCCCGCCTCGCGGCGATCGAGACGCACATGGCCGCCAGCAGCCTCAAGGACGTACTGGAACTGCGCCACCACGTGACGCACATGGAGGAGATGGTGAAGGAGATGCGGCGCGGACGGGGTGGCAGGTGACAAGACCTTGCGAACACCCCGTCCGCGTACGGGAGTCGAGGCTCAGGCCTCGCGCGAACCCGCGTACATCTCGTCGATCAGGTGCTGGTACTCACGCTCGACCACCGGGCGCTTCAGCTTGAGGCTGGGCGTCAGTTCGCCGTGCTCGATGTCCAGGTCGCGCGGGAGCAGCTTGAACTTCTTCACGGTCTGCCAGCGCTGCAGGCCTTCGTTGAGCTGCTTCACATAGCCCTCGATGAGCGTGACCGTCGCCGGGGCGGCGACCACGTCGGCGTAGCTCTTGCCGCTCAGACCGTTCTCCTTGGCCCAGTCCAGGATGGCGGGCTCGTCGAGGGCGATCAGGGCGGTGCAGAAGTTCCGGTCGGCGCCGTGCACCAGGATGTTGGAGACGTACGGGCAGACCGCCTTGAACTGGCCCTCGACCTCGGCGGGCGCGATGTACTTGCCGCCGGACGTCTTGATCAGGTCCTTCTTGCGGTCGGTGATCTTCAGGTACCCGTCGGGGGACAGCTCGCCGATGTCACCGGTGTGGAACCAGCCGTCGGACTCCAGGACCTCGACGGTCTTCTCGGGCAGGCCGTGGTAGCCCTCCATGATGCCGGGGCCGCGCAGCAGGATCTCGCCGTCGTCGGCGATGCGGACCTCGGTGCCGGGCAGCGGCTTGCCGACGGTGCCGGTGCGGTAGGCCTCGCCCGGGTTCACGAAGGACGCGGCGGAGGACTCCGTCAGGCCGTAGCCCTCCAGGATGTGGATGCCCGCGCCCGCGAAGAAGTAGCCGATCTCGGGCGCGAGCGCGGCCGAGCCGGAGACGGCGGCGCGCAGGCGTCCGCCGAAGGCCTCACGGAGCTTGGAGTAGACGAGCGCGTCGGCGACCTTGTGCTTGGCGCCGAGGCCGAACGGCACGGACGCGTTGCCGGTCCTGCGGAAGTTGTCCTGGCTGACCTTGGCGTACTCGCGGGAGACCTCGGCCGCCCACAGGAAGATCTTGTACTTGGCGCCGCCACCGGCCCGTGCCTTGGCCGCGACGCCGTTGTAGACCTTCTCGAAGATGCGCGGCACGGCCGCCATGTACGTCGGCTGCACCACCGGAAGGTTCTCGATGATCTTGTCGACGCGGCCGTCGACGGCGGTGACGTGCCCCAGCTCGATCTGCCCGGAGGTCAGCACCTTGCCGAAGACGTGCGCGAGCGGCAGCCACAGGTACTGCACGTCGTCGGGGCCGAGCAGACCGGTCGCGGCGATGGCCTTCGCCATGTACGACCAGTTGTCCTGCGGCAGCCGCACGCCCTTGGGCTTACCCGTGGTGCCGGAGGTGTAGATGATCGTGGCGAGCTGGTCCTTGGTGATCGCGGCGATCCGCTCCTTGACCGCCCCCGGGTTCTTCTCCAGGTGGGCGGCGCCGCGCGCCTCGAGCTCCGCGAGCGTGAGCACCCAGCCATCGGGGTCGCCCTCGACGGGCCCGGCGCCCTCGGTGTCGATCACCACGACGTGCTTGAGCTCGGGCAGCTCGGCCCGCTTCTCGCGCGCCTTGGCGAGCTGCTCGGCGTTCTCGGCGATCAGCACACGGCTGCCGGAGTCGGCCAGGATGTAGGTGGACTCCTCGGCGTTGGTCTGCGGATACACCGTGGTGGTGGCCGCGCCGGCGCAGAGGATGCCGAGGTCGGAGAGGATCCACTCGACCCGTGTGGACGAGGCGAGGGCCACCCGGTCCTCGGGCGCGAGGCCGAGCTCGATCAGGCCCGCGGCGATGGCGTAGACGCGCTCGGCGGCCTGCGCCCAGCTCAGCGACTTCCAGTCGTCGGGGCCTTCGCCGGCGGCCGCCGGCACGGGATAGCGGTAGGCCTCGGCGTCCGGCGTGGCAGCCACGCGCTCCAGGAAGAGATGCGCCACGGACGGCGGACGGTTCTCGATCAAGGTCTGTGTGTCGCTCACGACATCCTCCGGACCCGCGACATGGCGGCGACTGGCTGGCGGCTGCTGGTCTTGTTTAACTTGCGAGTAACCTACGAGCAGTGATCAGAGTAGAGCGCTGAAGCCCGGTGCGTAAGGGGCTTCTGCCTGTCACTTCATACAGAACGGGTCCGCCGCGCAAGAAGCGCGACGGACCCGCTGAGATGCCCCTGTGACGCCCGTGCCGGACGGGGCGGCGGCTGAGGTGTGGGCTACTTCTTCGTCTTGCCCGGACCGCTGTCGTCGCTGGAGAGCACGGCGATGAAGGCTTCCTGCGGCACCTCGACGGAGCCGACCATCTTCATCCGCTTCTTGCCCTCCTTCTGCTTCTCGAGCAGCTTCCGCTTACGGGAGATGTCACCGCCGTAGCACTTGGCGAGGACGTCCTTGCGGATGGCGCGGATGGTCTCGCGGGCGATGACCCGGGAACCGATCGCGGCCTGGACGGGCACCTCGAAGGCCTGCCGCGGGATCAGCTCGCGCAGCTTGGCGACGAGCCGCACGCCGTACGCGTACGCCGCGTCCTTGTGCGTGACGGCGGAGAAGGCGTCGACCTTGTCGCCGTGCAGCAGGATGTCGACCTTGACGAGCTGCGCGGACTGCTCGCCCGTGGGCTCGTAGTCCAGCGAGGCGTAGCCGCGCGTCTTGGACTTCAGCTGGTCGAAGAAGTCGAAGACGATCTCGGCGAGCGGCAGCGTGTAGCGGATCTCCACACGGTCCTCGGAGAGGTAGTCCATGCCGAGCAGGGTGCCGCGCCGGTTCTGGCACAGCTCCATGATCGAGCCGATGAACTCGCTCGGAGCGAGGATCGTGGCGCGTACGACGGGTTCGTAGACCTCGTCGATCTTGCCCTCGGGGAATTCGCTCGGGTTGGTGACGACGTGCTCGGCGCCGTCCTCCATGATCACGCGGTAGACCACGTTCGGAGCGGTGGCGATGAGGTCGAGCCCGAACTCGCGCTCGAGCCGCTCACGGATCACGTCGAGGTGCAGCAGACCCAGGAAGCCGACGCGGAAGCCGAAGCCGAGCGCGGCCGAGGTCTCCGGCTCGTAGACGAGCGCGGCGTCGTTGAGCTGCAGCTTGTCCAGGGCCTCGCGCAGGTCCGGGTACTCCGAGCCGTCCAGCGGATAGAGACCCGAGAAGACCATCGGCTTCGGGTCCTTGTAACCGCCGAGCGCCTCGGTCGCGCCCTTGTGCAGGGAGGTGATCGTGTCACCGACCTTGGACTGACGGACGTCCTTCACGCCGGTGATGATGTAGCCCACCTCGCCGACGCCGATGCCGTCGGCCGGGGTCATCTCCGGGGACGAGACACCGATCTCGAGCAGCTCGTGCGTGGCGCCGGTGGACATCATCCGGATCCGCTCACGCTTGTTGAGCTGGCCGTCGACGACACGTACGTACGTCACGACGCCCCGGTAGGAGTCATAGACCGAGTCGAAGATCATCGCGCGGGCGGGCGCGTCCGCGACGCCGACCGGCGCCGGGACCTCGGCGACGACCTTGTCGAGCAGCGCCTCGACGCCCATGCCGGTCTTCGCGGAGACCTTCAGCACGTCCTCCGGCTGGCAGCCGATGAGATTGGCCAGCTCCTCGGAGAACTTCTCCGGCTGGGCGGCCGGCAGGTCGATCTTGTTGAGCACCGGGACGATCTTGAGGTCGTTCTCCATCGCCAGGTAGAGGTTGGCGAGAGTCTGAGCCTCGATGCCCTGCGCGGCGTCGACGAGGAGGACCGTGCCCTCACAGGCCGCCAGCGAGCGCGACACCTCGTACGTGAAGTCCACGTGCCCCGGGGTGTCGATCATGTTGAGGATGTGGGTCTTGCTCTGCTCGGGGCCCTCGGTGGGGGCCCAGGGCAGACGCACCGCCTGGGACTTGATCGTGATGCCGCGCTCGCGCTCGATGTCCATCCGGTCGAGGTACTGAGCACGCATCTGCCGCTGGTCCACCACACCGGTGAGCTGGAGCATGCGGTCGGCGAGTGTGGACTTGCCGTGGTCGATGTGCGCGATGATGCAGAAATTACGGATCAGAGCCGGGTCGGTACGGCTCGGCTCGGGCACATTCTTAGGGGTCGCGGGCACGCAGGGTCCTGTCTCTTGAGGCGCCTGTCGCCTCGGGGTCGGATCTCCGGATCGATACGTAGGTTCCATGGTCCCACGCGTGGGGCACTGGGCCCGGTTTGGGCCGCCGGATGCGGTGACCGCGCCCGGATTGGGCCGGTAGCGGGGCGGCTGGTAATCTGGGCAGCTGTGTCTCCTGGCCCTCTCGGCTCTGAGGCACGTGTCAAAGAAATTCATCTGCAGTACCTCTGCAGTAACTGAACCTGAAAAGGCTCTTTCGTGGCGAACATCAAGTCCCAGATCAAGCGGATCAAGACCAACGAGAAGGCGCGTCAGCGCAACAAGGCGGTCAAGTCTTCCCTGAAGACCGCGATCCGCAAGGCCCGCGAGGCCGTTGCCGCTGGTGACACCCAGAAGGCCGTCGAGGCGACGCGCGAGGCTTCGCGCCAGCTCGACAAGGCCGTCTCCAAGGGCGTCATCCACAAGAACCAGGCCGCCAACAAGAAGTCGGCGCTTGCTTCGAAGGTCGCGACCCTCCAGGGCTGAAGCCCTTGCCCCGGCTCGCCGGGGCGCTGATCAATCCTCCCGCGAGGGTAATTCGAGCCCTCTACCTCGAATCGCGGACAGACCACGCAGTACGCCACGCTGCGACGATGCCCCCGGCCCACTCCGGGGGCATTGCTGTGTTTGGGGGGCTGATCTGCCGGGGGCGCCCCGTTATGGGCGCGCGGGGTGTGCCCCGTCAGGGGCGCGGGGAACTGCGCGACCAGCCACAGCCGACCCACAGACAGGCGCCCCTCAGGGGCGCGGGGAACTGCGCGACCAGCCACAGCCGACCCGCAGACAGGCGCCCCTCAGGGGCGCGGGGAACTGCGCGACCAGCCACAGCCGACCCGCGGATTCCGACCGGCAGCTATGAACGGCTCAAGCTCAGCGCCGCGACCGCGCCGCGCGGGCGATGGCGACAACGGCCTTCTCAAGGGCGTACTCAGGATCATCCCCGCCCCCCTTGACCCCCGCATCGGCCGCCGCGACAGCGGTAAGCGCGGCGGCAACACCATCCGGCGTCCACCCCCGCATCTGCTGCCGAACCCGATCAATCTTCCAGGGCGGCATCCCCAGCTCCCGGGCAAGGTCAGCCGGCCGCCCGCCCCTCGCAGAGGACAGCTTCCCGATCGCCCGCACGGCCTGCGCCAACGCACTGGTGATCAGAACGGGGGCGACCCCGGTCGACAGCGACCACCGCAACGCTTCCAGCGCCTCCGCGGCCCGCCCCTCCACTGCACGGTCGGCCACGGTAAAGCTGGAGGCCTCCGCACGCCCCGTGTAATAACGCCCGACGACCGCCTCGTCGATCGTGCCCTCGACATCCGCCACCAGCTGGGACACCGCGGAGGCAAGCTCCCGCAGATCACTGCCGATCGAGTCGACCAGGGCCTGGCAGGCCTCGGGCGTGGCCGAACGGCCGAGCGTACGGAACTCGCTCCGTACGAACGAGAGCCGGTCCGCGGCCTTGGTCATCTTGGGGCAGGCCACCTCACGGGCCCCCGCCTTGCGGGCCGCGTCGAGCAGGCCCTTGCCCTTCGCGCCGCCCGCGTGCAGCAGGACGAGGGTGATCTCCTCGGCAGGCGACCCGAGATACGCCTTCACGTCCTTGACCGTGTCGGCCGACAGATCCTGCGCGTTCCGCACGATCACGACCTTGCGCTCGGCGAAGAGCGAGGGACTGGTCAGCTCGGCGAGCGTGCCGGGCTGCAGCTGGTCGGAGGTGAGGTCGCGTACGTCCGTGTCCGCGTCGGAGGCGCGGGCGGCGGCGACCACCTGCTGCACGGCGCGGTCGAGGAGGAGGTCCTCCTGGCCCACGGCGAGCGTGAGGGGAGCGAGCGGGTCGGCGGTATCTGTCTTCCTGGCCATCGCGGTCAAGCATCCCACGCGGCACTGACAGTCCATCCCGTACGGCAGTCCATCCCGTACGGCCGGTTCCCGGGCGGCTCGTCCCGTACCGGAGAATGGGCGGGTGACCGACGTACGACATGTCCTGGTGCTGCCCGACCGCGACGCCGCGGAGGAAGTGGCCGAAGAGCTCCCCGACCGTTTCCGTGTCGCCGAGGAGCCTCAACTCGTCCGTGACGCCCTGGCCGGCGAGGACGACGCCGAGGACGCCCAGTGGCTCGTCGTGGTCGAGGACCCGGAGCGGCGCCTGGACCGCGCGGCGCTCGACGCGCTCGCGGCGGAGTACGAGGGCTGGCTCGAGGCTCCCTAGAGATCCTCCGCCGGTCAGCCCTTGGGCAGGACCTGGATGTCGAGGTCGATCGTGATACTGGGTCCGACCGCGGCGATACCGCGCGCCAGCATCGTCTGCCAGGTGATCGTGAAGTCGTCGCGGTGCAGCTCGGTGGAGGCACGGCAGGCGACACGGGTCTCCCCCTCGAGCCCCTGGCCGACCCCGAGATACTCGGTGTCCAGCGTGACCGTGCGCGTCACGCCGTGCAGCGTGAGGCCGCCCGTGACCGCCCAGCGGCTGCCGCCCTTGTGCACAAAGCGGTCGCTGTAGAACTCCATCGTCGGGAACCGCTCCACGTCGAGGAAGTCGCCGGACCGCAGATGGTCGTCGCGCATCTTGACCGCGGTGTCGATGGAGGCCGCGTCGATGACGACATGCATCGCGGAGTTCTCCATCCGGTCGGCGATCCGGATCGCGCCCGCGAAGCTGTTGAAGCGTCCGTGGATACGGGCAAGACCGATGTGCCGCGCGGTGAAGGCGACCGAGGAGTGCATCGGGTCGATCTCCCAGTCCCCGGAATCGGGCAGCGCCGGAGGCTGAGCGACCTGGAGCATCACATCGCCGAGCGACGCGTGCGCGCTCTCCCCGACCGTGGCGTTCGCCCGGTACGGCGTGTACCCCTCCGCGGTGACCGCGAGGCGGTAGTCACCGGCCGGAACCGTCGCCACGAAGGAGCCGAACGGGTCCAACCCCCCGGTGACGACCTTGCGCCCCATGGCATCACTGACCGCGAACTCCGCGTGGCGCACCGGTTCGTTGACGGGGTCGAGCACCCGGCAGCTGAGCACTCCCGCACTGGGCGGAACCGGCACCGCGGACAGAAGGCCCCCTGACCCGCCGGCTTGGTTCGTACGGTTCCCCAGCCAACGGCCGAACATGTGCGACATACCCCCGCGCTACTTGACAACTCCTGTCCCGAAGAGGCATTCGATCACCGTTGTGGCATTCGATGCAACACGAGCCACATCGCAGGAATGATGCACTGGAGCTTGAACTGTCGCGAGTAGCCCGAATTGGTTGTTCCGGTTGGTGTTCCGGTTGATGTTCCGGTTGATGTTCCGGTTGATGTTCCGGTTGGCGTTCTGCCTGGTCAGCTCGGGCTTCGGTCGGGGCGACCTGGCGGTGGAGTGCCAGTTTCGCCGCAGCCGGACGGGCCCCGCAGCCCTAGGCGCTAGGGCGGCCGCGTGACCACCTCCATCCCCGGAGCCGCGCCTTCCGCCGGTCCGGCCGCCGGTCCGGCCCTTGGTCCGGCCCTTGGTCCGGCCGTCGCTCCGATGACCGCAATCGAGCCATTCCTGTCCGTCCGCAGCACCTCCGCTCCCCCGGCCCGCAGCGCCTCGACCGTGCGCGGCGAGGGGTGACCGTAGGAGTTGTCCCGGCCGCAGGAGATGAGCGCGAGGCGCGGCGCGGACCGCCTCAGCAGCCCTGGGTCCTGATAGGCCGAGCCGTGATGGGCGACTTTGAGCACGTCCACCGCCGACAGCGAGGCCACGGCAGGCGTCCGCAACAGGGCCCGCTGAGCGGGTGGTTCGAGATCTCCGAGCAGCAGCAGGGTCAGTCCTCCGGCGCGGACGAGCAGGGTGACGCTGGAGTCGTTGGGCCCCTCGGGAGCCATCACCCGGCTCGCCCCCTGGGCGATGGGCCACAACACCTGCCAGTCGAGACCGCCGGTGCGCCGCCGCTCCCCCGCCACGGCCCGGGTCACCGGAACGCGATGGGCGTTCGCTTGCTCGCGCACGAACTCCGCCTGGTCCGGCGGTTCCTGAAATCCCGTCGTCTGGATCGCGCCCACCCGGCGACCGCGCAGCACACCCGGCAGGCCCGCGACATGGTCGGCATGAAAGTGCGTCAGGAGCACGAGCGGTACGCGCGTGACGCCGAGCGAACGCAGACAGCGGTCCACGAGCACCGGATCGGGACCCGCGTCGACGACCACACCCGCACCGTCCCCCGCCGCAAGCACGGTCGCGTCCCCCTGGCCCACGTCGCACATCGCGAACCGCCACCCCACCGGGGGCCACCCCGCGATCACCCGGGTCAGCGGCGGCGGCTGCACGACCGCCAGGAGGAACAGCAGAGCGCAGGCCGCGGCGAGCCAGGGACGCCACAGGAGCCCGCGCCCGACCAGGGCGACGACGACCGTGACGGCGACGAGCAGCAACCCACCACGCCAGCCACTGGGCCAGTCGACACCGCTGCCGGGCAGCGCCGCACCGGTGCGGGCGATCTCCGCGATCCATCCGGTGGGCCAACTGGCGCACCAAGCAAGGAACTTGGCGACCGGCATCATCACAGGCGCCACCGCCAGGGTGGCGAAGCCAAGGACCGTGGCAGGCGCGACGGCGACCTCCGCCAGGAGATTGCAGGGCACCGCCACCAGGCTCACCCGGGCCGCCAGGACGGCGACGACCGGTGCGCACACCGCCTGCGCGGCGGCCGCCGCGGCGAGCGCCTCGGCAAGGCGTGGGGGAACCCGGCGTCTTTGGAGGGACGCGCTCCACCGCGGGGCGAGGGTGAGCAGGGCTCCGGTGGCCAGGACGGACAGCAGGAATCCGGGGCTGCGGGCCAGCCACGGGTCGTAGAGGACGAGCAGCAGCACGGCGGCGGCCAGGGCGGGGATCAACGACCGGCGGCGCCCGGTGCCGATGGCGAGCAGTGCGATCAGACCGCAGGCCGCCGCCCGCAGCACGCTCGGGTCAGGTCGGCAGACGATCACGAAGCCCAGGGTGAGCGAGCCGCCGATGAGCGCGGTCGTCCGCAGCGACATCCCAAGGCGTGGGGCGATGCCCCGCCGCTCGGCGCGCTGTGCGATGCCGGGCGGGCCGATGAGCAGCGCGAGCACGATCGTGAGGTTGGCCCCGCTGACGGCGAGCAGATGGGTGAGGTCGGTCGCCCGGAAGGCCTCGTCGAGATCGGGGGGCACACGGGTGGTGTCCCCGACCACGAGCCCGGGCAGCAACGCGCGGGCGTCGGCCGGCAACCCGTCCGTGGCCTCCCGCAGCCCGCCCCGCAGCCGTCCGGCGACCCGCTGCGCCCCGGACGGCCCCGCCACCACACGCGGCGCCCGCTCCCCGGACACCCGCAGCACCGCCGCGACCCGATCCCCCCGAGGCAACGGAGGCGCGAGACTCCCCCGAACCCGCACCCGAGTGGAGGGCAACAACGCGAACCAGCTCGCCGGACGCGCACGGGGATCAGGACGCCCGCCCCGGCCGAGATCCCCGGCGGGGCCGCTCTCAGCGGCGGAGTCCCTGGCGATGACCAGGACCGGGGCGCGCGTCACGGATGTCGTGCCGTCCGCCGAACCGACCCGGACGATCTCCGCGTTCAGCATGACGGAGGGCGGCACGGACCGGTCCCCGCTGACGTGGGGACGGGTGTGGCGGGGGTCGGACGTGACCTCCAACTCGGCGTCCACCTCCGCGTACTGACGGGCCAGCACGGGGACGGGTCCGCGGTGCAGGTCGGCACCGTGCAGGCCCGCCGACGTCGCGGCCGCCGCACCGCAGAGCAATGCCGTCGCAACGGAGACCCGCCCCCACGGCTGCCGCCGCCCCGAAGCC
>NZ_SRIC01000176.1 GCF_004684775.1 Streptomyces sp. MZ04
CTCGTACGGGGGGCGGGTCGAGCACCGGCCTGTTCTGAACGGGGGCGGGCGGCCTGTTGAGGTGGCTGACATCGAGCGGGCCGTGAAGCTTTCCCGGCAGGTCGGCTTGCTGGCGCTGGGAGTTGCCGTGGCCGCTCGGAGAGGGAGACACACGTGAGTGGCGGACTACTGGTCGCCGGGACCACATCAGACGCCGGCAAGAGCGTCGTCACCGCCGGGATCTGCCGGTGGCTGGCCCGCAAGGGCGTGTCCGTCGCGCCGTTCAAGGCGCAGAACATGTCGCTCAACTCCTTCGTCACCCGCGAAGGTGCCGAGATCGGGCGGGCGCAGGCCATGCAGGCTCAGGCCGCCCGCGTCGAGCCGACCGCGCTGATGAATCCCGTGCTGCTCAAGCCGGGCAGCGACCGCAGCAGTCAGGTCGTGCTCATGGGCAAGCCCGTGGGCGAGATGAGTGCGCGCGGCTACCACGGCGGGCGGCAGGAAGCACTGCTCTCCACCGTCGTGGGATGCCTGGAGGAACTTCGGGGCAGCTATGACGCCGTGATCTGCGAAGGCGCGGGCAGTCCCGCCGAGATCAATCTGCGGCGTACGGACATCGTGAACATGGGGATCGCGCGGGCCGCCCGCTTCCCCGTGGTCGTCGTCGGCGACATCGACCGCGGTGGCGTCTTCGCCTCCTTCTTCGGCACCACCGCGCTGCTGAGCGCCGAGGACCAAGAGCTGGTCGCCGGATATCTCGTCAACAAGTTCCGGGGCGATGTGTCGCTGCTCGAACCCGGGCTCGACATGCTGCAAGGCCTCACCGGGCGGCGCACGTTCGGTGTGCTGCCGTTCCAGCACGGCCTCGGGATCGACGAGGAGGACGGGCTCCGGGTGTCCCTGCGGGGCGCCGTGCGGGAGTCCGTCGTCGCTCCCCCGGTCGGCGCGGACGTGCTGCGGGTCGCCGTCTGTGCCGTACCGCTGATGTCGAACTTCACGGACGTGGACGCGCTCGCCGCCGAACCCGGTGTCGTCGTGCGGTTCGTGGACCGGGCCGATGAACTCGTCGACGCCGATCTCGTCGTCGTACCGGGTACGCGCGGGACCGTGCGCGCCCTGGAGTGGCTGCGCGAGCGCGGGCTCGCCGACGCCATCGCGCGGCGCGGTGCCGAGGGGCGGCCCGTGCTCGGGATCTGCGGCGGCTTCCAGGTGCTCGGCGAGCACATCGAGGACGACGTCGAGTCGCGCGCGGGGGCCGTGGACGGGCTCGGGCTGCTGCCCGTGCGCGTGCGGTTCGCCCGCGAGAAGACCCTCGCCCGGCCGGTCGGCGAGGCCCTCGGCGAGCCCGTCGAGGGGTACGAGATCCATCACGGCGTCGCCCAGGTCCTGGGCGGGGAGCCCTTCCTGGACGGCTGCCGCGTCGGCGAGGTGTGGGGCACGCACTGGCACGGCTCCCTGGAGAGCGACGCGTTCCGGCGGCGCTTCCTCACGGAGGTCGCGCGCGCCGCCGGGCGCCGTTTCGTGCCCGCGCCCGACACCAGCTTCGGCGTACTGCGCGAGGAGCAGCTCGACCTGCTCGGAGACCTGATCGAAGAACACGCGGACACGGACGCGCTGCTCAGCCTGATCGAGACCGGCGCACCGTCCGGTCTCCCCTTCATCGCACCGGGGGCACCCTCATGACCGTCCTGCTTCTGTCCACCGCCGACACGGACCTGCTGGCCGCCCGTGCCTCGGGTGCCGGATACCGCATCGGCAACCCGACCCGGGTCGACGTGCAGAACGAGCTGCCCGCCCTGATCGAGGGCGCCGACATCGCCGTCGTACGCCTCCTCGGCGGCAAGCGCGCCTGGGAGGACGGGCTCGCGGCGCTGAAGGCCGCCGGGATCCCGACGGTGCTGCTCGGCGGCGAGGCCGTGCCGGACGCGGAGCTGATGGCCGAGTCGACCGTGCACGCGGGGTCCGTGGCGGAGGCGCTGCGGTATCTCGTCGAGGGCGGCACGGCCAATCTGCGCGAGCTGGTGCGGTTCCTCAAGGAGGACGTCCTCGCGGCGGGACGCGGCCGGGCGACGGGCGACACGCGGGAGCGGCAGAGCGCCGAGCCGCGGAAGATGCCCGAGTACGGGGTGCATGGCACGCGGGAGTACGTCGAGGGGCGGCCCACCGTCGGTGTGCTCTTCTACCGGGCGCACCAGCTCTCCGGGAACACCGGCTTCGTGGACACGCTGTGCGACGCGATCGAGGCGCGGGGCGCCAACGCCCTTGCCGTGTACTGCGGTTCGCTGCGCGGTGCGGACGCGGGCCTGTACGAGATCCTCGGGCAGGCGGACGCGCTGGTCGCCACCGTCCTCGCGGCGGGCGGCACGCACGCATCCGGCGCGAGCGCGGGCGGTGACGAGGAGGCCTGGGACATCGGCGCGCTCGCCGACCTCAACATCCCTGTGCTGCAAGGACTTTGCCTCACCTCGTCGCGGGCGACGTGGGACGCGTCGGATGCCGCGCTCTCCCCCATGGACGCCGCGATGCAGGTGGCGATCCCGGAGTTCGACGGGCGTGTCATCACCGTGCCGTTCTCCTTCAAGGAGCAGGGCCCCGACGACGTACCGGTGTACGTCGCCGACCCCGAGCGCGCCGCCCGCGTCGCCGGAATCGCCCTGCGCCACGCCCAGTTGAAGCACAAGCCGAACGCCGAGAAGAAGCTCGCGCTCGTCTTCACGGCGTACCCGACGAAGCACTCGCGCGTCGGCAACGCGGTCGGCCTCGACACCCCCGCGTCGGCGGTGCGCGTGCTCGACTCGCTGCGCGATGCCGGGTACGTCGTCGAGGGCCACCCGGACAACGGCGACGAGCTGATCCACCGGCTCATCAACGCCGGTGGCCACGACGTGGAGTGGCTCACCGAGGAGCAGTTGGCGGCGGCCCCCGCGCGCGTGCCGCTCGCGGACTATCAGGCGTGGTTCGACAAGCTGGCGCCCGAGCTGCGCGACGGCATGCTGGAGGCGTGGGGCGAGCCGCCCGGCAGCCTGTACGTCGACGGCGACGACATCGTGCTCGCCTCCCTGCAGTTCGGGAACGTCGTCGTGATGATCCAGCCGCCGCGCGGCTTCGGCGAGAACCCGATCGCGATCTACCACGACCCCGACATGCCGCCCTCGCACCACTACATGGCGGCCTACCGCTGGCTGGAGCTGTCCTTCGGCGCCGACGCCGTCGTACACATGGGCAAGCACGGCACAATGGAGTGGCTGCCGGGCAAGGGCCTCGGCCTGAGCGGGAGTTGCGCCCCGGACGCGGTGCTCGGCGAGCTGCCGCTGATCTACCCGTTCATCGTGAACGACCCGGGCGAGGGCACCCAGGCCAAGCGGCGCGGGCACGCGACGGTGGTGGACCACCTGGTGCCGCCGATGGCCCGCGCGGACACGTACGGGGATCTGGCGAAGCTGGAGCAGCTGCTCGACGAGTACGCGCTCGTCAGCGACCTGGACCCGACGAAGGCCCCTGCCGTACGCGCGCAGATCTGGACGCTGGTGAAGGCCGCCGAGCTCCACCACGACCTGCATGTCGACGAGCAGCCCGACGACGGCGAGTTCGACGAGTTCGTCATGCACATCGACGGCTATCTGTGCGAGATCAAGGACGTGCAGATCCGCGACGGTCTGCACATCCTCGGCGGCGGGCCCGAGGGCGAGGCGCGCGTCAATCTCGTGCTCGCCGTGCTGCGGGCCTCGCAGGTGTGGGGCGGCCAGGCGAACGCGCTGCCCGGTCTGCGGGCCTGCCTCGCCGAGCACTTCGGGCTCAGCGAGAAGGAGTTGCTCGCCGAGCCGGGTGCGGCCGTGAAGGTCGCGGATGGACTCACGTCCCTGGTCGACGGGCCCGCGCGGACCGGCGCCGACGCGCTGGACCTGCTCGAGCAGCTGTGCCGCCGCCTCGCCGAGGGCATGGAGGAGCGCGGCTGGAAGCTGGCAGCCGTACGCGGCCTCGTGCGAGACGTGCTCGGGGTCGAACTCACTCCCTCGGTCGCCGTGTTGGGATTCGCCTGCGAGGAGGTCGTGCCGCGGCTCGCGCGCACCACGGACGAGATCGGGCACATCCTGCGGGCGCTCGACGGCGGGTACGTTCCCGCCGGTCCTTCCGGGTCGCCGACGCGCGGGCTCGTGAATGTGCTGCCGACCGGACGCAACTTCTACTCGGTCGACCCCAAGGCCATTCCCTCGCGGCTCTCCTGGGAGGTCGGCCAGTCCCTCGCGGACTCGCTGATCGCGCGGTACCTGGCGGACACCGGTGAGTACCCGAAGTCCGTGGGTCTGACCGTGTGGGGCACGTCGGCGATGCGTACGCAGGGCGACGACATCGCGGAGATCCTGGCGCTGCTCGGCTGCCGCCCCGTCTGGGACGACGCGTCGCGGCGCGTGACCGGCTTCGAGATCGTGCCGGTGGCGGAGCTCGGGCGGCCGCGCATCGATGTGACGGTGCGCATCTCCGGGTTCTTCCGCGACGCGTTCCCGCATGTCGTCGGCCTGATCGACGACGCCGTGCGGGCCGTGGCGGAACTGGACGAGGCCCCGGAGTCCAACTACGTACGGGCGCACGCGGACGAGGACACCGCCGAGCACGGTGACCGCCGGCGGGCCACATCGCGGATCTTCGGCTCCAAGCCCGGCGCCTATGGGGCGGGGCTCCTTCCGCTGATCGACGCGCGCAACTGGCGCAGCGACGCGGATCTCGCCGAGGTGTACGCGGTGTGGGGCGGCTACGCCTACGGTCGCGGGCTCGACGGCAAGGCCGCGCGCGGGGACATGGAGACCGCGTTCCGGCGGATCGCCGTCGCGGCGAAGAACGTCGACACCCGCGAACACGACCTCGTCGACGCCGACGACTACTTCCAGTACCACGGCGGCATGGTCGCCATGGTGCGCCACCTGACGGGTGAGTCGCCCGAGGCGTACGTGGGTGACTCCGCCACTCCCGACCAGGTGAAGACGCGGACCCTGGGCGAGGAGACCCACCGGGTCTTCCGTGCGCGCGTCGTCAACCCCCGCTGGATGGCGGCGATGCGGCGGCACGGCTACAAGGGCGCCTTCGAGATGGCCGCCACCGTGGACTATCTCTTCGGGTACGACGCGACCGCGGGCGTGGTCGACGACTGGATGTACGAGAAGCTCTCCGCCGAGTACGTCTTCGATCCCGAGAACCGGGAGTTCATGCAGAAGTCCAACCCCTGGGCCCTGCGCGGGATTTCCGAGCGGTTGCTCGAAGCGGCCGAGCGGGGTCTTTGGGCGGAGCCGGACGCTCAGACGCTGGAGCGGCTCCGGGCCACCTACCTTGAGCTCGAGGGCGAGTTGGAGGGGGACGGATGAGTTGCGCCGACCCCCGCCCCGCCCTGAATCACGTCATGGAGGCCTTGTGAGCACCCCCTATCCGTTCACCGCTCTCGTCGGACAGGACGACCTGCGGCTCGCCCTGCTGCTCAACGCCGTCTCGCCCGCCGTCGGCGGCGTCCTCGTACGCGGCGAGAAGGGCACCGCCAAGTCCACCGCGGTGCGCGCCCTTTCGGCGCTGCTCCCGCAGGTGCCGGTGGTCGCCGGGTGCCGGTTCTCCTGTGATCCCGCAGCCGCCGATCCCGCCTGCCCCGACGGTCCGCACGACGTCGGCGGGGACTCCGCGCGGGACGCCCGGATGGTCGAGCTGCCCGTGGGTGCCTCCGAGGACCGCCTCGTCGGAGCGCTGGACATCGAGCGGGCGCTCGCCGAGGGCGTCAAGGCCTTCGAGCCGGGACTGCTCGCCGACGCGCACCGCGGCATCCTCTACGTCGACGAAGTCAACCTGCTGCACGACCACTTGGTCGACCTGCTGCTCGACGCCGCCGCCATGGGCGCCTCGTACGTCGAGCGCGAGGGTGTGTCCGTGCGGCACGCCGCGCGTTTCCTGCTCGTGGGGACCATGAACCCCGAAGAGGGCGAACTGCGGCCGCAGTTGCTCGACCGCTTCGGGCTCACCGTCGAGGTGGCCGCGTCGCGGGAGACCGACCAGCGCGTGGAGGTCGTGCGGCGGCGGCTCGCGTACGACGACGACGCGGAGGGCTTCGCCGCGCGGTGGGGCGACGAGGAGGCCGCGCTGCGGACCCGGATCGTCGCGGCGCGCGCCCTGCTTCCCCAAGTGCGGCTCGGCGACGGGGCGTTGCGGCAGATCGCCGCCACCTGCGCGGCCTTCGAGGTCGACGGGATGCGGGCCGACATCGTGATGGCGCGTACGGCGACGGCGCTGGCCGCCTGGGCCGGGCGCGAGGACGTGCTCGCCGAGGACGTACGGCAGGCGGCGCTGCTCGCCCTTCCGCACCGGCGGCGGCGCAACCCCTTCGACGCGCCGGGACTCGACGAGGACAAGCTGGACGACACCCTGGAGCAGTCCGGGGGCGATGACGGCGACGACGATCCGGATCCCGACGGGCCCGGCGGGGGCGGCCTGCCCCCGGAGAGCGGTCCGGACTCGCCCGGCGCTCCCGGGGACCAGAGCGACGCGGGCCAGGAGGACGAATCGTCCGCCGCGCAGGCTCCCGCGGGCGGTGGCGGCGAGCAGCAGGCCGTGCGGGCCTCCGAGCCGTTCCGTACGAAGATGCTGAGCGTGCCGGGGCTGGGTGAAGGTGCCGCCGGGCGGCGCTCGCGGGCGCGCACCGAGCACGGCAGGACCACCGGGGCCCGGCGGCCCCAAGGGGCGCTCACCAAGCTGCACTTGGCGGCCACCGTGCAGGCCGCCGCCCCGCATCAGCGGGCGCGCGGCCGGTCGGGCCGGGGTCTGGTGGTGCGCCGGGACGACCTGCGGCAGGCCACCCGGGAGGGGCGCGAGGGCAACCTCGTCCTGTTCGTCGTGGACGCCTCCGGGTCCATGGCCGCACGGCAGCGGATGAGCGCCGTCAAGGGCGCGGTCCTCTCGCTGCTGCTCGACGCCTACCAGCGGCGGGACAAGGTCGGGCTCGTCACCTTCCGGGGCACGAGCGCCGACGTGGCGCTGCCGCCGACCTCGTCCGTCGACGCGGCCGCCGCGCGCCTGGAATCGCTGCCCACCGGTGGGCGTACGCCGGTCTCGGCCGGGCTGCTCAAGGCGCACGAGGTGCTGCGGGTGGAGCGGCTGCGGGATCCGGCGCGGCGGCCGCTGGTCGTCGTCGTGACGGACGGGCGCGCCACGGGCGGGCCCGCGCCGGTGGCCCAGGCGGGGCGTGCCGCCCGGCTGTTCGGGGCGGCGGGCATCGCTTCCGTGGTCGTCGACTGCGAGTCGGGGCCCGTGCGGCTCGGGCTCGCCGGGCAGCTTGCCGGTGAGCTCGGCGCTACCGCCGTGACACTGGACGAGCTGCGGGCGGAGTCCATCGCCGGGCTCGTCAAGGACGTACAGGGATCGGGATCTCGTAAGACTCGCATGAGGAGCGTCGCGTAATGCCGCAGGGACAGCCGAGTGTCGTGCCGGACGACGGACTCACCACGCGTCAGCGGCGCAACCGCCCGCTCGTCGTCGTGCACACCGGTATCGGCAAGGGGAAGTCCACCGCCGCGTTCGGGCTCGCGCTGCGGGCCTGGAATCAGGGCTGGCCGATCGGGGTCTTCCAGTTCGTGAAGTCCGCGAAGTGGAAGGTGGGCGAGGAGAACGCCCTGAAGGTGCTCGGTGCCTCCGGCGAGGGCGGGACCGTCGACTGGCACAAGATGGGCGAGGGCTGGTCGTGGATCCAGCGTGCGCCCGCCGACGGCGAGATGAGCAACGAGGACAAGGCCCGCGAGGGCTGGGAGCAGGTCAAGCGTGACCTCGCCGCCGAGACGTACCGCCTTTACGTCCTCGACGAGTTCGCCTATCCCCTGCACTGGGGGTGGGTCGACACGGACGAGGTCGTGGAGACGCTGCGGAATCGGCCCGGGAATCAGCATGTCGTCATCACGGGGCGCAACGCGCCCGCCGCTCTGGTGGACTTCGCCGATCTCGTGACGGACATGTCCAAGGTCAAGCATCCGATGGACGCCGGGCAGAAGGGCCAGAGGGGCATCGAGTGGTAGCTCGGCTCGTCGTCGCCGCGCCCTCCTCCGGGAGCGGGAAGACGACTGTCGCCACGGGGTTGATGGCCGCCTTCTCGGCGGCCGGGCTCGCCGTGTCCCCGCACAAGGTGGGGCCCGACTACATCGATCCCGGGTATCACGCGCTGGCCACGGGGCGGCCGGGGCGGAATCTCGACGCGTATCTGTGCGGTCCTGAGATGGTTGCGCCGCTGTTCGCGCATGGGGCGCGTGGGTGCGATCTCGCCGTGGTCGAGGGCGTCATGGGGCTCTATGACGGGGCCTCGGGGCAGGGTGAGCTTGCTTCTACCGCGCAGGTGGCGAAGCTGTTGCGGGCGCCTGTGGTGCTTGTCGTGGATGCGTCTTCGCAGTCGCGGTCTGTGGCTGCGCTGGTGCATGGGTTCGCGTCGTGGGATCCGGAGGTGCGGATCGGGGGCGTCATCTTGAACAAGGTGGGATCCGCGCGGCATGAGGCGTTGCTCCGGGAGGCGTTGGACGAGTCGGGGGTTCCTGTGCTGGGGGCGCTGGGGCGGGCGCAGCAGGTCCAGGCGCCCTCGCGGCACCTGGGGCTTGTGCCGGTCGCCGAGCGGCGGGCCGAGGCTGTGGAGTCTGTTGCGGCGTTGGCCTCGCGGGTGCGGGAAGGGTGTGACCTGGAGGGGATTCTGGGGCTTGCCCGGAGTGCTCCTGCGTTGTCCGGTGACACGTGGGACCCGGATGTGTCGCCGGACGGGATGAAAAGTGAAAGCCGCAGGCCCGTCGTCGCCATCGCCGGTGGGGCCGCCTTCTCGTTCTCCTACGCCGAGCATGCCGAGCTGCTCGCCGCCGCCGGAGCCGACGTCGTCGCCTTTGATCCGCTGCATGATGAGCAGCTGCCGGACGGGACCGCCGGGCTTGTCATCGGTGGTGGGTTTCCCGAGGTGTACGCTCCCGGGCTTTCCGCCAATGAGCCGTTGCGGAAGGCCGTTGCCGAGCTTGCGCTCGGTGGGGCGCCCGTTGCCGCCGAGTGTGCCGGGCTGCTCTATCTGACGCGGGAGTTGGACGGGAAGCCCATGTGCGGCGTGCTCGACGCCCGTGCGCGGATGTCGGAGCGGCTGACGCTCGGGTACCGGGAGGCCGTCGCCGTGTCCGACAGCGCGCTCGCGGCCGTCGGGACCCGGATGCGCGGGCACGAGTTTCACCGCACCGTCGTCGAACCGGGCGCCGGGGCGGCTCCCGCCTGGGGGCTGCACGCCCCTGAACGGCGCGTCGAAGGCTTCGTACAACAGGGTGTGCACGCGAGTTATCTGCACACGCATTGGGCCGCCGAACCCGGTATCGCCCGTCGGTTCGTAGAGAGGTGCAGGGCATGAGCAACACGCTGGTCGGAGTCGGTGTCGGGCCCGGTGACCCGGAGCTGGTGACCGTGAAGGGCGTCAACGCGCTGCGCGCCGCCGCCGTCGTCGTCGTACCGGTCATGGCTGCGTCTGATGGAAAAGATGGCGGTGAGCGGGGGCGGGCAGAAGCGACGGTGCTGCACTACGTCCCCGAGGACAAGGTCGTACGTGTCGTGTTCGCGCTCAACGAGCGCAGCGACCGGCAGCGCCGCGAGGCCGCCTGGGACGCCGCCGGCGAGCGGGTCGCCGAGCTGCTGCGGGAGCACGGCTCGGTGGCGTTCGCGACGATCGGCGACCCCAATGTGTACTCGACGTTCACCTATCTCGCGCAGACCATCGCCGAGCTCATGCCGGGGGCCGGCGTCGAGACCGTGCCCGGGATCACCGCCATGCAGGATCTCGCCGCCCGCAGCGGTGCCGTGCTCACCGAAGGCACCGAGCCGCTGACGCTGGTGCCGGTGACCGCCGGTGCCGCCGTGCTCAAGGAGGCGCTCGCCGGGCCCGGCACGGTCGTCGCGTACAAGTTCGGGCGGCTGGCCGATGAGGTGGCTGCCGCGCTGCGCGAGACGGGGCGCACGGAGGACGCCGTGTGGGGGTCCGCGCTCGGGCTTCCCGAGGAGTCCATCCGGTCGGCCGCCGAGCTGGCCGAGACGCCGCTGCCCTATCTGTCCACGCTGATCGCTCCCGCGCGGCGCGAGGGCGGCCGGGGCGGGAAACTGTGACCTCGGTCCGCACCGCGGCCTCAGTCCGCGATGCCCACCACCAGCCAGATGAACGCGGCTCCCGCGACCGTGCACAGCACCGTCGAGCGGGCCGGGTGCTCGTGGTGCGCCTCCGGCAGGATCTCCGCCGCGGCCAGGTAGAGCAGCGCTCCCCCGAAGAAGCCGAGATATCCGCCGAGCAGTTGCTCCGGAATGGTGAAGAGGAGCGTCGACGCGGCGCCCACGACCGGGGCCACCGCGTCGGCGAAGAGCATCGCCAGTGCCTTGCGGCGGGCGTTCCCGTACAGGCTGGTGATCGTGTACGTGTTGAAGCCGTCCGCGAAGTCATGGGCGATGACCGCGAGCGCCACCGCAAGGCCCATCCCGCCGCCCACCTGGAAGGCGGCGCCGATCGCGACGCCGTCCATGAGGCTGTGGCCGACCATCGCGGCGGCCGCCGTCAGACCCACCTGGGGCGCCCGGCCGTTGACCTCCTCCGCCCCGTGCGCCGCCTGGCGCACCGCGAGCAGCCGCTCCACCAGGTGCGCCACGAGGAAGCCGGCCACGAACAGGAGCAGCGCCGCCGGTACGCCGAAGACCAGGCCGCCCGCGGCGTCGAGGGCCTCCGGCAGCAGGTCGAGGCCGACCACGCCGAGCATCAGACCGCCCGCGAGCCCGAGGACGAGGTGGCGCCGGTCGGTGACCCGCTGGGCCGTCCAGCCGCCCAGCAGGGTCATCAGAAAAGCGCCGAGCGCCACGAACACAGCCATGCGCCCTTGCTAGCCGATCGACCCCCTGCCCCGCACATCCATGCGCGGGGCGACACCCACGGATTTCTGCTCCACCACTGATTACTGCTCCACCACTGATTACTGCTTCACCACTGATTCTGTTTCGTACGAGAGGAACCCCACCCATGGCCGACGCCGAAGCCACCACCGGCAAGGTGACCTTTGTCGGGGCAGGGCCCGGCGCCGCCGACCTGCTGACGTTCCGTGCCGCACGGGCCATCGCGGAGGCCGATGTCGTCATCTGGGCGGCCAGCCTGGTGCAGGCGGAGGTCCTCGAGCACGCGCGCGAGGGCGCCGAGATCCTCGACTCGGCGACGATGTCGCTCGAGGACGTCGTCGCCGTGTACGAGCGGGCCGCCGCCGAGGGCCTGAAGGTCGCCCGGATCCACTCCGGTGACCCCGCCCTGTGGGGCGGCACGCAGGAGCAGGTCGACCGGTGCGCCGGGCTCGGCGTGGCGACGGAGATCGTGCCGGGCGTCTCGTCGTTCTCGGCGGTCGCGGCGATCGCGCAGCGCGAGCTGACGATCCCCGAGGTCGCGCAGTCCGTGATCCTCACCCGGCTCGGCGGCGGCAAGACGCCGATGCCGCCCGGCGAGGAGGTGCGCGAGTTCGCGCGGCACGGCACGACGATGGCGCTGTTCCTCTCGGCGGCGCGCAGCGGCCAGCTGGTCCGGGAACTCCTGGAGGGCGGCTACCCGTCGACCACGCCCGTCGTCATCGCGTACCAGGCGACGTGGCCCGAGGAGCTGGTGCTCAACTGCACCATCGAGACCCTCGAGGAGACGGTCAAGGAACACCGCCTGTGGAAGCACACGCTGTTCCTGGTCGGCCCGGCCCTCGCCGCGCACGGCACCCGCTCGCACCTCTACCACCCGGGCCACTTCCACGGTTTCCGCAAGGCCGACCCCGAGGCGCGGGCCGCGTTGCGTGCGGAGAGGTCGAAATCATGATCACCGTCGTCGGTACGGGGACGGGGACGCCGCTCGACACCGCCGCCCTTGACGCGGTGCGCGCCGCGGGGCTCGTCGTGGGCGCCCGACGGCACATCGAGTCGGCGGGGCTGCCGCCGGGGACGGCCCGGGTGGTGATGGGGCCGCTCGCCCCCGCGCTCGACGCCATCGAGGAGCAGCTGGCGAAGGCCGACGGGGCGTCGGAGGGCAGCGGCGTCGTCGTGCTCGCCTCCGGGGACCCCGGGTTCTTCGGGATCGTGCGGGCCCTCGCGGAACGGTTCGGGTCCGACCGGCTCGACGTCCGGCCCGGTGTCTCCTCCGTCGCCACCGCGTTCGCGCGGGTCGGGCTTCCTTGGGACGACGCCGTGGTGGTCAGCGCGCACGGACGCGATCCGCGCACCGCGGCGAACGCCTGCCGCGCGCACCCCAAGGTGGCGGTCCTGACCGGCCCCGGCAGCGGCCCCGCCGAACTCGGCGCCGAGCTGACCCGGCGTGCCGACGCCCGCACCCTGGTCGTCGCGAGCGCTCTGGGCGACCCGGAGCACGAGCGCGTCGAACGGGTCACGCCGGCCGAGGCCGCGGCCCGCGACTGGGGGCCCGCGGTGAGCGTCGTGCTCTGCCTGGACGAGGAGCGGGCCCTGGCACCTTCGCGCACCGTCGCGGGCCCGCCGCAGGGGCCGTCCCGATGGGCCCTGGACGAGGGCGAGTTCACCCACCGCGACTCGATGATCACCAAGTTCGAGGTGCGGGCACTCGCCCTCGCCCGGCTCGGTCCGCGCCTGGGCGACCTGGTGTGGGACATCGGCGCGGGCTCCGGCTCGGTCGCCGTGGAGTGCGCGCGGTTCGGCGCGGCCGTCGTGGCCGTGGAGAAGACCGCCGACGGTGTCGAGCGCATCCGCGCCAACGCCGCGGCGCACGGCGTCGACGTACGCGCCGTGCACGGGGCCGCGCCCACCGTCCTGTCCGATCTCGACGACCCGGACGCGGTGTTCATCGGCGGTGGCGGGCGCGAGCTGCCCGCCATAGTGACGGCGTGCGCGCGGCGGGCCCGGCGGTCCGTCGTCGTCGCCATGGCGGCGCTCGACCGGGTGCCCGCGGTGCGGGCCGCGCTGAGCGGTGCCGGGTTCGACTGTGACGGCGTGCTGCTGCAGTCGTCACGGCTCGCGCCGCTGCCGGGTGAGGTGTCGCGGCTCGCCGCGACCAATCCGGTCTTTCTGGTGTGGGGCACCCGCCTCTCATCTCCCTTGTCTGAAGGAGTAGTTCAGTGATCGGCCTGATCTCCGCCACGGCGGCGGGCGGCGCGGCACGCGACCGTCTCGCCGCGGCGTGGCCCTCGCGGACGCGGGTGTACGAGGGGCCCGTGCGGGGCGCCGTGGAGCGGGCCTTCGCGGAGTGCGAGCAGGTGGTGTGCTTTCTCGCCGCGGGCGCCGTGGTTCGGCTCTGCGCGCCGCTGCTCCAGGGGAAGGATGTCGACCCCGGTGTCGTGTGCGTCGATGAGGGCGGGCGTTTTGCCGTTGCCCTGCTGGGCGGGCATGAGGGGGGTGCGAATGCCCTTGCCCACGAGGTGGGGGATGTTCTGGGGGCCTTGCCTGTCGTGACTACGGCTACCGATGCGGTGGATGTGCCGGGGCTCGACATGCTGGGGCTGCCGGTCGAGGGGGATGTTGCCGGTGTGACCCGTGCGGTACTGGACGGGGAAGCCGTTGCTCTCTGCGACGAGTTGGGTTTCCCCCTGCCTGCGTTGCCGCCTAACGTGACGTCGCTTGACCGGGGCCCCGAAACGGGGGCTGTGCCCACCCCACTCCAAGCTCTCGGCTTCGCTCGAGCAGGGGAGACCCCACTCGCCGTGCGGAACGCCTGCCCACAGCAGGGGCGGGCGACCGTGGCGACCATCCGGGTCAGCGATCGCCTCGCTGAACTCGGGGACAGGGAAGTCGTGTTGCGGCCGCCCTCCCTCGTCGTCGGCGTCGGCGCCAGCAAGGGCGCGCCCGTCGAGGAAGTCCTCGGGCTCGTTCAGGACACCCTGCGGGACGCGGGGCTCTCCCCCGCCTCCATCGCCTCGCTGGCGACCGTCGACGCGAAGGCCGATGAGCCCGGCATCGTCGAGGCTGCGGCGCGGCTCGGGGTGCCGGTCGTGACGTACGCGGCCGACGAGTTGGCCGGTATCGACGTGCCGAACCCCTCCGACGCGCCGCTCGCCGCCGTCGGGACACCCTCCGTCGCGGAGGCCGCCGCGCTGCGGGGCGGTGGTGAACTCCTCGTGCCCAAGCGGAAGTCGGCGCCCGAGGACCGTGCTCCCATGGCCACCTGCGCCGTCGTGCGGCGGGCGCCGCGCGGCCGGCTCGCGGTCGTTGGACTCGGCCCCGGCGCACGCGATCTGCTGACGCCGCGCGCCCGCGAGGAGCTGCGCAGGGCCTCGGTCCTGGTCGGTCTCGACCAGTACGTCGACCAGATCCGGGACCTGCTGCGGCCGGGCACGATCGTCATCGAGTCGGGCCTGGGCGCCGAGGAGGAGCGCGCGCGTACCGCCGTCGCGGAGGCGCAGAAGGGGCAGGCGGTCGCGCTGATCGGGTCGGGCGACGCGGGCGTGTACGCCATGGCCTCGCCGGCGCTCGCCGAGGCGAGCGACGACATCGACGTCATCGGCGTACCCGGTGTGACGGCCGCGCTCGCGGCGGCGGCGATCCTGGGCGCGCCGCTCGGCCACGACCACGTGTCCATCAGCCTCTCCGACCTGCACACTCCGTGGGAGGTCATCGAGCGCCGGGTGCGCGCGGCGGCCGAGGCGGACATCATCGTCACCTTCTACAACCCGCGCAGCCGGGGCCGCGACTGGCAGCTGCCGAAGGCCCTGTCGATCCTCGCCGAGCACCGGGAGCCGACGACGCCCGTAGGTGTCGTACGCAACGCGTCCCGCCCGGACGAGTCCGCGCGGCTGAGCACGATCGGCCGACTCGACCCGGGAGTCGTCGACATGATGACGGTCGTGACGGTCGGCAACACCGCGACCCGTGAGATCGCGGGCCGCATGGTGACCCCGCGCGGCTACCGCTGGCAGCACGCGGACCCTTCGGCCGACCTGTCGGCGGACTCTTCGGCGAACCCTTCGGAGGTGTCCAAGTGACCCGTGTCGCCCACCCCATCGAGCAGGAGTCGTTCCGGCGGCTCCGCGCCCGCCTGGACACCTCGCACTTCGCGCCGCTGACCCGCGCGGTCGTGGAGCGCGTCATCCACTCGGCCGCCGACCTGGAGTACGCGACGGACCTCGTCACCGACGAGGACGCCCTGGTGGCCGCCCACGCGGCGCTGCACGCGGGGGCGCCCGTGGTCACCGACGTGGAGATGGTCGCCGCGGGCATCACGAAGCGCGAGACCGTCTGCCGCCTCAAGGACGCCGAGTCGTCGTCCGACCTGACCCGTTCGGCCCACGCGATCCGTCTCGCGTACGAGGAAGTGGGCCCCGGAGCGCTCTGGGTGATCGGCTGCGCGCCGACCGCCCTGGAGGAACTGCTCGTCCTGGACGCCGCGCCCGCCCTGGTGATCGGCCTGCCCGTCGGCTTCGTCGGCGCCGCCGAGTCCAAGGCGGCGCTGCGCGAGAGCGGCCTTCCCGCCGTCAGCAACGTGTCGGAGAAGGGCGGTTCGGCGGTGGCGGCCGCGGCGCTGAACGCCCTGCTGTACCACCCCGCGCCGTCGCCGAAGTCGCAGTCGCAGTCGCAGTCTTACGAAACACCCGCACCAACCGAGGAGTCCCAGTGACCACCCCGCCCGCACTGCTCATCGCCGGCCACGGCACCCGCGACGAGGCCGGGGCCGCAGCGTTCCGGGACTTCGTGCAGGAACTCGCCCGCCGCAACCCCGAACTCCCCGTCGCAGGCGGCTTCATCGAGCTGTCGCCGCCGCCGCTGGGCGACGCGGTCACCGACCTGGTGGAGCGGGGCGTCAAACGCTTCGCCGCCGTCCCGCTGATGCTGGTGTCGGCCGGGCACGCCAAGGGCGACATCCCCGCGGCGCTCACCCGCGAGAAGGAGCGCCACCCCGGCATCTCCTACACGTACGGCCGCCCGCTCGGCCCGCACCCCTCGCTCCTGGAGGTCCTCGAGCGGCGCCTGGACGAGGCGCTCGGCGGCGCGTCCCGCACGCCCGACGACCGCGCGGACGTGACGGTGCTGCTCGTGGGCCGCGGTTCGACCGACCCGGACGCCAACGCCGAGGTGCACAAGGCGGCGCGGCTGCTGTGGGAGGGGCGTGGTTACGCGGGCGTGGAGACGGCGTTCGTGTCGCTCGCGGCGCCGGACGTGCCGTCGGGCCTCGACCGCTGCGTACGCCTGGGCGCGAAGCGGATCGTGGTCCTCCCCTACTTCCTCTTCACCGGCATCCTGCCGGACCGGGTGCAGCAGCAGACGGACGGCTGGGCCGCCGCGCACCCGGAGATCGAGGTGCGCTCGGCGGACGTGATCGGCCCCGAGGAGGAGCTGCTCGACCTCGTCATGGAGCGCTACCGGGAGGCGGTCAAGGGCGACCTCCGCATGAACTGCGACTCCTGCGTCTACCGCATCGCGCTGCCCGGCTTCGAGGACAAGGTGGGCCTGCCGCAGCAGCCGCACTTCCACCCGGACGACGACGGAGACCACGGCCATGGTCACGGACACGGACACGGCCACCACCACGGATCCCATGCGCACTCCCACTGAGACCGAGCACGACGGCGAGACCGAGCACGACGGCGAGACCGAGCACGACGGCGAACCGGACCTGCGGCATCACGGGGATGCCGAGGTCCGGGGCGCCGCCGGCCTCACCGATCTCGCGGTCAACGTCCGGGCGAACACCCCGCCCGACTGGCTGAAGCGGCACATCGCCGCCTCGCTCGACGGCCTGGCGACGTATCCGGACGGCCGGGCGGCGCGGGCGGCGGTGGCGGCGCGGCACGGTGTTCCGCCGGACCGGGTGCTCCTCACGTCGGGCGCGGCGGAAGCGTTCGTACTGCTGGCGCGAGCCTTGAAGGTCCGCCAACCAGTGGTGGTGCACCCGCAGTTCACCGAACCCGAGGCAGCACTGCGGGATGCGGGACATGCGGTGGGGCGGGTACTGCTGCGGGAGTCCGAGGGATTCCGACTGGCTCCGGCAGCGGTGCCGGAGTCGGCCGACATGGTGGTGATAGGCAACCCGACAAACCCGACGTCAGTCCTTCACCCGGCCACCTCCATCGCCGAACTCGCCCGCCCCGGGCGGGTGTTGGTGGTGGACGAGGCGTTCATGGACGCGGTGCCGGGTGAGCGGGAGGCGCTGGCCGGGCGTACGGACGTACCCGGACTCGTCGTCCTGCGCAGCCTCACCAAGACGTGGGGCCTTGCCGGACTGCGCATCGGTTACGTCCTGTCCGACCCGGAGACGATCGCGACGCTGGCGGCAGCACAGCCGCTGTGGCCGGTGTCCTCGCCGGCGCTGGCGGCGGCGGAGGCGTGTGTGCGGCCTCGGGCGCTGGCGGAGGCGCTGGTGGCGGCGGAACAGATCGCCACGGACCGCGCCCATCTCCTGGCCGGCCTCGCGGAGTTCGCCCCCGCGGGGATCCGGGTGCCCCCGGCGGCGGAGGCCCCCTTCATCCTCCTGAGGGCCCCGGAGGCCCTCCTCCTCCGCGAACGCCTGCGGGAACGGGGCTTCGCCGTGCGGCGGGGCGATACGTTCCCCGGCCTGGGCCCGCAGTGGCTGCGGGTCGCGGTCCGCGACCGGGAGACGACGGATCGGTTCCTGGGGGCGCTGGGGGCGGTGCTGTAGCTGGCAGCGGGGCAGGG
>NZ_SRIC01000177.1 GCF_004684775.1 Streptomyces sp. MZ04
GGCGGGCAGGGCCTCGGCGCCCATCCCGGCCAGGCAGGCGGCCGTTGCCGGACGGGTGGTGGGCTTCGCCGTCCACTGGGCGAGGAGCGTCGGCAGGACTTCGTCCGCCTCGGCCCGCACCTTCCAGAGAGCGATCGTCGCCTCCATCGATCCTTCGTCGGTCATCAGCCCGTGCAGCCGGGGCGCGAGTTCCGTGGCGTGCGGGCCGAACGATCCCGCGATGCGCAGCGCGATGTACCGGTTGTACGGCCGGTCCGCGGCCAGCGCCTCGCGCAGGAGGGGCAGGGCGAGTTCGGTCTCGCCCGTCACCGCCATGAGGGCGTCGGCCGCCTTCAGGCGATGGCTCGTGGTGAGGGAGCCGTCGGACACCAGCTCGCGCAGATACGGCGCGACCTCGGCGGCGGCCGGCCCGTACCGGACGAGTGCCCTCAGTGCGGGCCACTGGGTCTGTGCGCCGTGGTTGTCCCGCAGGACGCGGGTGATCAGGGGCAGGGAATCGGCGGCGTGCAGACGGCTCAGGGCCGCGACGAGGCGTGAGGAGTCCGACTTCGCGTCGTTCGGACCGAGGGAGGCCAGCCTGTGGTGCAGCACCGGCGCCAGGCGCGCCGCGCCGTGGCCGATCGCCCCGACCCACCGGGACAAATCCTCGGGGATGGGGCCGCCGCTCTCCAGGACCGCCGCCAGATACGGCACGACCCGCTCATCACCTTGCAGGGCAAGCACGTTGATCGCCCCGCCGAAGAGGGAGGACTCCCAGTCCTCCGGCTCCCACTCGTCCTCCCACTCGACGAGGGCCGCCTCCAGCACATCCGCCGTGAAACGGGCGATGGGATGCACATACCCCAACTCCCGCAGCGCGGCCAGGGAAAGCCGCTCCTCGTGCTCCACCAGCTGCCGCGCGAGCAGCGCGACCGTGAGGTCGTTCGGCGCGCGCCAGCCGGTCAGTAGCTGTCCGCTCATCCGGACCGCCGCCATGCGCTGTCCCCAGTCGGGGCTGCACAGCTGGTCGTTGAGCAGCTCGAACCGCATGTCCGTGGAGTCGCCGAGCGCGTCGTGCAGATCTTCGAGGAGGTCGTCGGCGAGGGTCGCGTCGATGCTCGCGCGGTGCGCGGCCTCCAGGTCCCTCAGATGGGACACCATCGTGTTAGCGCGCGGCCGTTCGTCGGGGGTGGATTCGGGGTCGGCGGCGGGCTCGCTCTTCGCCTCGTACGCGATCCGCATCACCTCCGTGGCGATGTCCACGCAGTCCTCGGGCAGCAGCTCGGGCGCGCACCGGGCCAGCTGTGCGAGGACCGTCAGGCGCAGCTCGGGATCGGCGCCGCCGGACGAGATCACCTCACGCAGGCAGGCGCCGACCTCCGCACCGAGTTGTTCCGCGTGCCGGGCGCCCAGCGAGCCGATCGCCCGCACCAGGGAACGTACGACCTCATCCGCCTGCTCCACGGCGAACCGCTCACGCAGCGCGGCGAGTACCCGCGCGGGGTCGTCGTGCAGCTGGACCACCGCCTCCGGCAGCACCTCGCGCAGGCCCGGATCCGGGTCCGCGAGGAGATCCAGGAAGAACCCGGCACGTCCCCGGACCGTCGCGCTGGCGGTGAGGAAAATCCCGACCCAGTCCGCGTCCTCCTCCTCGTCCTCGAAGAGGCCGCCGATCTCCTCGGGGTCCGGTTCCTCCTCGCCCGCGATGCTGCACAACAGGCCCACGAGGGAACCCCGGTCGGCGACCGACGCGTCGGCGACGAGATCGAAGAGGAACGGCAGGCAGGCGACGGTGGAGTCATAGACATCACCCTGGTGATGCACCGCGCCGTACATCCCGTCCAGGGCGATGTCCCGCTCCTCCGGGTCCGCCGACGCCAGGCCCCGCAGCAGTCGCGGCACGTCCGACGCGTCGCCGTAGGCATGCACCATCGACGCCCAGTCGATGTCGTCGATCCCCGTGAAAGCCATCCCTGTTCCCCCGTGCCCGATCGTGCTCGGCCGTGCTCGATTCCGTTGATCAAAAGCATGCCTCACGCCACTGACAACGGCCCCCGCGCCCCAAGTTGGCGAATTCCAGGGGGTGCGGGGGCCGAAGCCGGTCCGGGCAGGCGGTGGCTACAGGTCTACAGGTCTACAGCTCTACAGCTCTACAGCTCCTTGATCCTGATGTCCCGGTACGAGATCACATCGGTGACCCCGTGCACCTGCAGCCCGACATAGCCGGACGCGAACCGCCGCCCGTCCGTGCCGGGGTCGTCGCCGCGCGGCGGGACGAAGTCCTGGCCGCCCGTGTTGTCGAACTCGTTGAGGAGCACGCCGTTGCGGTAGACCGAGTAGTGCTGGTCCACCACGCGGATCTCGTAGTCGTTCCACGTGCCCTTCGGGGTGACACCGGCGCCGCCGAGGCCCACCCGGTCGAAGCCGTAGATCGAACCCGTCTTGTACATGTCGCCGTCAGGACGGTCGAGCACCTGCACCTCGTGCCCGTACTTGATGGCGACCCACTCCGGACGCGGCTCCTCCGGGTGGTCGTGGACCTGCGGGAAGCGCACGAAGACACCGGAGTTGGCGTTTCCGTTGCCCGGGGCGTCGTCCCGCCACTGGAGCTTCAGCGAGAAGTCGCCGTACTTGCGCTCCGGGAACCACAGCATGCCCAGGCCCCCGACGGTGGTGCTGCTGGTGATCGAACCGTCCCCGTTGAGGCCGAACTTGCCGCCGCCGACCTGCTCCCACTTGTTCAGGGAGTCCTGGGTGCCGTCGAAGATCTTGCGGTAGCCCTCGGTCTGGCCCGGCTTGCCGATGCCGGACTCCTTGGCGGCGCGGTTGATCTTGTTGTACTCGCGCTGGTCGATCTCACCGGCCTTCAGGAGCTTGTCGGTGACGCTCTTGACGTGCTTCAGGAAGAGCGCGTGCGACGTCCACTCCTTCTCGTCCTCGATCAACTCGTTGATGCGGCACCGGTTGTTGGTGACCCGGTTCGGGATGCCCGTGTCGACGGTGCCGACGAACACCGTCAACCGCTCGTCGTACTCCGGGCAGTTGGGCGCGGGAATCCCGCCGCCCTCGGTGACCGTGAAGGACACGTCCTTCGCCGCCGCCACATTGCCCGCCTTGTCGCTCGCCCGGTACGCCACCGTGTGGCGCCCCACGCGGTCGACGACGACCGGATCGGCGTACGCGAGATACGGACCGCCGTCCAGGGAGTACTCGATCTTGTCGACACCCGAGTCGGCGTCGGTCGCCGTGACCGTCACCTTCGCCTTGCCGATGTACGCGCCGTCCGAGTCCTTGTCGCCCTCGACCTTCGCGGTGGTCTCCGGCGGCGTCTTGTCCTCGACCGGCGGCGTGACCACGGTGAACTCGACGGCCTTCTCGGCCGCCACGTTGCCCGCCTTGTCGGACGCGCGGTAGCGGATCTTGTGCGCGCCCGCCGCGTGGACCATGACCGGCGCGGTGTACGCCGTCCATGCGCCACCGTCCCCGACCGCGTACTCGATCTTGTTGACGCCGGAGCCGGTGTCGGACGCCGTCACGGTGACGGTCGCCATCCCGATGTACTCGCCCTGGTCGTTCTGCTCGCCGGTCACCGTGGCCGAGGTCTCCGGTGGTGTCTTGTCGTCGGTCGGCGGCGGGACCACCGTGAAGTCGACGGATTTCTCCGCCGCCACGTTGCCCGCCTTGTCGCTCGCCCGGTAGCGGAGCTTGTGGGTGCCGACCTGGTCGACGACGACGGGGGCCGTGTACGGCTGCCAGGCGCCGTCCGCCCCCATCGCGTACTCGACCTTGTCGACGCCCGAACCCGCGTCGGTCGCCGTCACCGCCACACTGGCCGAACCGATGTACGCGCCATCGGAGTTGGTCTGCCCCTCGACCTTCGCCGAGGTCTCGGGAGCCGCGGTGTCCTCGCCGCCGCCCTCGGTCACCACGAGAATGCCCTGCATCGACCCGTGGCCGGGGATCGTGCAGTGGTAGCGGTAACGGCCGGGCGTCAGGGTCACCTCGGCGGTGTGCTTGCCGCCCTGGTCGTCGTTGGGGTTGGCCAGGATGTTCAGCGGTACGTCGTTGTTGTACTCGGGGTCCGAGACGTCGAACGTCAGCGTGTGCGGCATGCCGGTGTCGTTGCCGGTCGCCGCGCTGTTCTCGAAGACGATCGTCGTCGCACCCGCGACCGCCGTGGTGGGCGCGGAGGCGTACTTGTCGATGCCGTTGTTCGCCGTCCAGGTCAGCGTCTGGGCGGCCAGGCCCGAGTTGTCGTCGCGCCCGAAGGCCGCCGTCGACGTCAGGCCGAGCACCATCAGGAGCGACGCGAGCAGCGCCGTCCAGAGTCTTCGTTCGCGCGCGACGGACTTCATCCCGCCCTCCTTGCCAGGTCGTCGGCGGCCGGTGTGGCCTCGCCGCCCTTGTAAGTGACGTGCCACAGCGCCGACTTGGGGTCCGAGGTGAAGAAGCCGCGGCCGTAGTCGAGGACGTACAGCGAACCGTCGGCGGCGAACTTCCAGTCCATGAGGTTCTTGATGCCGTCGTTGCCGATCGGGACGATCTTCTTCAGGGACTCGGCATGCGTCGGAAGACCGCCGCTGCCGACCGTCTTGGGGTCGGTGAGCACCGCGTGCCGCGGCTGGTCGGCGTCGTAGAAGTCGCCGACGAACCACTTGCCGTCCCAGTACGAGGGCCACTTGTCGGCGCTCGTGCTCGCCGCGTCGAAGCGGTAGACGGGGCCGTTCATCGTGGCCTGGCCGCCGCCCTTGAGCCACGGCAGGAGCTGCTTCTGCTCCTCCGTCTTGTAGCTCGGGACGCCGTTCGCGTCGCGCGGATAGTCGATGCCGCCACCCTGCGGCGAGTACCAGATGTTGTTCGGCTCGGCGGGCGGGATGTTCACCAGGCCGTCGTTGTTGGGCGACTCGTTCTTGAGCTTCTTGCAGTCGTACCAGCCGAGCGGCTTCGTCGGGTCCGGCAGATTGCGGTCGCGGTAGGGCTGGTTGTTGCCCATGCAGTACGGCCAGCCGCGGTTGGAGGCGTGGGTGATCGCGGCGAACGTGTCGTACTTCGCCGGGCCCCAAGTCGTCGACGGCGCACCGGCGTCGGGCCCGACCCAGCCCGCGTACAAGGTGTCGGTCTTCTTGTCGACGGAGATGCGCGCCGGGTTCCTGACGCCCATCACATAGATCTCGCCGCGCGTCTTTCCGCCGCCCTCGTCGGGCTCCTTGCCGGTGAAGAGGTTGCCCTCGGGGAGCGTGTACGTCCCGTCGGTCTCCGGGTGGATGCGCAGGATCTTGCCGTTGAGGTTGTTGGTGTTGCCGGCGGTGCGGCGCGCGTCGGCGAAGGAGACGCCCTTGAAGTTCGGCTCCGGGTTGTTGCCCGAGTAACCGTCGCTGAACCGCGAGGAGTTGTTGTCGCCGGTCGCGATATAGAGATTGCCCTTCGAATCCCAGGCCATCCCGCCGCCCGAGTGGCAGCAACTGTGGATCTGCACCGGCCACTTGAGCAGGACCTTCTCGCTGTTCAGGTCCAGCTTGTCCGTTGTCTGGTCGAGGGTGAAGCGGGAGACGTAGCGCTCGGCCATGTGCGTGTCGCGGTTGATCTCCGAGTGGGGTGTGTAGTGCAGATACACCCATCCGTTCTCCGCGAACTTCGGGTCCAACTCGATGCCGAGCAGGCCCTCTTCGACCTTGATCAGCTCATCGCCGCCGCCCTTGTTGCCGAAGACGGTGAGCGCCCCCGCGAGGGTCACCTTCTTGGTCTTGGGGTCGTAGACGTGGATCTCGCCCTTGCCCTTGCCGATGTCGGGGTTGTTCCAGTCGGTGACCACCGGCTGCGAGGAGTCGGCGCCGCCGCGGCCGATGTAGAAGACCCGTCCGTCGGGCGCGGTGACCAGGCCGTGCGGCTCGCCGATCTGGTCGTTCTGGCCCGGCTGGTTGGCCTGGGTGAGGCGCTCCGCCTTGTAGTTGGCGTTGATCGTCGACTTGCAGTCGGCGCGCGCGATGCGGGTCGTCCACAGCAGGGCGCCGCGCAGGTGCTGCCGGAAGTCGGTCTCGTCGTAGGAGTCCGCCGTGCCGCCCATGCCGGTGTAGAAGGAGCGTCCGCCGTCGTAGTCGCGGCACCAGGACACCGGGTGGTCCCAGCCGTTCTTGCTCTCGCCCGGCTGGTACGTCGCCTCGCGCACGCGGGCCACGGTGTGCACGTCGCCGGACGGGTTCTTCGTCCAGTTCAGCCACCGGTCGGGGCGCTTCCACTGCGGCGGCAGGTCCTTGGTGGCGGGGTTCTGGCGGTCGCCCACCTCAACTGTGGCGCGCTGTACGTTCGTTGGACTGGAGTCGGCGGGACGGGCGCCGATCAGTCCGGTGAACCAGGTCGAGTACGGCTCGGCGCGGGCCGCGTCATGGATGCCGAGGAAGCCGCCACCGGCCTCCATATAGGCCTCGAGGCCCGCTTCCTGCTCGGGGTCGAGGACGTCGCCGCCGCCGGTCAGGAAGGCGACCGCGTTGAACTTGCCGAGCTTGGCCTCGTTCGTGAAGACCGCCGGGTCGTCCGTCGCCTCGATCCTGAACCGCTGGGCGGCGGGGCCGGATTGGCCGATCTTCTCGATGGCCTCGATGCCGGCGTTCACCACCGGGGACTCGTCGCCGCCCGCCGCCGAACCGTGGAAGACCAGGACGCGCACATTCGCCCCGCCGGGCGGCGAGGGCAGGGACATCGTTGTCAACGGCGGTTCCGGATAGGGCCGCGCGGTGGCGGCCTGTGCGGAGAGAGCGCCGGTGACCAGCGCTCCGGAGAGCAGGGCGGCGGCCCAGGCCCGGTGCGACCGGCGTCTCCCGCGGTCTCTGTGGTCTCTGCGTCTGCTCAACCCTCGTACATCCAAGGGCCTTTGATGCGGTGTGAGCCGCATGAGTACACCCACCCCTCGTCGGTCACAGCAACAGCGCCGATGAAGCTAGACCTCTTTTCGTCACTCGCCAATAGGTATGACCGCAACAGTGCCAACTTTGTCCTGAGTGTGGATAAACGAAGATCCCCCCGATACCGTGTGGCCGTCCCGGGGGCGACCTCTGCCCCGTCAGTATCCGTACCGCAGTGGGGAGTTCGGCATGGACAGACGGAGCTTCAACCGGCGGATGCTGGTGGGCGGGGTGGCCGCGACGACCGGGGTGACATCGTTGTCGCTGGCCTCCGCCCCCGAGGCGAGCACCGCCGACGGGCCGAAGACGGCGCCGGCGGGCGGCGAGGTGCGCCGCATCAAGCTGTACGCCGAGAAGCTGGCGGACGGGCAGATGGGCTACGGCCTGGAGAAGGGCAAGGCGTCCATCCCCGGCCCGCTGATCGAGCTGAACGAGGGCGACACGCTGCACATCGAGTTCGAGAACACGATGGACGTGAACGCCAGCCTGCACGTGCACGGCATGGACTACGAGATCTCGAGCGACGGCACCAAGCACACCAAGAGCGATGTCGAGCCGGGCGGGAAACGCACCTACACGTGGCGCACGCACGCTCCGGGCCGCCGCAAGGACGGCACGTGGCGCCCCGGCACCGCGGGCTACTGGCACTACCACGACCACGTGGTCGGCACCGATCACGGCACCGGCGGCGTACGCAAGGGGCTGTACGGCGCGCTGATCGTTCGCCGCAAGGGCGACCTGCTGCCGGACAAGACCTTCACCATCGTCTTCAACGACATGACGATCAACAACAAGGCGGGCCACGACAGCCCCGACTTCGAGGCCACGGTGGGCGATCGGGTCGAGTTCGTGTCGATCACGCACGGCGAGTACTACCACACGTTCCACGTCCACGGTCACCGCTGGGCGGACAACCGCACGGGCCTGCTGACCGGCCCCGACGACCCAAGCCAGATCCTCGACGACAAGATCACCGGGCCGGGGGACTCGTTCGGTTTCCAGGTGATCGCGGGGGAGGGGGTCGGCGCGGGCGCGTGGATGTACCACTGCCATGTGCAGAGCCACTCGGACATGGGGATGGCGGGCCTGTTCCTGGTGAAGAAGGCGGACGGGACCATCCCGGACTATGAGCCGCATCATGCGGCAGGGGCTGATGAGAAGTCAGGGTCCGGCGGGGAGTCGGGGGCTGCGGAGAAGTCCGGGGCGTCCGGGCACGACCACGGCTAGAGCGTGTCGGATCGTCAGTTGCTCAGTGCCAGTCTGATGCCGAAGACGCCGATGACGGTGCCGGTGATCCGGTCGAGCAGGCGGCGGGCCTGCGGCTTGCGGAGCCAGCCATGCAGGACGCGGGCGAAGCCGATGAGGACGGCGGCCCAGAGCAGACCGATGAGGATGTGCACCGTGGTCAGCAGGAGGCCCATGGCGAAGTGGTCTGTGCCCGGGGGGATGAACTGGGGCAGGACGGCGACGTAGAAGGCGCCCATTTTCGGGTTCAGGAGGTTGGTGAGCGTTCCCTGCCGCCAGCCGCCGCTGACCGAGTCCGTGCCGGCGGCCAGGACGGAGTCGCTCGTGTCCGACGTGGGCTGTCCCCGGAAGGTGTCCCGGAGCATCCGGGCCGCCATCCAGACGAGGTACGCGGCGCCGATCCAGCGCAACGCGGTGTAGGCGAGGTGGGAGGCCGTGAGCAGCGCGGTCACTCCGAGGGAGGTGAGCGCACCCCACAGCAGGGTGCCGGTCTGGATTCCGAGGACGACGCCCCAGGCGCTCCTGCGCCGGCCGAGGGCAGAGGTGCGCAAGATCAGCGCGGTGTCGAGTCCGGGAGTCAGAGTGAGAAGCCCTACTACGAGGGCGAAGGACCACAGGGCGGTGCTTATTGCCATGGAATGCCAGGTTACCCCGCCGGACCTGCTGCTCTGTCAGCGGGTTAGGTGTCGGAGCGGAGATCTCGCAGGATCTCGTCGAGCATCTCGGCCCGGCCCTCCGGATCGGGGTAGGCGTCCGGGTCCTCACAGCGGTCGGCCCAGCCGGATGCCGCGAGGCGATCAAGACGTTCCACGAAGGCGGGGCGGACGTCGGACGGGAGCGAGAAGTCGTCGTCGAGCGCGGCTCTCGTGTACGCGGCTCTCGTGTACGCGGCTCTCGTGTACGCCGAGATGAAATGCCAGTCCATGTCGGGGTTCTCGAACTCGCGGAGCAGCCGGTCGTACGCGTCCGGGGTGCCGCGCTGGATCGCGTCGCGGAGGCTCTGCGCCCGGATCTCCGCGACCGGCGAATCGGCGTGACGTTCCAGGGCGTCCACGGCGGCCCGGGAGTTGCGTTCCTCGACCCACTTCATGCCGGCGAGACTGTCGGCCGCCATCCGGCGGACGCGGTTCTCGGGGTCGTGGTCGAGGACGTCGACCAGGACCGTGACCGCGCGGCCCTCCTCGGGGGTGCCGGGCGCAAGTATCTCCAGGCCGCCGGCGGCCTTGGTACGGACGCTCTCGTCGGGATGGTTCAGGCCGTCGAAGAAGAGCTGGAAGGGCGGATCCTGCAGGGGGTTGCGCAGGTGCATGATCCCGTAGCAGTTCATGATGTCGGTCAGCGTCAAGGGGTGTGGTTCCTCGCGGACCAGGCGGTCGAGGGTGGCGACGATCCGCTCGCTCCTGAGCGTGTCAGCGAACAGCAGCAGATCGGCAAGCAGCTCGACGCCGAGCGTCACCCGGTCCTGCTCCGTGCTCGCGCACCAGGCGAGCGCCTCGTCGATCCGGAGCCCGTGCCGGGCACGGTCCGACCACGATTCCTCGTCCGGCGGCACGGCCAACGGCATGGTGAGCTCCGAGCGTTCATCGCTGCCGGGCGGAAGCGGAAGGGCCCGCTCGAGCACGGCGCGTGTCTCGGCGCGGAGCCGGTCCGCCTCGGTCGCGGTCAGCGGTCGGTTCCGGCGGATGGCCGTGCAGGCGTGGATGACCGACGTCCCGAACGTCACGTGGTGGGCGACACTGTCCGGACGTTGCCCGACGCCGGACGGAGGCCCTTCCTCCGTCCAGCCCTCGCCCCGTAGATAGTCCAGGCGGCCCGCCACGTCGTCCCGCAGGTCCGCGTCGACATTCCATACGGCGGGACCGCCGCCCAGTTCGGCCATGAGCCCCATCCACTCCCGCACGAAGCCCTCGGGGTCGTCCAGATGCCCGGCGAAGATCCGCTCCGTCCGCTCGCGGAGGGGCGGGTGCCGACGGAGGGCGGTGGCGAGACTGCCCGCCACGGACAGGAACGGCTCCAGCGTCGACGGCTCGCGCTCCACGGCCAGCGCCAACTCCCGTAGCGCCCACCCCAACTCGGCAAGCTCGGCCGTGTCGTCCGCCGCCAGGGCAGGGACGTCCGGGTCCGCACCCCGCAGCGCGGCGGCCAACTCCTCGTACCGTACCGCCTGCCTGCGCGCTCTCAGCTCCTTGAACATGTCTAGCGGCCCCGCAGACTGTCCAGCAGGTCGGAGAGCAGCTGCACCCTGTCCGCACCCGTGAAGTCCGCGGAGATGTCCCGATCGGCCCACCCTGTGTCGCGCAACGCCTCGACGCGCTGAATGAGCGCCTTGCGCTGGGAACGCGACGGGAGGACGAAGCCGGATCCGGTGGGGACATTTCCCGGAGCCAGGAGCAACTGCCAGTGTGCGGACGGGGATTCGAGCCCGGCAAGGAGACGGTCGTACGCGTCCGGGGCGCCGCGCCGCAGGGCGTCGGCGACGCTGTGCGCGAGGATCTCCGGGACGTCCGAGTCCGCCTGGCGCTCCAAGGCGTCGGAGGCGACGCGGGCGTGGTGTTCATCGCCGTAGTCGAGCCACCTCAGTGTCATGGCCGCGCTGCGGCGCACTCCCGTGTCCGGGTCGTTCTCCAGGAGGCCGACGAGGCCCTCCACGGCTTCAGCCTCCGCGGGGGAGCCGGTGGCTATCGGGTCGAGGCCCTCCACGGCTTCAGCCTCCGCGGGGGAGCCGGTGGCTATCGGGTCGAGGCCCTCCGCGGCCGCGGCGCGGACGACGGGGTCGGGATGGCGCAGCGAGGCCAGCAGCAGTGGGAGGGGCGGGTCGTCCAGGGGCATCGGCATGTGCAGATGGCTGTAGGACAGCAGGATTCGGCTGAGGAGGAAGGGATTCTCCTGGGTCTCTCTCGCGGTCTCTCTCGCGGTCTCTCTCGCGACGAGGCCGTCGAGGACCTCGCGCACCCGGTCGCGACGGACCACTTCACCGAAGAGGAGCTTGGCAAGGAACTCGGCGCCCAGCGTCACCAAGTCCTCCTCGCCGCTCGTACACAGGTCAAGGGCTTCGTCGACGAGTACGCCCGCACGGGCGCGATCGGTCCATGACTCGGCCTCGCCGGACTTGGCCAACGGGGCGAGGACAGCGGCCCGTTCGACGCTGCCCGGCGCGAGCGGCAGCGCGTTCTTGAGCCCGGCGCGCGTCTCGGCGCGCAGCCGCTCCGCCTCCTCGACGGACAGCGGCGCGTTCTGGAGCAGCACGACGCAGGCCAGCATGACAGCGATGTCGAACGCCAAGTCGTAGGCGAAGCCGCCCGGTTGTCCGCGACCGACAATGCCATCGGCCGTCCAGCCCTCGCGGCGTACGGCGATGAGGCGGCCCCGCATGTCGTCGCGCAGGTCGTCGTCGATGTCCCGCACGGCCGGGCCGCCGCCGAGCTCCGCCGTCAGCGAGGTCCAGGCCCGTAGGAAGCCTTCGGGGTCGTCCAGGTGCCGCGCGAAGACCTGTTCGGTCCGTTCGCGGATCGGCCGTTCGCGGCGCAGTGCGGCCGCGAAGCCGCTCACCACCGTCTCGGAGAAATCATCCGCCCATGGTTCGCGTTCCACGGCCCGCACCAGTTCGCGCAGCGCCCATTCCTGGCCGCCGGTCTCGGCGGCCTCGGTCGCCGCCCTGCTCCGGACCTCCAGGTCCGTGTCCCGCAGCCTGGCGGCGAGGTCCTCGCGCAGCTCCGCCTGCTTGCGCGCTTTCCGGTTCGCGAACATCCCGACAGCGTATGCGGGACGCCGCGCGGGCCGACGGCGGGTTCACACGCCCGTCTCCCCGGCGGGATCAGACGCTGATGTCGAGGACCGACCACGCCGTGTACGGCTCCTGCTGTACGTAGACACACGGGCCACGGCTGACGGTCCGGCGGCGCCCGAGCGGGGTGCCGTCGGGCCCGACGAGCCGTCCGGTCGAGACCGGCCGCACCTGGTCGTGCCTGACCTCGGCGTCGACGAGACGGTCGCGGTCGTCGCCGTACCCGCCGACGAACATCGCCCGGTCCGGCGACACGGCCAACGCGTGTGCGCCTGCTACGGAGTTGACGCGCGGCCGCACCGTGCGGCGGGTGCGGTCCGTGCGGATCTCCAGGAGTGCGAAGTCGTTGTAGGCGCAGACCCAGACGCTGGAGTCCTCGCTCACGTTGAGCGCATAGCAGTCGTAGATCTCGCCCGCGCCCTCCACCGCCTCGTACGCCCACAGCGATTCGCCCTCGGCGCTCCAGCAGCGCAGGCCGGGATGGCTGAGTTCGTCGTCCCCGAAGACCCCTTCGTCGAAGTGGCCGACCCACAGCCGGCCGGCCGGGTCGACCAGGAACTGCTCGATGGCGTCCCCGACCCGGAACGTCCACGACTCACGGCCCAGCGCGTCGTACACCTGCACCTGCTGCTCGCTCCCGCGGCTGCGCGCGTCGGCGACGACGAAGCCCCCGTCCGGCAGCGCGTCGAACCGGGGGAACCGGGCGCGGAGCGTGCTGAGTTCCGTCGCGTGGTCCCGACCCTCGGCGTCGACGGTGACGACCAGGGCGTCGTACGGCTTGAGGGCGCCGCGCCCGGGCTTCGGTTCGCGCGCGGCGAGCAGCCAGTGCGCGGACCCGAAGGCGTCGACGGTGCTGTGCGCGATGTGGCGGTCGTGGTACCTGCGCGGCAGGCGTGCGTACGGGGCGAGGGGCGTCGGAGGCACTTCCTCGGGGCTGTGCCCGGCAACGGAGGTGGTGTCCACGGCAACGGAGGTGCTGTGCCTGGCGACGGAGGTGATGTGGTCGGCATCGGCCTTTCTGGGCGTCATGTGGAGATCCTGTACGACACACGGATCGTCGCGCCAACCCTTTACCCAGGGATACACGTTGGGTGTACTCCTTGTACGGATCACCCCTGCGCGACCCGCACGTCTCGTACGCACGACGCCGCGAACCGTCCCCCGAGGGAGCCGAGTTGAGCAAGGACAGCGAGTACGACTACGTCATCGTCGGTGCCGGATCCGCAGGATGCGTGCTGGCCGCGCGGCTTTCGGAGGATCCCGCAACGCGGGTGGCGCTCGTGGAGTCGGGGCCGCGCGACCGCAAGCCCGAGATCCGGATCCCGGCCGCGTTCCCGAAACTGTTCAAGACGCCCTACGACTGGAACTTCTCCACCGCGAAGCAGTCCGCCCTCGACGGCCGTGAACTCTTCTGGCCCCGCGGCCACATGCTCGGCGGCTCGTCCTCGATGAACGCCATGATGTGGGTGCGCGGCCACCGCGACGACTACGACGCCTGGGGCGAGGCCGCGGGACCCGAGTGGTCCTACGAGGAGTTCGAGCGCTACTTCCGGCGCGCCGAGCGGTGGACGGGCCCGGCGGGCGCCGACAGCGTCTACGGAACGGAAGGGCCGCTCTGGATCTCGCCGCCCCGCGCCCTCAACACGACCACGCCCGCGTTCCTCGACGCCTGCCGCGCGACGGGCCTGACCGAACTGACCGAGCTGAACGGCCCGGACAACGGCGGCTTCGCGCTCACCCCGGTCAACCAGCGCCGCGGCCGCCGCTGGAGCGCCGCCGACGGCTATCTCAGGGCGGTGGGGCGCCGCCGCAACCTGCACATCCTGACCGACGCGCGGGTCCGCAGGCTGGAGTTCGACGGGACACGCGTGGCCGGTGTGATCGCCGACGGCGTGCCCGGCAAGCTGATCGCCCGCCGGGAAGTGATCCTCAGCGCCGGTGCCATCGGCTCGCCGCAGCTGCTCCAGGCCTCCGGCGTCGGCGACCCCGACGAACTCGCCAAGGCGGGCATCGAGACCCGTATCGCCGCACCCGACGTGGGCCGTCACCTCCAGGACCACCTCGCCTACTCGGTCACCATGCGCTGTCCGCGGCCCGTCACCCTGACCGGCGCCGACTCCCTCGCCAACATCGGCCGCTTCCTGCTCGGCGGGCGCGGACCCCTCACGTCCAACGTCGCCGAGGCCGTCGCCTTCATCAGGACGAGGCCCGAACTGACCGCCCCCGACATCGAGTTGATCTACGCCCCCGTGCCCTTCGTCGACCACGGGCTCGTCCCGCCAACCGAGCACGGCATCACCATCGGCGTGGTCCTGCTCCAGCCGCAGAGCGAGGGCCGGATCACGCCCACCCGGCCGGGGGTCTCCGCGCCGCCCCGCATCGACCCCGGCTATCTGACGGCCGACGCCGACATCAACACCCTCGTCGCCGGGGTGCGCCGCGCCGAGGAACTCCTCGCGGGCAGCGCCCTGGCCCCGTACACGTCGGGCCCGCTCGAGCCGTATCCCGGGACCGTCGACGACGACACCCTTGCCCGGTCGATCCGCGGCTGTGCCGAGACGCTCTACCATCCGGTCGGCACCTGCCGGATGGGCGGCGACGAGCGGTCGGTCACCGATCCGACGCTGCGTGTGCGCGGCGTGCAGGCGCTGCGGGTGGTGGACGCCTCGGTGATGCCGAGGATCACCCGCGGCCACACCCACGCGCCCACGGTCGCCCTCGCGGAGAAGGCGGCGGAGCTGATCATGGCTGACGCGCGGAGGTGACCGGGCGCACGGAGTTGACCGGGCGCACCCCGCCGGCCGCGGCCGCCCGGTGTGCCCCGGCGGCCGTATTCTGACCGGCGGACGATCCGCCGAGTCCTTGATCAGCCGCAGTCCGTGATCAGCCGCAGTCCGTGATCCGCCGCAGTCCTTGATTCACCCGCAGTCCTTGAGGAGCCCCAGGTGACCGAGCCGCCGACGAGCGCCGCCGCGCGCCCCACGCTGGAGGCGGTGGCCGCCCGCGCCGGGGTCTCACGGGCCACGGTGTCCCGCGTCGTGAACGGCGACACGGGGGTGCGCGAGGCGCTCGCCGAGAAGGTCAGGCACGCGGTCGACGAGCTCGGCTACGTACCGAACCGCGCCGCCCGCAGCCTGGTCACCCGCCGCCACGACGCGGTCGCCGTGGTGATCGCCGAACCGGAGACACGGGTCTTCGCCGACCCGTTCTTCGCGCTGCAACTGCGGGGCATCAGCAAGGAGTTGACCTCCCGCGACATACAGCTCGTGCTGCTCCTGACCGAGGGGCGCGACGACCACGAGCGGGTCGGCCGTTATCTGTCGGGCGGCCATGTCGACGGCGCGCTCGTCTTCTCCCTGCACCTCGACGATCCGCTGCCCGGCATCATCCAGGGCGCCGGCGTGCCGACGGTCTTCGGTGGCCGCCCGGGGTGGCCCGACGGTACGGCCACATCTCCGTACGTCGACTGCGACAACCGGGGTGGCGCGCGGGCGGCGGTCCGCCATCTGGTCTCGCTGGGCCGTACGCGCGTCGCGCACATCACCGGGGCCCTTGACCAGACGTCGGCGGTGGACCGGCTCGACGGCTTCCGCGACGTCCTGCCCGAGGCGGACGACGCGTACGTCGCCGAGGGAGACTTCACGCCGGCCGGCGGGGAGCGGGCGATGCGTGAACTCCTCGACCGCTGCCCGGACGTGGACGCCGTCTTCGCCGCCAACGACCTCTCGGCCTCGGGCGCGCTCCGTGTGCTCCACGAGCGGGGGATGCGGGTGCCGGAGGACGTCGCGGTGGTGGGCTTCGACGACATGGTGCCGGTGGCCGAGCAGACGTCTCCGCCGCTGACGACGGTGCGGCAGGACATCGAGGAGATGGGGCGGTTGATGGCGCGCATCCTGCTGTCGCGGGGCGGCCCGGAGGAGAGTGTCGTCCTGCCGACGGAGCTGGTGCGCAGGGGGTCGGCGTAGGGGAGCAGGGGGTCGGCGTCCCACGAAAGGGTGCCCTCGTTACCCCGCGCGGCTCAGCGGTGTTTTCGCCGCGCGCTGCCAGGGAGAGGCTCGAAGCGGTATTTCCCCTCATCAGGAGGTAGACCCATGCGCAAGCGCGCGATCCTGGCAGCGGCGGCCCTCGCCGCGGTCACCGTCATCGGCGGGGCCGGCTCCGCACTCGCCGACCCCGGCCCCGGCGCCTTCGCGGAGGGCAGGGTGGAGAACGCGCCCGGCGTCCTCAACGGCAACCTCGTGCAAGCGCCGGTCCACGCTCCCATCAACGTTTGCGGCAACTCCGGCAATCTCGTCGGCGCCCTCGACCCCGCCGCGGGAAACAGCTGCGAGTAGCTCTGCCGACGAAAGCCCCGTCGCGTGCCGAACGCGACGGGGCTTTCGCGTGCCGGGCCACGTCCCGAACAACTCGCCGGGCCGCGCCCCGAACACTCGCCGGGCTACGCCCCGACACTCACCGTGAACCTGCGCGGATTGCCGTCGTGCGCCGCCCCGGACACATCCGGCTCCCCGTCCGGCCGGACATCGTCGTACGGGAACGCGTATCCGATCGGGGAGTTCGCGTGCACCACCCGCGCCCAGTGATTCGTCACCGCGTCCTTGTAGTAGTCCCCGGAGCCCGCGCCGTTCGGCTGCTCCGCGTGCGTCAGCATGATGCTGCGGTTGAACCCCGCCGCGAGCCGCGCGAGCAGACCCTTCTTGTCGTCGGAGTCCGCGGGGTTGTTGGTGAACGGCCCGTGGTTGCAGGTGAAGATGTCCTTGGACGTGGGCTTCGCGAACGTGTGCCCGCCGTCGAATGTCAGCGTGTCACCGCTCACCCGCCCGGTGAACACGCCCCGGCCGCCCTGCAGGTCGATCTTGAGGTCGGTGCCCCGGTACTTCTCCCACACCTGGTCGATGTAGCTGTTCCACACGTTCCGGAACGGCATCTGGTCGGGCCGGTCGAAGTACGGGGCCATGAGGTTCTGCGGCGAGATGACGCGCAGTACGTCCCCGCCGTCGCCCCGGATCACCAGGTCGCCCCACGGCTGCCCGTCCTTCTCGCCCTGCGCGACGAGATCGGCCGCGATCTTGTCGACGGCCCCGTTGGGCAGCGGGGCGACGGTGTGCTTGGCGTCCCCTTCCAGCGTCAGGCCGATGGGCAGGGCCGTGACGAGGTCCACGTAGCTGATGTTGGCGTACAACTGCGTGCTGTTGAAGGTGAATTCGCAGAACGACCAGGTGCGCCCGTAGTTGGGGTCCTCCTTGGTCGCGAAGGCGGGCTCGACCAGGGAAGGGCCCGGGTTGAGGAAGAAGTCCAGCTTGTCGTCCCGCACGAAGTAGACGCGGGCGCCGAACATTTGAGGCAGCGTCAGTACCTTCGGCTCGGAACCGGCCGCGCCGAGCGGTATGGAGCAGTCGACCGGCAGGGGCGTCTGCGGGGCCGACGGCGAGTCGGGCCGGTAGACACCGCCGTCCGGCTTGAGCAGGACCCAGCGGTCGGTGCCCTGCTCGTGTCCGGTGACGTAGGCGCGTACCTCGCCGGGCAACGACTTGTTCTGCAGGGCGAGTTCACAGGTGGCGGGCGCCGCCTTGGCGTCGGGGCTGAGGAGGCTGCCCCAGGCGGGATAGGTCAGGGCTCCGGCGGCACCGGCTGCGGACGACAGGAATACGCGACGCGATATCACGGAGGGTCTCCCGGAATGTGGGGGTGTGGGGGGATGTCGTACGTGGG
>NZ_SRIC01000178.1 GCF_004684775.1 Streptomyces sp. MZ04
CTCCCCACCAACCCCTCCAACAGCCTTGACACCACCGCCCACTTGACGCCCTACTGGACCTTGCGCAGTGAATTGACAACGTTGTCGTACTCGCAGGGAGGGATTTCGAGGATGGGACACAGACCTCGGCACAGACACCGTCCAGGTCACCGGCACCGTCTTGGCCTCAGGCCCCGTTCAGCCGCGCTCCTCGGCGCCACCGCCTTCTCGCTCGTCGCCACAGCGCAAGGCGCAGCCATCGCCAAGCCGGAGGAACCCCCCAAGGCCGCCAGGGAGTTCGTCTCGTCCTTCGAGGAGAGTGACGCCCAGCCCGACTGGCTGAACACCGTGGAGACGGGCCCCGACGGCAAGAAGCGCACCTCCGGTGTCAACGGCGCGTTCAGCTCAGGCATCCCCGGAAGTGTGAACGACCACGTCACCGAGGTCCGCGCCAGCGGTGAGAACGCCGGCAGCGGCGAGGTCAAGGAGAACCTCGTCGACGGCGAACCCACCAGCAAATGGCTGACGTTCGCACCCACCGGCTGGGCCGAGTTCGACCTGGACGAGCCCGCGAAGGTCGTGACGTACGCGCTGACCTCGGCGAACGATCACTCCGAGCGCGACCCGAAGGACTGGACCCTGCAGGGCTCCACCGACGGCAAGACCTGGAAGGACCTCGACACCCGCAAGGGCGAGTCGTTCCCGCAGCGGCATCAGACGAAGAAATACGACTTCGACAACGCCACCGCCTACTCCCACTACCGCCTCGACATCACCGCCGACAACGGCGCCTCCGACGCCCTCCAGCTCTCCGACGTGCAGCTCTCCGTGGGCGGTTCCGAAGCCCCGCCGCCCGAGGACATGCTCTCCCTAGTCGACCGGGGCCCCAGCGGTTCGCCGACCGCCAAGTCGGGCGCCGGATTCACCGGCAAGCGCGCGCTGCGCTACGCCGGCACCCACAAGGCGGACGCCCGCGGCTACTCGTACAACAAGGTCTTCGATGTCAACGTCTCCGTGCGGCGTGACACCGAGCTGTCGTACCGCGTCTTCCCGTCCATGGCCGAGGGCGACCTCGACTACGACGCCACGAACGTGTCCCTGGACCTGGCCTTCACCGATGGCACCTATCTGAGTGACCTCAAGGCCATGGACCAGCACGGCTTCCCGCTGAGCCCGCAGGGCCAGGGTGCCGCGAAGGGGCTCTACGTCAACCAGTGGAACAACGTGGTCGCGCGGATCGGGCAGGTCGCGGGCGGTAAGACCGTCGACCGGGTGCTCGTCGCGTACGACTCCCCCAAGGGGCCTGCCAAGTTCCGCGGCTGGGTGGACGACGTATCGCTGAAGGAGAAGGCACCGGCGAAGCCGAAGGCCCATCCCTCCGACTACGCCTCCACCACCCGCGGCACCAACTCCAGCGGCGGCTTCTCGCGCGGCAACACCTTCCCGGCGACGGCCGTCCCGCACGGCTTCAACTTCTGGACGCCGGTGACCAACGCGGGCTCCCTGAGCTGGCTCTACGACTACGCGCGTGGGAACAACGGGGACAATCTCCCGACCATTCAGGCGTTCAGCGCCAGCCATGAGCCGAGCCCCTGGATGGGCGACCGGCAGACCTTCCAGATGATGCCGTCGGTCGACAAGGACACCCCGAGCGCATCGCGGACCAAGCGGGCGCTGCCCTTCAGGCACGAGAAGGAGACGGCGCGCCCGCACTACTACGGCGTGACCTTCGAGAACGGTCTGAAGGCCGAGATGGCGCCGACCGATCACGCGGCGATGATGAAGTTCACCTATCCCGGTGACGACGCGAGTGTCATCTTCGACAACGTCTCGGAGAAGGGCGGACTGACCCTGGACCAGGAGAACGGGGTCGTCAGCGGCTTCTCGGACGTCAAGTCCGGGCTTTCGACAGGCGCCACGCGCCTGTTCGTCTACGGCACCTTCGACTCGCCCGTGACCGCGGGCGGCAAGCTCGAAGGCGGTGGTGGCGGTGACGTCACCGGCTATCTGCGCTTCAAGCCGGGCAAGGACCGCACCGTCGATCTGCGCCTTGCGACCTCCCTCATCAGCCTCGACCAGGCCAAGGCCAACCTCGACCGGGAGATCCCGTCCGGGACGTCGTTCGACCACGTCAAGGACGGCGCCCAGAAACAGTGGGACGACATCCTCGGCAAGGTGGAGGTGGAGGGCGCGAGCGAAGGCCAGCGCACCTCGCTGTACTCCAGCCTCTACCGGCTGTACCTCTACCCCAACTCCGGCTTCGAGAAGGTCGGTTCGAAGTATCAGTACGCGTCCCCCTTCTCGCCGCAGACCGGCCCGGACACTCCGACCCACACCGGCGCGAAGATCGTCGACGGGAAGCCGTACGTCAACAACGGCTTCTGGGACACCTATCGCACGACCTGGCCCGCCTACTCGCTCCTCACCCCCAAGAAGGCGGGTGAACTGGTCGACGGCTTCGTGCAGCAGTACAAGGACGGTGGCTGGACGTCCCGTTGGTCGTCGCCCGGCTACGCCGACCTGATGACGGGCACGTCGTCGGACGTCGCGTTCGCCGACGCGTACGTCAAGGGTGTCGACTTCGACGCCGAGGACGCGTACGACGCCGCCCTGAAGAACGCGACGGTGGTGCCGCCGAGTTCGGGCGTCGGCCGCAAGGGCATGGAGACCTCGCCCTTCCTCGGCTACACCCCGAGCGAGACCCACGAGGGCCTGTCCTGGGCACTCGAGGGCTACCTGAACGACTACGGCATCTCGCGCATGGGCGACGCCCTCTTCAAGAAGACGGGCAAGAAGCACTACAAGGAGGAGTCCGAGTACTTCCTCAACCGTGCCCGGGATTACGTGAAGCTCTTCGACGACAAGGCGGCGGGAGGAGGCTCCGCCCCGGGCTTCTTCCAGGGCAAGGACACGAAGGGTGATTGGCGCGTCCCTTCGGAAAAGTTCGACCCGCGCGTGTGGGGTTACGACTACACGGAGACGAACGCCTGGGGTTACGCCTTCACCGCCCCGCAGGACTCGCGCGGTCTGGCGAATCTCTACGGCGGTCGCAAGGGCCTGGGCGACAAGCTCGACACGTACTTCGCCACTCCGGAGACCGGCTCCGCCGAGTTCGCCGGTTCGTATGGAGGCGTCATCCATGAGATGACCGAGGCCCGCGACGTACGCATGGGCATGTACGGGCACTCCAACCAAGTCGCCCACCACGCCGCCTACATGTACGACGCCGCCGGTGAACCGTCCAAGACGCAGGAGAAGGTCCGCGAGGTCCTCTCCCGCCTCTACACGGGCAGCGAGATCGGGCAGGGCTACCACGGCGACGAGGACAACGGCGAGCAGTCGGCCTGGTATCTGTTCTCCTCGCTCGGCTTCTATCCGCTGGTCATGGGCAGCGGTGAATACGCCATCGGGTCGCCCCAGTTCACCAAGATGACCGTGCACCTGGACGGCGGCCGCGATCTGGTCGTCAAGGCTCCGAAGAACAGCGCGAAGAACGTGTACGTGCAGGGCCTGAAGGTCAACGGCAAGAAGTGGACCTCAACTGCCCTGCCGCACAAGGAAATCGCGCGCGGCGGTGTCCTGGAGTTCGACATGGGCCCGAAGCCGTCGGCATGGGGCACGGGCAAGGACGCCCAGCCGACGTCCATCACCCAGGACGACAAGGTGCCGTCGCCGCGCGGTGACGCCATCAAGGGTGACGGCGCGCTCTTCGACAACACCTCGGCCACAGACGCAACTTCGGCCTCGGTGGAACTTCCGGTCGGCAAGGCCACCAAGGCCGTGCAGTACACGCTGACCTCGTCGTCCGACAAGGCGAAGGCGCCGCGCGGCTGGGTCCTCGAAGGGTCCAACGACGGTGAGACGTGGGACCAGTTGGACAAGCGGTCCGGCGAGTCCTTCGCCTGGGACAAGCAGACGCGGGCGTTCAGCGTGGACGACGCGGGCGAGTACCAGCGCTACCGGCTCGTCCTCGACGGGTCGGCGACGCTCGCGGAGGTGGAGCTGTTGAGCTGATCCGGCAGGATCTTCGGGAGGGCCGTGCGGTGCCGGTATTCGCCGGCGCCGCACGGCCCTTCCTTGCTCACGCCGTCCCGCCCAGCGCCAGCCGCAACGGATCCCGCGTCCCCGCTCCTTCCGCGAAGGCCGCCGCGTAGGCCCGCTCGCCCAGGGTGCGGCGCACCAGGCGCTCGGCCTCGACATGGGCGTCGTGGAGCGGTCGCAGGCCCGTCAGTGCGACGCCGGTCATTCGCAGGAGCCGGTCCGCCGCCCCCATCAGGCGGGCGGCCCGGCCGTGGTCCCCAGTGGCGGCAACAGCCCAGGCCAGGGCCTCCACGCCCCATACGGTGCCCCAGCGGTCGCCGATGGCCCGCTGCCGGCGCAAGGAGTCACGGAACAGCGCCGCCGCCCGGTGCGGGTCGCCGTGCCGGAGCTCCGCCAGCGCCATGCCCCACAGCCCCCAGGAATGCGCCCAGCCCGCGCCATGGGCGTCGGCCTCGGTCACGTACTCACGCCCGGCCGCCAACGCGGGCTCCCGCTCACCGAGGAAGGACGCCGCCATGGACCAGAGCATGGTGGCCATATGGGCATCGCCCACCTGGCCGCCGGCCCGGAAACGCTCCCTGGCCCGTGCCAGGAGCGCGATGGCCCGTGCGTCCGCGTGGATGAGGAAGGCGAAGACGCCCTCCATGTAGGAGAGCACGCCCAGCGCCTCGACGTCCGTGCTGATTTCGCTTCCGAGCCGCACGGCATCTGCCAGGAAGCCCTCGGCGGCCGTTTGGTCCCCCTGGCACAGTGCGATCCAAGCCGTGAGTGCCAGGCAGCCGACTCGCAGCGGGGCGGGCGCCTCAGGGGTGAGGTCCAGCGCGCGGGTCAGCCAGTGGCGGCCTTCCCCGAGCGAGCTGCTGAAGAACCAGTAGCGGGTGCGGGTGAGGCTGGCGGCGATCGCGAGGGCGGCCGTGGCGTCACCCTCTCCCGAGACGCAGAAGTCCAGGGCGGCGCGCAGGTTCGGCGACTCCAGGCGCAGCCGGGACAGCCAGGCGACCTCGTCGGGCCCGCACCATCGCTCCGCCGCCTGCGCCGCCATGCTCGCGTAGTACGCGCAGTGGCGCCGCCGCAACGGGATGTCCCGGCCGAGCTCCTGGAGCCTGGACTGCCCGTACTGGCGCAGGGTCTCCAGCATGCGGTACCGGGCGCGTGGGCCGGTCGTGTCGACGGTGAGCACCGACTTGTGTGCCAGCGCGGCGAGGACGTCCACGATGTCCTCGCGGGTGGTGTCCTCGCCCGGGCACACCGCCTCGGCCGCCGCGAGGTCGAAGCCGCCGGAGAACACCGACACCCCTGCCCACAGGCTCCTTTCGCGTTCGTCGCACAGGTCGTGGCTCCAGTCGACGACGCCGCGCAGGGTGCGCTGGTGCCGGGGGCCGGTGCGCGACCCGGTGTCGGAGAGGAGCCGGAACCGGTCGTCGAGACGTTCGAGGATCTCCTCGGCCGAGAGCGTGCCCAGACGCACCGCCGCCAGCTCGATCGCCAGCGGAATGCCGTCGAGGCGGCGGCACAGGCGACCCACGGCTTCCTCGTTGCGTCCGGTGATGCGGAAGTGCGGGGCGCAGGCCTCGGCGCGGTCGGCGAGGAGACGCACGGCCTCACAGCCCGTCAATGTGGATGGTGCGCCCCGGTCCTGAGGGATGGTCAGCGGCGGTACGGGCAGCAGGTACTCCCCCGGGACGCGCAGTCCCTGGCGGCTCGTGGCCAGTACGCGCAGGCCCGGCGCCGCGGTCAGCAACGTACTCAAGAGGTGACCGGCCGCCTCGGCGACGTGTTCGCAGTTGTCGAGGACCAGCAGCAGTTGGCGTTCCCGCAGGTGCTCGACGAGTACCTGCGTGCCGGGGCGCAGCGACTGGTCGGGGATGCCGAGCGCCTCGGCGACCGCGCGGTCGAGGAGCTGCGGCTCGGTCAGCGGCGCCAGGTCGGCGAGCCATGCCCCGTGCGGGAACGCCCAGGAGGCCTCGGCGGCCGCGCGCAGCGCGAGGCGCGTCTTGCCGACTCCGCCGGGGCCGGTGAGTGTGACGAGGCGGGCGCTCTCGAGGAGCTTCCGCGTTCTGCGGAGCATGCTTTCCCTGCCGATGAACGTCGTCGTCTCGGCGGGCAGGTTCCCCTGGGCCCGTGGGCCCTCCGGTGACGCCGGTGCCGTCAGGGAGAGGTCCGCGGTGAGCACCCGCTGGTGGAGTTGCCACAGCTCAGGACCCGGGTCGACGCCCAACTCGTCGTGCAGCAGCGCGCTGACGGTCCGGTAGCACTCCAGGGCTTCGCCCTGCCGGCCCGAGCGGTAGAGGGCCAGCATGCGCTGCGCCCAGAAGCGCTCCTGCAGCGGGTGGGCGGCGGTGAGTTCACGTAGCCGCGGCAGTACGTCCGTGTGCCGCCCGAGCTGGAAGTCGGCGTCGGTGCGCAGCTCAAGGGCGCCGAGGCGGCGCTCGTTCAGCGCGGGGGCGACCTCCAGGCGCAGCCGCTCCGACGGAACGTCCGCGAACGGCTCCCCGCGCCACAGCGCCAGCGCCTCGCCGAGGAGCGCCGAGGCCCGCTCGGCCGCCTGCGCCGCCGCTGCGGCCCGTGCCCTGGCGACCAGGGCATCGAACCGGTGCAGGTCCAGGGCCTCGTCGGGTACGTCGATGAGATAGCCGCCCGCGCAGGTGCGGATCACTCCGCCGCTCAGGGTGCGTCGCAGCCGCAGCACGTAGTTCTGCAGGGCGTTGCGGGCGCCGTCCGGTGGCTCGTCCCACAGTCGGTCGATCAGGGTGTCGGCGGGAACGACCTTGTTGGCGTCCACCAGGAGGGCCGCCAGAAGGGCCCGTTGTTTGGCCGCCCGCAGCGCCACGGGCCTGCCGTCGAGCAGCACTTCAAGCGGGCCCAGAAGCCTGTACTCGAACTCCGCGATCCTCACCACAGTCACGTTGCGTAATGATCGCAGCACCGGGGGTGAGTGTCGAGTGACCGTCGAGTGAGCGGGACGAGAGGGCTGCTCGGAAACATCAGAACAGTGCCGAGGGTGGTGCGCGTCCGGTGCACCACCACGGAAATCCCGAAGGAGACCAACCCATGAACAACAAGCCTCGCCGCCTCACCGGGCTCGCCCTCAAGCTCGCGGCAGTGGCGGCCGCCGCGCTGCCGGTGTTCGCCGTAGCGCCGGGCGCGGCGGCCGCACAGCAGGAACCGGCCGCGGCCGCCGGCGTTCTCGACTGCACCACGGACACCGACGGCTACTGGGGTCACGCCCACTGCACCAACACGACCGGGGGCGAGACGTCCTTCCGCGTCCATGTGGTCTGCGGTGTATGGCCGGACGCGTACGGAGACTGGAAGACGCCGGCTCCGGGCGCGGCCGACACGTCGAGCGCGCGCTGCTTCGGCGGCACGGGCGTCGGCGATGTGCTCGTGGAGGAGAAGTGACCCACGGGAAGTAGCTCGACAGCGCGATGTCGCCGTGCCTAAGATCCACGGCGACATCGCGTGCCGGTCACCGACCGGGTGAGGCATGGAGGTGTCAGGAGATGCCTTCTGGAGGCATTCCTTGTCGGTCGAGCTGAACCACACGATCATCCACGCCCGGGACAACCGGGAGTCCGCTGAATTCTTCACGGACCTGCTGGGCCTCGAAATCACTTCGGAATGGGGCCCGTTCATCGCGGTGGAACTGAGCAACGGAGTCACCCTTGACTTCGCCGCCATCCCCGCGGACAAGATCACCCCGCAGCACTACGCCTTCCTCGTCTCCGAGGACGAGTTCGAGGCGGCGTACGCGAAGATCTCCGGGCGCGGGATCGAGCACTGGGCGGATCCGCACCAGAAGCTGCCAGGCGAGTTCAACACCAACGACGGCGGCCGCGGCATGTACTTCCTGGACCCGGCGGGTCACTACATGGAGATCATCACCGTGCCGTACGGCGGCTGGCCGCAGACAACGCACGAGGGCCGCACCCCCTGCGAAACGGGGGGTGCGGCCCTCAACTGCCGTAAGGCTACTTCCGGATCAGCGAGCGCAGCACAAACTGCATGATGCCGCCGTTGCGGTAGTAGTCCGCCTCACCGGGAGTGTCGATGCGGACAACCGCGTCGAACTCCACCCCGGTGTCGGTGGTGACCTTGACCGTCCGAGGCGTAGAGCCATCGTTCAGCTCGGTCACGCCGGTGAAGGAGAAGGTCTCCTCGCCGGTCAGGCCGAGGTTCTCGGCGGTCCGACCCTCCGGGAACTGCAGCGGCAGGACGCCCATGCCGATGAGGTTCGAGCGGTGGATGCGCTCGTACGACTCGGCGATGACGGCCTTGACGCCGAGCAGCGCGGTGCCCTTGGCGGCCCAGTCACGGGACGAACCGGAGCCGTACTCCTTGCCCGCGAGGATCGCGAGCGGGGTGCCGGCCGCCTGGTAGTTCTGCGAGGCGTCGTAGATGAAGGAGACGGGGGCGTCTTCCTTCGTGAAGTCGCGGGTGAAGCCGCCCTCGGTGCCCGGCGCGATCTGGTTGCGCAGGCGGATGTTGGCGAACGTGCCGCGGATCATGACCTCGTGGTTACCACGGCGCGAGCCGTAGGAGTTGAAGTCGCGACGCTCGACGCCGTGCTCCGTGAGGTACTTGCCGGCCGGGGTGTCGGCCTTGATCGCACCGGCGGGCGAGATGTGGTCCGTCGTCACCGAGTCGCCCAGCTTGGCGAGGACCCGGGCGCCCGTGATGTCGGAGACCGGGGTGGTCTCCATCGTCATGCCCTCGAAGTAAGGGGGCTTGCGGACGTACGTCGACTGCGGGTCCCACTCGAAGGTGTTGCCGGTCGGGATCGACAGGGACTGCCACTGGGCGTCGCCCGCGAAGACGTCCTGGTAGGACTTGTTGAACATGTCCTCGCCGATGGAGTTGGCGACGACGTCGTTCACCTCGGCCTCGGACGGCCAGATGTCCTTCAGGAAGACGGGCTTGCCGTCCTGGTCGACACCGAGCGCGTCCTTGGTGATGTCCACCTTCATCGAACCCGCGATGGCGTACGCGACGACCAGCGGCGGGGACGCCAGGTAGTTCATCTTGACGTCGGGGTTGATGCGGCCCTCGAAGTTCCGGTTGCCGGAGAGGACGGACGTCACGGCCAGGTCGTGGTCGTTGACGGCCTTCGAGACCTCCTCGGGCAGCGGGCCCGAGTTGCCGATGCAGGTGGTGCAGCCGTAGCCGACGAGGTTGAAGCCGACCTTGTCGAGGTAGGGGGTGAGCCCCGCCTTGTCGAAGTAGTCGGTGACGACCTTCGAGCCGGGCGCCAGCGTGGTCTTGACCCACGGCTTGCGGGTCAGGCCCTTCTCGACGGCCTTCTTCGCGACGAGCGCGGCGGCGACCATCACGTACGGGTTCGAGGTGTTGGTGCAGGAGGTGATCGCGGCGACGGTCACGGCGCCGTGGTCGATCTCGTACGTCGAACCGTCGGGGGCCGTGACGGTGACCGGCTTCGACGGGGCGCCGTTGGGGTGGTTCGCCGGGGCGTCGGAGGCCGGGAAGGACTCCTTGCCCGCCTCGTCGTCGTCCGCGACGTAGTTGCGTACGTCGACCGCGAACTGCTGGGCGGCGTTGGCGAGGACGATGCGGTCCTGCGGACGCTTCGGACCGGCGATCGACGGAACGACCGTGGAGAGGTCGAGCTCCAGCTTCTCGGAGAAGTCGGGCTCGGCGGCCGGGTCCAGCCAGAGGCCCTGCTCCTTGGCGTACGACTCGACGAGCGCGACCTGCTGCTCGTCGCGGCCGGTCAGGCGCAGGTACTTCAGCGTCTCGTCGTCGATCGGGAAGATCGCGGCGGTGGAGCCGAACTCCGGCGACATGTTGCCGATGGTGGCGCGGTTGGCGAGGCTCGTGGCCGCCACACCCTCGCCGTAGAACTCGACGAACTTGCCGACGACGCCGTGCTTGCGCAGCATCTCGGTGATCGTGAGGACGAGGTCGGTGGCGGTGGTGCCGGCCGGCAGCTCGCCGGTCAGCTTGAAGCCGACGACGCGCGGGATGAGCATGGAGACCGGCTGGCCCAGCATCGCGGCCTCGGCCTCGATGCCGCCGACGCCCCAGCCCAGGACGCCCAGGCCGTTGACCATCGTGGTGTGCGAGTCGGTGCCGACCAGGGTGTCGGGGTAGGCCTGGCCGTTACGGACCATGACCGTACGGGCCAGCTTCTCGATGTTGACCTGGTGGACGATGCCGGTGCCCGGGGGGACGACCTTGAACTCGTCGAAGGCGGTCTGGCCCCAGCGCAGGAACTGGTAGCGCTCCTTGTTGCGGCCGTACTCCAGCTCGACGTTCTGGCCGAAGGCGTCCGCCGTGCCGAACTTGTCGGCGATCACGGAGTGGTCGATGACCAGCTCGGCCGGGGCGAGCGGGTTGATCTTGTCCGCGTCACCGCCGAGCTCCTTGACGGCCTCACGCATGGTGGCGAGGTCCACGACGCAGGGCACGCCGGTGAAGTCCTGCATGATCACGCGAGCCGGCGTGAACTGGATCTCCTGCGACGGCTGCGCCTGGGAGTCCCAGTTGCCGAGCGCGCGGATGTGGTCGGCGGTGATGTTCGCGCCGTCCTCGGTGCGGAGCAGGTTTTCCAGCAGCACCTTCAGGCTGTAAGGGAGGCGCGCGGAGCCCTCGACCTTGTCCAGCTTGAAGATCTCGTACGACTCGTCGCCCACGCGCAGCGTGCTGCGGGCGTCGAAGCTGTTCGCCGACACGACAGTCTCCTTCATATATGTGCGCGTTGAATCACATCCTGCCGCCACGACTCCTCGTCGATCCGCTAAGGTAAGGCTTAGTTAGGTAACCCTTACCGGGGGGGCGGCTTGCGGTGCGCCTCGGCAGATATCTCGATGTCGAGATAACTCTAGTACATCACCCTGCGCCGCGACGAGGCGCGGGGTATCAGACCGGCCGGGACAAGCACCTGGCCGGGCGCATCGGCCTGCCCTCCTTCTCCGGCCCGCCCTCCTTCGGCCCGCCCTCCTTCGATCAGGTCGACGAGGAGGGACACGGCCGTGCGCGCCGTGCGTTCCGGGTCGAGGGTCACCGTCGTGACGGGCGGCTCGGTCTCCGCGTACCCCGGATCCTCGCTCGCGCACACGAGCAGCAGATCGTCCGGGACACGCAGGCCGTGCCGGGCCGCCGCGGCGAGGAGCTGGCGGCCGCCGGGGTCGTAGACGGCATGGACGGCGTCGATCCGTCCGAGCACCTCGTCGAAGGCATGACCTTCATCGTCGTACTCATCGAAGGGGACCACCAGCGGGGGCAGTGAGCGCCGCGCGCACCATGCCTCGTACGTCTCGGTCACCACGCGCGCGTAGTGCTCACCGCCGCTGCCGGACTGCAGGGCGATACGGCGGGCGCCCGCCGCCGTGAGGTGGTCGAGGACCTCGATGGTGGTGGCCACGTGGTCGTTGTCGACCCAGCGGTCCGTGGGGTGCGGGTCGCCGGGGGCGCCGTCGAAGACGAGCGGGATGCCGCGGGCGCGCAGGGCGCGGACCATGGGGTCGCCCGGGGTGCTGTCCATCACGAGCATTCCGTCGACGGCGATGCTGTGCCAGGTGTCCTCCGTGACGCGGTCCGCCGGGAGGGTGGTGAGGGCGTAGCCGCGGGCGTGGGCCGCGGTGGTCGCCGCCGCGACGGCCCGGGAGAAGTAGGCGACTTCGGTGTAGTTCCAGGCTTTTCGGTACGTGGTGACGGCTATGCCGATGGTCCGCGTGCGGGTGGCCCCGCCGCCGTAGCCGAGGGCCGTGGCGGTCTGCCGTACCCGGCGGCGGGTGGACTCGCTCAGGCGTCCCGTGCCGTTCAGGGCGTGCGAGACCGTCGCAGTCGATACCTCGGCTGCGCGGGCTATGTCGGCGAGGGTTGGCCTGTGCACGCCGGGGATCCTACGGAATCCGTCGTGGGGAGCGGGTTCTGGTTAACGCGTTACTCGCGGAGTCTCTGTCCCGCCGACCCAGCCGATCACCCCGGAGTGCCCTATGACGTCTCCGCAGTTCTCTCCCCTCTCCCGGCGCGGGCTGCTCGCCTCCGCCGGAGCCGCCGGGCTGCTCGCCGCCGTGGGTGCGACCCCCGCGGCCGCCGCGCCGGCCGCACCCCGCCGCTCCGCCGCGCTCGTCGTGCACAACTCCCGTGTGTTCAGCGGCACCCGGGGGCACGCCCGCGCGCAGGCCGTCGCCGTCGGGCGGGACGGGCGGATTCTCGCCGTCGCGAGCGATGCCGCGCTCAAGCGGTTCATCGGGCGTGACACCCAGGTGGTGGACGGGCGTGGCGGCACTCTCATGAGCGGGATCCACGACGGGCACGCGCACCCGACGGGCGCCGCCGACCGCTCCCTGAAGCCCTCAGTCGCCGGAGCCGAGCAGACCGTCGAGGAGTTGCAGAAGACCCTCACCGGGTTCCTGAAGGACTCCGCCGATCAGGAGCCGGACGGGTGGCTCGTGGTGGAGGACTGGAATCCGGTGGGCCTGCTGCCGCACGGCACCTCGCCGCACCACTCGATGCTCGACGCCCTGCCGACCCGGCGGCCCATCGCCCTGGTCGGCGGCGACGGGCACAACGTCTGGGTCAACCAGCGGGCCCTCGACATCGCGGGGATCACCGCCGCGACGCCGGAGCCGCCCGGCGGAAAGATCGTCAAGGACAAGGACGGCAAGCCCAGCGGCGTGCTCAAGGACGACGCGCAGCCCCTGGTGACCCGGCACATCCCCGCGCCCGACCGCGAGCAGCTCATCGCCGCCGCGAAGAAGACCTTCGCCGAGGCCGCCGCGTCCGGGATCACCACCTTCATGGAAGCGGTCGTCGGCGAGAACGAGCTGAGCCTCTATCAGGCGCTCTCCGAACGCGGCGCGTTGCCGCAGCGCATCGTCCCCGCACTGCGGATCGACTCGGACCTGGCCAAGGACCCGGCGGCGGCCCTGGCCTTCGCGCGGGGGCTGCGGGACGACTTCGACGGCGTACGCGGACTGCGGTTCGGCACGGTCAAGGTGTTCCTCGACGGGGTCATCGAGTACCCGGCGCAGACGGCCGCGATGCTCGAGCCCTATACGGACAAGGACGGGAAGCCGACCGACAACCGCGGTGAACTGTATGTGTCCGGCGCCGACTACGGCCGGCTGACCGCCGCCTTCAACAAGGACGGCTGGCAGATGCACGCGCACGCCATCGGCGACCGTGCCGTGCGCACCTCCCTCGACGGATACGCGTACGCCCTGCGCGAGACAGGGATCCGTGACGTCCGCAACACCACCGCCCACCTCCAGGTCGTCGACCCCGCCGACCTGCCCCGCTTCGCCCGGCTCGGCGTCATCCCCTGCATGCAGCTGCAGTGGGCATCGCCGAGCACCTGGACCATGGAGGCGCTCCTGCCCTACATCGGTGCCGAGCGCCACCGTTGGCAGTACCCGGCGCGCAGCCTCGAGCGGCACGGAGCGCTGCTCGCCGGCGGCTCGGACTGGCCGGTCGATCCGCTCCAGGTGTGGAACCAGGTGCGGACGGCGGTCGACCGGTACGGCGCCGAGGGCGAGGGCGACGGCGACCTCTACCGCGAGCAGGAAGGCATCAGCCGTACGTCGTCCCTGCTGATGCATACGCTCGGCGCCGCGCGTCAACTCCGCATGGACCACCTCACCGGAACCGTCGAGCGGGGCAAGTCGGCCGATCTGGTGCTGCTCGACCGGGATGTGACGCGGTGTCCGGTGGCCGATATCAGCTCTGCCGAGGTGCGCCTGACCTTGACCGGGGGCACAGTGGTGCACGATGCCGATTCGTCGGCCGGGCGCGCTGCCGCCGCCCGGGTGACGCGGGCGGCGGCGGGTCCCAGGCCCGACGCGCAGGCCGCGGTGCACGGCGGGCGGCACAGTTCGTGCGGCTGCGGCTGACGTGTACCGGAAAAGGCGTAGTACTGGGCCATACGGGGACGCCGTATGAAGGGCGTGCGAGAAGGGGAACTTCCGTACCCAATCAGCCGTTTCCCGTATGGCCTACCGTAACGCGTGCGCCATCTCATATCTGAGATAGCCTTCCCGCATGGCAGACGATTACCTCGTACGCATCGGCAAGCTCATCCGTGACGCCCGGCAGCACCGGGGCTGGACACAGTCGCAGCTTGCCGAGGCGCTGAGCACAAGTCAGAGCGCCGTGAACCGCATCGAGCGGGGCAACCAGAACATCAGCCTTGAGATGATCGCCCGGATCGGCGAGGCGCTCGACAGCGAAATCGTGTCGCTCGGGTACGCGGGACCGATGCACCTGCGCGTGGTCGGCGGACGCCGGCTCTCCGGCTCCATCGACGTCAAGACGAGCAAGAACGCCTGCGTGGCGCTGCTCTGCGCCTCCCTGCTCAACAAGGGGCGCACGGTCCTTCGCCGGGTCGCCCGCATCGAGGAGGTCTACCGCCTGCTCGAGGTGCTCGGCTCCATCGGCGTACGCACCCGCTGGATCAACGAAGGCGTCGACCTGGAGCTCGTGCCGCCCACGCAGCTCGACATGGAGGCGATCGACGCCGAGGCCGCGATCCGGACCCGCTCGATCATCATGTTCCTGGGTCCGCTGCTTCACCGCATGGACCACTTCAAGCTGCCGTACGCGGGCGGTTGCGACCTCGGCACCCGCACGATCGAGCCGCACATGATCGCGCTGCGCCGCTTCGGGCTCGACGTCGCGGCGACCGAGGGGCTCTACCACGCGCAGGTCGCGCGCGACGTCACCCCCGACCGCCCGATCGTGCTGACCGAGCGCGGCGACACCGTGACCGAGAACGCGCTGCTCGCCGCGGCACGCAGCGCCGGCACGACCGTCATCCGCAACGCCTCGTCGAACTACATGGTCCAGGACCTGTGCTTCTTCCTGGAGGCGCTCGGCGTGAAGGTCGAGGGCATCGGCACCACGACCCTCACCGTGCACGGCGTGCCGACCATCGACGTCGACGTCGACTACTCCCCCTCCGAGGACCCGGTCGAGGCGATGAGCCTGCTCGCCGCCGCGGTCGTCACGGAGTCCGAACTGACCGTCAACCGCGTCCCGATCGAGTTCCTGGAGATCGAGCTCGCGGTCCTGGAGGAGATGGGGCTCGACCACGACCGCACGGCGGAGTACTTCGCCGACAACGGCCGTACGCGCCTGATCGACCTCACGGTCCGCCCCTCCAAGCTGGAGGCGCCGATCGACAAGATCCACCCGATGCCGTTCCCCGGCCTCAACATCGACAACGTCCCCTTCTTCGCGGCCATCGCGGCGGCGGCGCAGGGCAAGACGCTGATCCACGACTGGGTCTACGACAACCGCGCGATCTATCTGACGGATCTGAACCGCCTCGGCGGGCGCCTCCAACTCCTCGACCCGCACCGCGTGTTGGTGGAGGGCCCGACCCGCTGGCGCGCCGCCGAGATGATGTGCCCGCCCGCGCTGCGGCCCGCCGTGGTCGTGCTCCTCGCGATGATGGCCGCCGAGGGCACGTCCGTGCTCCGCAATGTGTACGTGATCAATCGCGGGTACGAGGAGCTGGCCGAGCGCCTCAACTCCGTGGGCGCGCAGATCGAGACGTTCCGGGACATCTAGGGGCGGGGCTCTCTGATCGTTGCCCGCTACGACTGGGCAACGATCGGCAGCCACACCTGGAGCAAGCGAGGGCGCGGTGTTGGGGTGGGCGCATGGCAGAACGCGTCACCATCCCCGGCACCCGCACCCTCGTCGTATGCGCCGCACTCGCCCTCTTCACGGCGGGGTGCGGCGACGGGTCGGCGACGGCGGACAAGTCGTCGTCGCCGTCCCGCGAGGGCAACCCCGTGTCGACTCCGTCCGCGGGCGGTCCGCCGCCCTCCGGCGGCAAGGGCTCCAAGGACCCGGACGACATCAACGGGGACGGACACCGCGATCTGCTCCTTCCGGCGCCCTCCGGCAACAAGAACGAAGATGTGTGGACCGGCGTCGTCTTCGGCTCCGCCAAGGGGCTCGACCCGTCGACGCACGCCGTGTACCGCTACGCCGCCGGCACCGTCACCACCGCCGACCTGGACGGTGACGGCTATCCCGACTTCGTCTCCACGGCCACCGAGGACGTGCCGGACGAAGTGTCCGACGACCCCGCCGCGACCGCACGGCAGGAGCAGCCGACCGTGGACTGGGGCGGCCCGAACGGGCCGAAGGCCGATGCGGAGGCGACCCGGATCAAGGTGCCGGGCGGTCTCTGGGGCAGCGGTCTCTCCCGTCCGGTGCGGGGCGACTTCGACGGGGACGGGCACCACGACATCGCGGCGCTCCAGCAGAACGGGTCGGTGACCCTGCTGTACGGCCCGTTCACCCGCTCCGGCGCCCCGGCCCGCTCCGACTCCCGTCCCGGCAGGGGGGGGTTGGCTCGCCGCGGACGACATCGCCCCGTCGGGCAAGCCGCGCGCGACCGGCCTCCTCGTCCATGAGGGCGACGACGGCGAGCAGACGGGCGGGATCCTCTATCCGGCGGCCGCCGGAAGCGGGCTCTCCCGCACCTCCGTCGAACTGCGCGAGGGCAACGCGGCGGCGTTCGGCGACTACGACGGTGACGGCGTCCGCGATCTGGCCATCGGCGACGACGGAAGCCGCAACGACGAGCCGGACACGGGGGAGGAACCCGAGGTGATCGCCTCGCTCGCGGTCTACCCCGGCAAGGGCGGTGACCCGATCACGTACAAGATCCCGAAGAGCCGCAACTCCGACTTCGGGCCCGGCGGTTACACGTCCGCGGACCCGGACGGCGACGGCAGGGACGGTGTGCTCGTCGCCACGGACGACGGCGCGCTCCTGATCGACGGCGAGCAGGACCGCACCGAGGTGCTCAGGGAAGGGCCCGCCCGGGTGAAGGGCAAGAAGACCCCGGCGCGGTGGCGGCACGCGCGCCCGTACGCCGCCGCGGACTTCGATGCCGACGGCAAGGAGGAGCTGATCCTGGACTGGGGCGCAGGTGTGGTCTTCGGCCTGTACGGCGAGCAGCCGACGCACTGGTGGATCACGGAGGGTACGTCGGGGCGGGACAAGGCGGCGTTCACGACGGTCTCGTTCCCCTCTCCGACGTCGAAGTGACGCACGCCCCGCTCAGTCCAGGACCGCCACCCCCTCCAGCTCCACCCTGCACTCCTCGTCCCAGAGCCGGACGGCGCCGATGACCGCCATGGCGGGGTAGTCGCGGCCCGCGAGCCTGCGCCAGATGCGGCCCAACTCGCCTGCCTGGGCGCGGTAGTCGGCGACGTCCGTGGCGTAGACGGTGACGCGGGCGAGGTCGGCGGGGGTGCCGCCCGCGTGGCGCAGGGCCGTGAGGAGGTTGGCGAGGGCCTGCTCGAACTGTTCGGGGAGGGTGGCGCCGACGATCTTGCCGTCGGCGCCGAGGGAGGTCTGGCCTGCCAGGAAGACGAGGCGGCTGCCGGTGGCGGTGACGGCGTGGGAGAAGCCGGTGGGTGGGGAGAGTTCGGCGGGGTTGAGGCGGTGGAGGGGCATGGGGGCTACTC